>JBDGSA010000150.1:0-3104 GCA_042217755.1 Haloglomus sp. | reverse complement strand
GGGACTGCGCGCAGTCCTCGCGACAGCCCGTGATGGTCATCTTGAACTTCCGCGGAAGGTTGGCGTACTCCCGGTTCTCCGTGAAGAACTCGGAGACGGCGTCGACGACGGGCTGGGCGTCGAAGGCCTCGTGGTCGTCGAGCCCGGCCGCCGGACAGCCCAGCACGTTCCGCGCCGAATCGCCACAGCCCTGTATCGTAGTGAGACCGACCTCGTCGTATCGGCGCCAGATCTCCGGCACGTCCTCGATCTCGATCCAGTGCATCTGGATGTCCTGCCGCGTCGTGATGTCGAGGAAGGCGTCGCCCCAGATGGCGTTCTGGTCGCTGCCCCCGAACTCGTCGGGCGCGGTAGCGAACTCCTCGGCCACCTCGCCGATGACCTCTGCCTGCTCGGGTGTGAGATGGCCACCGGGAACCTTCGTCCGGAGCATGAAGTAGCCCCGATGCTGGCCGTGGGCATAGAGGCCAGCCCACTTCAGCCGCTCCCACTCGCCGTCGCCCGCTCGCTCCTCGATCTCGTCGAACGTCAACCCGCCCGCCGCGTACTCCTTTACGTCCTCGATGACGTCGAGCGGGTGTTTCTCCTGCTTCCACCGCTCGACCGTGTTCATGTGCGCCCCCCGTCCCGCGCGCCGAGGCGCTCGTCAGTGATACTGCGAGTCATGACTACACACCACACACTTTCGTCAGGACGGGTCTACCTGCGCCTCCCGGTCAGGTATGTCACCTCCGGCCGAAACCTGCAGTAATTGCGTGTAGCTGTGACGAAGAATCGGACGATGGGCGACGTTGTACCGGCGTCGAAGAGCACGTTCGACGCCGACGCCGCGCCTCTGACAGGTCACATAGTCTCACCGAATCCGTTGACAGCCTCTCCAGGGATGACCACGAGACGTCGACGGGACAAGCGGGATTCTCCCGAACGAAAAACGAGACATTGTTGCCGCTATCGGCGTCGAAAATCACCTGACGGCGTCGGGGTGGGCTTATATAACAGGGGCGCCTACTGGCGGTTGCGACGACCGATGGCATCTTCCACCGATGACGCGGACGAGCAGGGAGGCGACGCGGGGGGAAAGGGAGACGACGCCGGCGACGAGCGGGAGGGAGACGCGGACACGGCCCACCTCGACGGCGTCGAAGACGGCAGCGGCTGCATGGAGGTCTGGGAGCACCTCTCCGAGGAGCGCAGCGAGGACGGCGATGAGGACGAAGGCGACGGGGACGCGAACGAGCAACGCTGATGGTCTCTGTCCCCGTTCGATTCTCGCCTCGACCACTCACTCCTCGACCGCCTCGACTACTCACTCCTCGACCGATTCGACCGACATCAGCGGGTAGCCGTCGTCTATCGCCATCTCGGTGCGGACGGTGACCCCTCCGTACTCGATTCGCATCCGGACCTCGGCGAACCGACCGGTCCACTCGGTGTAGTCCGCGGGGCCGTCGGCCAGCGCCGCGGCGAGTTCCTCCTCGCGCGTCTCGACGACGACTTCCTCGCAGTAGGGCTGATTCTCGATGCTCCGTTCCATCGCCCGGGCCAGCGCCTCGGCGCTGTCCGGGGAGAGCGGCGTCCCGGCGAACTGGTGGTAGAGCGAGCCGAACTTCACGCCCGCCTCGAAGCACGCCACCTCCCGGTCGGTCGGGGTGTCCCCCGACCGTTCGGCCGTGGATTCGGCCGGAGTGTCGTCGTCCGCGGCATCGGCGGGGACGGAATCGTCGGTCATACCGTCCGGTCGACGGGCCCGTCGGATTAATCGTTCGCGTGCGCGAGCCGGCGACCGGCGGCGACCATCGCTCCCTGAGATCCCGATACTCCCGGCCGTGATGTTCGACATCCCCGACCGCAATACCCCAGCACGTCCAGACCGCGACACCGCGACACCTCCAGACCGCGACACCGCGACACCGCGACACCGCGACACGTCCGGACACGGAACGCGTATACGTACTCGCGGAGTTACTCGTTCATGGACTACAATTCCTCACTCACGCGAGCGCTCGACGCACTCCCCGAGCGGAGCGCCGAAGGCTCGCGCCTCTCTGTTCCCAACCCTGAGGCGCAGGCAGACGGCGCCTTCACCCGCTTTACGAATCTCGACGCCGTCGCCGACGCACTCAACCGCGAGGTCGACCACGTCCACTCGTTCGTCCAGCGTGCGCTCGCGACGGCCGGGCAGCTCAGCGAGGGCGTCGGCCGGTACAACGGCCGCTTCGACGGCGACGACTTCGACGCAGCCGTCACCGACTACATCGAGGAGTACGTCCGCTGCTCGGAGTGTGGGCTCCCGGACACCCGACTGGTCACCGAAAGCGGCACCCAGATGCTTCGCTGTGACGCCTGCGGGGCCTTCCGCCCGGTCTCGAAGCGCCGCTCCACGGCCCAGCAGCAGACAGACGCCGTCGAGAAGGGCGGCCGATACACCGTCGAGATCACCGACACGGGCCGCAAGGGCGACGGCGTCGCGAAGCGCGGCGAATTCACCATCTTCGTCCCCGGCACCCAGGAGGGCGACGTCGTGGACATCTACATCGAGAACATCTCCGGGCAACTGGCGTTCGCGCGGGCGGAGTAGGGCTGAAGCTGAACAGCGGTTCTACTTTCGCGGTGGTTCGCTGAGATTTATTTCTGGTAGCGAAGCCACGACTCCCGTGGCGACGACGCCGGAGGAGTGTCTGGACGCGCTGCGCGAGGCCGCCGAACGACTGGAGGAATCGCCGTCGAAGGCGGAATACGAGGAGCTCGATATCTCCCCGTCTTCGACGACTGTCGTGCGTATCGTCGGGGGGTGGAACAAGGCCAAAAATCGAGCCGGGCTGAAACAGTACGATGGCGGTGAGCGCGGCGGAATCTCGATAGGGACGAAACCCGACGATGTCCGGACTCCGGACGATGTCGAGTGGAACGAACTCATACGGTTTACTGTAAATCGTTCCCGGCGCATCGGCGCCCCGGTCGGCCGACGCACCGGTAAACTGTTACACTAAACCGTATCAGTCCCCAGCAACGCTGGTACTACAAGAACCGTGAGCACCGCATCGAGATGAAGGAGAAGCGACGGCGGGAGCTACGGGAGTGGTTCCAGCAGTACAAACAGAAGA
>JBDGSA010000152.1:0-3456 GCA_042217755.1 Haloglomus sp. | reverse complement strand
CATGAAGATCCGCGGCCAGCGCGAGTGCAAGGACTGCGGCACGCGGTGGGCGTACTACGACACGGGGAGCGTCGAGTGTCCCTCGTGTGGGAGCCTGCGGTCGGTCGGGGTCGAAGACGATCGGACGCTCCACACGGCGAGTCCGCGGTCGCTGGACCTCACGCCGGCCCGCGAGAAACTGGAGGACGGCGAACCGCTCCGGCGCGTCGCCGAGACCGCCGCCGAACTCGCCCGGGAGTTCACCCGCGGCTACGGGTTCATCGACGCCGGCGAGCTCCAGCCGCTCTCGGACCGCTACCTGTCCGCCATGGAGCTCCGTCACGCCGGGAGCGAACTCGCGCGCAGCCGCTCGATCGACGAGGACGAGGAGTACTACCTGCTCTCGCTGCTGCAGGGGGACGTGGCCGACCGCCCCGCCCCCGAGGTGGTCCCCGAGTCGCTTCGCGCCGCCCGCGGGCTCGCCTACGCCAACGCGGCCGAGGAGTACCGCGCGGACTGCCGGGACTACCTCGACGAGAACCCGGACCCGATGGCGGGCGACGCCCTCGAATCGCTCGCCACGCACTGCAAGCGAATGCAGGCACTGGACGGTGACGTGGCTCCCGACGACGCGGAGGTGCTCGTGATGGCGGCCCGCGACCTCTGGCGGTACGTCGTCGAGGACGACGAGACCGCACTACTGAACGCCGAGGACCGGCTCGACGGCCTGGCGTAGTGTGGCACGAGAGATGAAGCGAGAGCACCGACGCGGATGCTCGCTCCGGACTACAGATTGCCGGTCTCAGCCAGGTCGCGAATGTCGGCCGCGCGCTCGCGGATGGCCTCCCGTTCGGCCTCGTCCTTGTCGTCCCAGTGTGCGTAGACCAGTCCCATCCGGTGGTTCGACCGGAGTCGATCCTCGTTGCGCCCGAGGAAGTCCCAGTAGAGCGCGTTGAACGGGCAGGCGTCCTCGCCGGTCGTCGCGTCGGGGTCGTACGGGCAGTCCGCGCAGTAATCTGACATCCGGTCGACGTAGTTCGCCGACGAGGCGTACGGCTTGGTGGCGAAGACGCCGTGCCCGTACGAGCCCATCTCGACGACGTTCGGCGTCGTCACCCAGTGGTAGGCGTCGACGTACGCGGCGTGGAACCACTCGTTCAGTTGCCGGGGCTCGACGCCGTAGGTCAGCGCGAAGTTCGAGAGCACCATCAGCCGCTCGATGTGGTGGCTGTACCCTCGCTCGCGGACGCCGTCGACGACGTCCGCGAGACAAGCCATGTCGGTCTCGCCGGTCCAGTAGATCTCGGGCAGGTCCTCGCCGGCGTCGAGTTGATTGGCGTCCGCGAGGTCGGGCATCGCCTCCCGGTACGTGTGTCGGACGAACTCCCGCCAGCCGATCACCTGCCGGACGAACCCCTCGACGGAGTTCAGGGGCACGTCGGGCGTCTCGTCGCCACGCCAGGTCTCGATGGCGCGCTCGGCCACCTCGGCCGGGTGGAGGAGCCCGACGTTCATCGCAGCCGACAGCAGCGCGTGATTCAGGGTCCACTCGCCGTCGAGCATCGCGTCCTGGTAGGGGCCGAACGCCGGAAGGCGCTCCTCGCAGAACCGCTCCAGCGCGTCCAGCGCGTCGGCCCGGGTCACGGGCCAGCCGAAATCGCCCGGGTCGGCCCACGCGCCGCCCTTCGGGTCGGTGTCGTACGAGCCGTCGAACTCGCGTTCGACCCACGCGAGCACGTCGCGGGTGGTCTCGTCCGGTTCGTACCACGGGGGGTCGGGCGGGTCGTAGTCCTCGCCGGGGAACTGGCGGTTCTCCTCGTCGTAGTTCCACTCGCCGCCGACCGGCTCGCCACCCCCCTCCGACGCCGCGGGGCTCTCCGCGCTCTGCTCGGCGGTGTCCATCAGGTAGCCCGTCTCGCTGCGGACCCGCCGATAGAACGACTCGTGGCGGTAGGGCTGTTCGTCCATCCACGCCTCCCACTGCTCGGGCGTGGTCAGAAACAGGTCGTTCGCGACGACGTCGAGGGTGCCGCCGCGTGCAGTGACCAGCGAGCGGAGACGGTCGGCGGCGCCGTGTGCCGCCGGGGCCATCATGACCAGGTCGTCGCCCGGGTGGGCGTCGAAGTGCGCATCGAGCGCCTCGCCGAATGTCTCCGCCCGACGGTAGTCGACCGTGAAGCCGGCGTCGCGCAACTCGTTTCGGAAGTGACGCATCGCCGAGAACACGAGCGCGAGTTTGTGCGGGTGGTACGCGCGTCGGCGTGCGAACGCGCGCGCCTCGACCATGAGGACCCGCTCGTCGCCGGGCTCGACGTCCGCGAGCGGGCCGTGCTCGCGGGTCAACTGGTCGCCGAGGATCCAGACGGTCATGAATCGAACGAGGGGCGCCACGCGTATCAAGGGCTGCGGTCACCCGCCGGACCGCTTCCGGGTTCGACCCGTTTTTCTGTGTCTGGACCGTACTCCGGTTATGAACAGACCAAACAGACGGCGCGTGCTCGCGGCGACAGGCGCGGCCCTGACTGCCGGGCTCGCGGGCTGTACCGGCGGCGGCGACGGTGGCGACACCGACGGCGGTGACGGCGGCGGCGATGGCGGCAGTGACGGCGGCGGTCCCTCACTCGAGGTTCCCAGCGAGGCCCGCACCCGCATCGACGACTTCCTGACGGCCGAACCGTCGGCCAGCAACTACGACGGCTCCATCGCCGCGGCCGGCGACGCGACGGTGGAAGTCGGCGTCGAGGGAAACCAGGGGTTCTTCGCCTTCGGCCCGGCGGCCATCGCCGTCGAGCAGGGGACGACCGTCAACTGGGAGTGGACTGGCAAGGGCAACCGGCACAACGTCGTCTCGACGAACGACTCCGACTTCCAGCTCGACAGCGGGGACCCGAAGCAGGAAGACAGCTACAAGTTCACCTTCGAGGAGCCCGGCGTCGCTCTCTACCACTGCATCCCGCACAAGTCACTCGGGATGAAGGGAGCCGTCGCCGTGGTCGCATCCAGCGGATAAAATCCATATTTGCAAAATAAACTCGGTTAGCGAATAAAAGTCGATATTTTATTCTAATATCAAAAACAATATATTTATACAGCACGTCGCAGACCGGAGTGTCGTCGACTCGGCTGCGGCGTCCGCGCCCCGGCGGCTGTGATTTTATAAAGAGCAAGGAGAATACCCGCGCCTTTAGGCGCGGGATGAATCCGACAACCCATTCCACAGTCCACCGCCGATAGCACCGCTGGATATTCCACGTTCACAATCCGAACTTTTACAAGAAAAATGAGTATAAGCGATTATACAGACGTTTCACGATGCTGGAAGTCCACCGCACCTATCGAGCGAAAATCCGCAACCACGAACAGGTCGCGGACTCGTTCGACCGTCACGGGTGGAGTGCCAGCAAACTGTGGAACGTCGCCAATTACCACTCCCGAGAAGTCTGGGAGGAGACGGGCGAGATTCCTGACCACGAGGAG
>JBDGSA010000009.1:1018-3784 GCA_042217755.1 Haloglomus sp. | reverse complement strand
TCGGGCCGCGCCAGATGACGGGGTCGTCCTCGCCGACCATGAACGCCATGCTCATGAGCTTCATCCCGAACTTCTCGGGCGGGACGATGGTCTCGTCCTCGGTGGCCTGGGGGTGCTCGTCGGCGGCGACCATCCGCGGGACGTTCGGCCCGTAGATGTCGGCGTCGAAGAGCCCGACGCGGGCACCCCGGTCCGCGAGGCCGGCCGCGAGGTTCACCGAGACGGTGCTCTTGCCGACGCCGCCCTTCCCGGAGGAGACGGCGATGACGTTCTGCACGTTCGGGAGGACCTCGCTCCCGGAGTCCGGCATGTGTGCGGAGAGTTCCGCGGAGAGGCCCTCGGCCGAGAGCACCTCGCGGACCCGGTCGGCGATGGCCGTCTCGCTGGGCGAGTAGGGCGCGCCGAGCGCGAGCGAGATGTGGACGGTCTCCTCGTCCTCCCAGTCGATGCTGTTGACGAGGTTCAGCGAGACGATGTCGTCGCCGAGCTCGGGGTCCTCGACGCCCCGCAGAAGCTCCCGAACGTCCTCGGTATCCATGGTCTCCCGTAGGGGCCGTTCGTCGAATAAGGGTTGCGCACCCGGAAGGGTAACCGAAAAGAGTTACGAGAACGCCTCGTGTACCCAGAAGCTTAAGCGCGTCCGGGGCCGACTGTTGGCCATGCTCGAGGACGAGTTCGGACGAGAGGTCACCGGCGTCCGCGTCTCTCTCACCGACCGGTGTAACTTCGATTGCGTCTACTGTCACAACGAGGGCCTGGGGGACACGCGGGGACCGATGGACGCGCGCGACCACGAGATGAGCGCCGACGACGTCGTCCGGTTCCTCGAGGTCGTCGAGGAGTTCGGGGTCGACTCGGTGAAATTCACCGGCGGCGAGCCGATGTTGCGCGACGACCTCGAGGAGATCATCCGGCGGACGCCCGACTCGATGGAGGTGTCGATGACGACCAACGGGACGTTCCTGCCGGACCGCGCCGAGGACCTCGTCGACGCCGGCCTCGAGCGCGTGAACGTCTCCCAGGACGCCCTCGACGAGGAGGCGTTCAAGCGCGTCACCCAGAGCGGCGCCTACGAGCGCGTCCTCGAGGGCGTGAAGGCGGCCGTCGACGCCGGCCTCGACCCGGTGAAGCTCAACATGGTCGTCTTCGAGCGGACCGCGGGCTACGTCCCGGAGATGGTCGACTACGTCGCCGAGAACGAGGGCCTCCAGCTCCAGCTCATCGAGTTCATGCCCGAGCTGGTCGGCAAGCCCGAGTGGGCCGTCGACATCGACCGGGTCCACGACTGGCTGGCCGAGCAGGCCACGGAGATCGAACACCGCGAGATGCACGACCGCCGGCGCTACTGGATCGGCGGCGACGCCGACGCCGACACCGGCGGGATGGTCGAGATCGTCGACCCGGTCGGCAACGAGACGTTCTGCGCGAACTGCCACCGCGTGCGCGTCACACACGAGGGGTACCTGAAGGGCTGTCTCAACCGCAACGACGACCTCCGCTCGATGGGCGAGATGACCAAGCCCGAGATCCGCGAGACGTTCCGCGAGACCGTCGCCAACCGCGTCCCCTACTACGGCGAGTACCTCGTCGAGAACGAGGACGGAAACTACGTCATCAACGAGAAGTACATCGGGGAGGGCGACGACGTGGAGGAGGGCTATCCGGACACCACCGAAGTGAACACGTGAGTCCCTCACCGGGCCGGTTTCTCGTGCCCGTTTCCGCCGGTGGACAGCCCGCGGGTTCTCGACGGTCTGTCTGCTGGCGGCCCGCCGGATAGGTTTTTGCGGGTGGGGGCGAAAGGATGGGACATGAGCGGGGAGGACGAGGCGGCAACCGACTGCCGGGAAGATGTCGACGTCGAGGCGGTCCTGGAAGCGGCCGGATTCGATCCCGACCAGCACGTCCTCACGCGACGCCAGGCCGAGGTGTACGTCCTCCGCGAGCGCGGCTTTCGCCAGGCCGACGTCGCGGAGGTCCTCGGGACGTCCCGGGCGAACGTGGCCAGCGTCGAGGCCAGCGCCCACGAGAACATCCGCAAGGCGCGCAACACCGTCACGTTCGCGGACGTCCTCGCCGCGCCGATCCACATCGAAATCCGGCCGGACACGGACCTCTACGACGTGCCACGGCGCGTGTTCGACACCTGCGACGAACACGGCGTGGAGGTGAACCACACCGCGCCAGAACTGATGGAACTCGTTCAGGAGGCGGCGGGCGAGGCAGTCGAGGGACGGCGGGTCGTCAGCGACATCGCGATCGGTGTCAGCACCGACGGCGACGTCCGCGTCATGAGCCAGTGAAGCCCCGGAACAGAATTTCACACGTGGGAAACACTGGCTCTTGCCAGCCAATCGTCCAGTCGCCTGGGGCGTGCGATCCGGTACCGCGGCGCAAATACTATGTCGTATCATTCCGATGTAGTGACCGGAGGTGTCCGGATCACGCCTCCGGAGGAATCTATGGAATTCAGTGGCACATTCGAACTCGAGGACACGACGACGGACGAGGTATGGCAAGCGCTATCGGACCCCAATCTCATCTGGGAGGCGTTGCCCGGGTGTCAGTTCCTCGTTCGCGTCGAGGACGACGACCCCGATTTCGACGCCCTCCGGGAAGAGCACGCGGATGCGGAACCGGAGTTGAGTGCCGATCCGGACACCATCGAGGAGCGTGCTTTCGTGGAGGGGGGCATCTACGCCGCCATCGTGGAGCTGTCGGTCGGGAGCGTCAACCCGAGCTTCCGGACCACGGTCACGATAGACG
>JBDGSA010000009.1:0-933 GCA_042217755.1 Haloglomus sp. | reverse complement strand
CGGGCAACAGTTCCTTCGAGATGAGTTCCTGGATGGAACTGTCGGAGACCGATGACGGCGTCGCGATCGAGTGGCACGCGGAGGCAGACGTCTTCGGCCGCATCGCCCAGATGGGCCAGCGAATGGTCAACCCGGTCGCAAACAGGGTCGTCAAGCGGTTCTTCAGCAACGTCCAGGAGACGCTGCAGGAACTCTCGGTGGAAGAGAGCGGAGCGACAGAGGGTGACGCGAGCACGGACAGCTCGGGGGGACTGCTCGCGAGACTCAAACGGCTGCTCGGCATCGGCGGATGACTACACACGGATTCAGACGATGACAGAGCACGACATCACACTGACGGTAAACGGCACAGAGCACGAACTCACGGTCGAATCGCGAACGCTACTGATTCACGCGCTGCGGGACGAACTGGGCTACACCGGCGCCAACGTCGGCTGCGAGACCAGCATGTGCGGCGCCTGCACGGTCCACATGGACGGCGACGCGGTGAAGTCCTGTACCGTCCTGGCGACGCGGGCCGACGGCTCCGAGATAACGACAGTCGAGGGCCTCGACGAGGACGGTGAATTCCACCCGATTCAGGCGGGGTTCCAGGAGGAACACGGCCTGCAGTGTGGCTACTGCACGCCCGGCAGCGAGGAGATCCGCCACGCGCTGGAGGGGAACCTCTGTCGGTGCACCGGCTACCAGAACATCGTCCGCGCGGTCGAGACGGCCGCCGACGAGATGGGCGGCGAGGTCGGCGGCGCCGCAGGGGGTGACGACTGATGGCGACCGAGGAGAGCGAGCCGACGCCAGAACAGGTCGAGACCATCCGCGCCAGCGAGGTCGACCCCGACGAGATATTCGGCTCGGCCGTCGAACGCCGCGAGGACCCCGCACTGCTGACGGGCGACGCCGAGTACACCGACGACATCCGCGACGAGGACCTCA
>JBDGSA010000089.1:0-3792 GCA_042217755.1 Haloglomus sp. | reverse complement strand
GCGGTGCTTGCATCGCGCGCCTTCCCGGAGCGTCCGGCCCCTTTCAGTCCCGCCCGACAGCAGCGAACCGCACCTCGCGCCTCCCCAGCCGCGGGTTCGCGCCCGGCGGCGCTCACGGACCCTCGCACGCGACGGCCGGCCGCCGACGCGGTCGCGGACACGCGCGCCACCGCATCGGCCGACCACCGCCTTTGGCCGACGGCGTCCTGACTTCCTGACGTCCTGGCGCGTGCCGGCCGCGCCTCGTTCGCGGCCGCACGCGCGAGGGATGAAGCACCACAGCCGAGCAGCGCGAGGCGAGGAGCGCAATCGGCTGGGGAGGACGTGGCGCGGTCCAGCGAGCGAGGGCGGGACTGAAAGGGGCCGGACGCTCCGGGAAGGCGCGCGATGCAAGCACCGCAGGCCGCAGGCCGAGGAGCGCAGCGAGCGCACCGACCGGAGCGTCCGGGGGCTTTCGGAGTCGTCGCTCGGACTGTTGTAGCGGAGACGTTCGAGGTCGTCGCTCGGACTGTTGTAGCGGAGACGTTCGAGGTCGTCACTCGGACTGTTGTAGCGGAGACGTTCGAGGTCGTCGTTCGGACTGTTGTAGCGGAGACGTTCGAACTTTTGCAGCGAGAACCATCGAGGCGATAACAGCGTTCTAGCAGGGGAACCGAACGCCGAGCAGTCGGTCTCATAGGGGTTCTCGTAGACGTTCACAGATTTCCTTGAGTTCCGTCGAGACGTGCGAGACGGTTTCACTCTCCGAACCCTCCGGCTGGCGACGATAACCCCTATCAGTACCAGGCCGACCCGGAGTCGATGTTGAGGTCCTGGGCGGTGATGTGGCGGCCGGCGTCGGACGCGAGGTGAGCGATCATCTCACCGATGTCCTCGGGGTCGACGAAGTCCTCGACGGCCAGGTCGTCGAAGTAGTAGCGGTCGCGGGTCTCCTCGAAGGAGAGGCCGCGGGCGTCGGCCTGGGCCTGGATGACCCGCTCGATGCGCGGGCCCTTCACCGGGCCGGGACAGATGGTGTTGACCGTCACGTCGTCGCCGCCGAGTTCGTGCGCCCAGGTGCGCGACATGCCGATCATGGCCATGTTGGCGGCCGCGTAAGGCGTCCGGTTGGGATAGGGCTGCTTGCCGCCGACCGAGGAGATGTTGACGGCGGTGCCGCGCTCGCTCTCGCGGAGGTGCTCGGCGGCGTGCTTCATACAGAGAAACGGCCCGTGGATCTTCACGTCCGACATCAGTTCGAACTCCTCGCGCTCGATGTCCTCGACGGGCTTGGTGGGGCCGGCGGCACCGGCGTTGTTGACGAGGATGTCGAGGCCACCGAACTCCGCGACCGTGTCCTCGATGGACTCTCTGACCGACGCCTCGTCGGTGACGTCGGTCTCGACGGGGAGCGTGCGGTCGTCGTCGCCGATGCGCTCTGCGGTCTCGTAGATGCCCTCAGAGCGGGCCGCGAGCGCGACGTTCGCGCCGTAGGACGCGAGGACGACCGCGATCTCCTCACCGATACCCTGGCTGGCGCCGGTCACGAACGCCGTGGCGCCTTCGAGTTCTTGGTCGGACATACTCGCCCGATTGCGGGGGGCGGTGTTAGGTGTTTTCGTGTCTGCGACCGCGACCGAACGACAAGAGGTATCACCGCGAGCGACGAGGTGTCGCGCATGAGACTCGCACGCGCCGCGACCCCCGACGGGGTCGTCGAAGGCGAGTACGACCCGGACGACCGGACGCTGGACGCCGCGGCGGGCACCTACGAGGTGGACGAGTCCGACCTGCTCGCGCCCTGTTCGCCCTCGGCGTTCTACTGCGTGGGCAAGAACTACGCCCAGACCATCGAGCAGATGGACTACGAGCGCCCCGAGGAACCCAGTTTCTTCATCAAGCCGCCCGTCTCCGCCCACCCGCCGGGCGCGCCCATCACCTACCCCTCGTTCACCGAGGAGTTGACCTACGCCGGCGAACTCGCCGCCGTCATCGGCGAGCGGTGTGGCGACCTCACCGAGTCGGAGGTGGACGACGTCGTGCTGGGCTACACCATCATGAACGACCTCGACGCGCTCGACCAGCCGAACCTCCCCGCCCGCAAGGCGTTCGACGGGTCGGCGCCGCTCGGCCCCTGGATCGAGACGGAGGTCGACCCCGTCGGCCTCGACGTCCACACCGACGTCGGCGGCGAGCGCAGACAGGAGTCGAACACCGACCTCATGCTGTTCAAGCCCCGGGAGGTTATCGCCTTCCTCTCCGAGCGGTTCACCTTCCAGCCCGGCGACGTCGTCGCCTTCGGCAGCCCCGCGAACCCCGGCCTCGTCGCGCCCGGCGAGGAGGTGGCCATCACCTACGAGGGCATCGGCACGCTCCGGAACACCGTCGTCGACGGCTGAGGGCGCTCGTCGGACCGACGGCCCGGCGTGACCGCACGACGTCGTGCGGTCGGTCCGGAACGGACGTTCGATGACAGGTCACGCCACCGTCACCCCGGTAATCGCATGCTACCCCGTGGTAGGGGCCGATTATCCCGAGGGTAGAATTTATTACCGAAGGTGGCGAATCCGCACTATCCTGATGTTACTCGTATCGCCGTATGTACACATCGATTCTCGGAGGGGGGAGTCCGTCTGATGTCAGGAGAGCGCCACTCATCCGGACGACCGACGGAGGGGGAGGCCGACGCGTCGCCGGTGGTCGACGCGGCGGCCGACGCCGACGACGAACGCGACGCCGTCGCAGCGATGGCCGACGAACTCGACGCCGAGGACCGGACCGACCTGGTCCCGGAAATCGACCGCTGGCCGGACGAGGCCCAGGAGGCGCTCATCGACGCCGTCGAACCCTGGGACGACATGGCCGACCTCATCGACGCCGTCGTCCGCTGGGACGACTACGAGGAGCGGGTCGCAGCGGAGTTCGTCGAACTCGACCCCGCGACCGCTCATCCGACGCAACTGGCGGTCGTCCGCGACCTGAAGGCGCACTTCGCCGAGGGGGCGTCGGGCCCGTTCGAGGAACGGCCCGAGGAGGCGTTCCTCGAGACGGAGTTCTTCGACTTCTCCTATCTGGAGGGGCGCGAGGAGATCGAACGCTACTGGGTGAACGAGCCCTTCGCGTACGTGACCATCCTCTACGTGCCCGACCGGCGCGAGTTCGAGTACCACGTCGTCGAGCCGACGCTCGACGAGTTCGAGAACTACGTCCGCCAGGACCTCGTGACGCTGCTGCGAAACAGCCTGATGTACCAGGACGTCAGCGACGCCGACCGCGACCGCGAGGAGGTGTTCGCCGAGCGCTCCCAGGAACTCATCGAGAAGCACGCCGCGACGGTCCGGGTGGGGTCGCTCCTGAAGGTCTACTACTACCTGACGCGCGATTTCATCCGGTACGGCCCCATCGACGGGATGATGCGCGACTCGAACATCGAGGACATCTCGTGTGACGGCGAGGACGTCCCGGTCTTCGTCTACAACCGGGTCTACCGCAACCTGCGGACGAACGTCGTCTTCGAGGAACGCCAGCTCAACTCCTTTGCGGTCCGGCTGGCACAGCGGGCGGGCAAACAGCTCTCGGTGTCCGAACCGCTCGTCGACGCCAGCCTCCCCGACGGCTCGCGCGTCCAGGTCACGCTCGGTGGCGAGATCTCGACGCGCGGGTCGAACTTCACCATCCGGAAGTTCGCGGACGTCCCCATCACGCCCGTCGACCTCGTGCGGTGGAACACGTTCTCCGCCGACGAGATGGCCTACTTCTGGGGGTGGGATAGAATGAGTATCAAGGGATCTGCTCGGCTTATTCTGAAGTTCT
>JBDGSA010000004.1:0-3983 GCA_042217755.1 Haloglomus sp. | reverse complement strand
GGACGCGCAACGACCGATCCGGGACACCGATCGGCTGACGGAACTCGCGAAGCGTCGCGGTTTCTTCTTCCAGTCGAGCGGCGCGTACGGCGGTGTCTCGGGGTTCTACGTCTACGGTCCCGAGGGTGCCACGCTGAAAGAGAACGTCGAGGACGCCTGGCGCGACCGGTTCGTCCGGCGCGAGGGCCACATGGAGATCGAAGCGCCCAACGTCATGCCCGAACCCGTCTTCGAGGCGTCGGGCCACCTCGACGGGTTCGACGACATGATAATCGAGTGTCCCGAGTGTGGGACGAGCCACCGCGCGGACCACCTCGTCGAGGACAACACCGACATCGAGGAGGCCGAATCGATCCCCATCCCGGAAATCGAGGCGCTCATCGACGAACACGACCTCGGCTGCCCGACCTGCGGGACCGCGCTCGCGGACGAACCGGTCGAGGACTTCAACCTCATGTTCGAGACGAACATCGGTCCCGGGTCGTCGTCGCCGGGGTACCTGCGTCCCGAGACGGCACAGGGCATCTTCGTGGAGTTCCCACGGCTCAAGGAGTACGCCCGCAACCAGCTCCCCTTCGGCGTCGCACAGATCGGCGCGGCCTACCGCAACGAGATCAGCCCCCGCAAGGGCCTCGTGCGGTTGCGGGAGTTCGCACAGGCCGAACTCGAGCACTTCGTCGACCCCGAGACCGACGAGCCGCCGCTCGACGACGTCGCGGACGTCGAACTGACGCTGTACTCGGCGGCCGAACAGGAGGCCGCGGACGGCGAGCCCCGGGAACTGACCGTCCGGGAGGCCGTCGACGGGGGCGTCGTCGGCAGCGACTGGGTGGCCTACTATCTCGGCGTCGCGAAGGACTGGTACGAGCGCATCGGCGTCGACATGGACCGGTTCAGGTATCGCCAGCACCGCTCGGGTGAACTCGCCCACTACGCCGCGGACTGCTGGGACGCGGAGGCCGAGGTCGGCGGCGACTGGATCGAGATCACCGGGTTCGCCTACCGGGGCGACTACGACCTCTCGAAGCACGGGGAGTACAGCGACGAGGCGTTCACGCTGTTCAAGCAGTACGACGAGCCCATCACCGTCGAGCGCGCCACCGTCGACCCGGACATGAGCTATCTCGGGCCGGAGTTCGGCGGGCAGGCCGAGGCCGTGGCCGACGCGCTCGAAGCGCTCGCCGAGCGCGACCGGTCTGCCTTCGAGGGCGACGAGGTCACCGTCGAAGTGGACGGCGAGACGGTGTCGGTGCCCGTCGAGAAGACCGGGTTCAGTGTCGAGGAAGAAACCGAAGCCGGCGAGCACATCACACCCCACGTCGTCGAGCCCTCCTTCGGCGTCGACCGACTGGTGTACACGGTGCTGGCCCACAGCATGCACGAGGACGAGGCTGGCGACACGGCGAGCGACGACGAGAGGGGGGGCGACGAGCAGGGGAGCGATGGCGAGAGCGGGGAGACGCGGACGGTGCTCTCGCTTCCGCCGGAGGTGGCCCCGCGGACGGTGGCCGTCTTCCCGCTGATGGACAGAGACGGATTGGACGAGCGTGCCCGTGCGGTCGCATCCGAGTTGCGCGCGGCGGGGTTCGAGGTGGCCTACGACGAGTCGGGGTCCATCGGGCGGCGCTACCGCCGCCAGGACGAGGTCGGCACGCCGTTCTGTGTCACCGTGGACTACGACACGCTGGACGACGACACCGTGACGATTCGCGACCGGGACTCGACCGCACAGGCCCGGGTCGCCATCGACGAGTTGCCCGCGACGTTGACCGATCTGCGCCGGGGCGCGACGAGCGTCGCGGAGCTCTGAGCGGGGCGGCGGGGAGACGACCGGGATGGCAAACGAGATTCTGCGACGGCTCGTCCACGCCAGCGGGGCGGTGGTACCGGGACTCTGGCTGGTGGGACTGCTCACGTGGGCCCAGATACGTTACCTGCTGGTTGGCGGTGTGGCGCTGGCGGTCGTCCTCGAGTTCCTCCGTCTGGTCGTCGGCATCGAGTGGGTCGTCTACGAGACGCTGACCCGCGAGTACGAGCAGGACAGGCCGGCGGGATACGCCCTGTACGTGTTCAGCGGGTCGCTGACGGGGCTGGCGTTCGGGCCGCGGATCGCCGTCCCCGCGATGTTGATGCTGACGCTCGCGGACCCCATCGCGGGCCTGGTCAGTGCCGACGAACTGCGGCCGGTCAAGCAGGGTCGCGCGCTCGCGGTGATGTTCGCCATCTCCGCGACGCTCGCGGCCGTCTTCGTCCCGGTCGGCGCCGCAGTCATGGGCGGGCTGGCGGCGATGCTGGCCGACGGCGCCAAGCCCGTCGTGCGTGGACACGTCGTCGACGACAACCTCACCATCCCCATCGTCGCCGCCTGTGCGATGTTCGTCGGCGTGACCTATCTGCCGGCCGTCGGACTCTGAACTGGGATGCTGGCTCACGACGGCGATTCGCCCACGACCAGTCGCTCCACGCGCCCGGAGTATCGCATCAGCACGGTGCCGAGGAGGCTCATCGCGAGGACGTACCCGACGGCGATAGCGGGGATGGTCCGTGAGAGGGCCGTCGACCCGCCCGCCGAGACGGCGAGTGCCGCGATGACGAGCGAGAACTCGCCGCGGGCGACGAGGGCGATGGCGGCCCGGACCGATCGGCGTTCGCTGAGTCCGTAGAAGCGGCCACCGTAGTAGCCGCTGAGGAGTTTGCTCGCGGTCGTGACGGTGACGAGTGCGGCGAGGGGCGCGGCGACCGCGGGGAACAGTCGCGGGTCGGTCCGCAGGCCGATGGCGAGAAAGAAGACGGCAGCGTAGATGTCCCGCTCGGAAGTGATGACCCGCTCGATGCGGTGGGCGTGGTCGGTGCCGCCGAAGGCCGCCCCGAGGAAGAACGCGGCGACGGCCTCGCTGACGCCGGCCGCGAGCGCGATGCCACCCACGAGGACGGTGAGGCCGACCACCCGGAGCAGGAACACCTCGTCGGAGCGGACGTCGAAGGCCCGCTCGAGCATGTCGGTCCCGTAGGCCGCGAGCGAGACGAGCGCGATGAGGAATCCGAACGCGACCGCGAGCGAGCGGGCGATGCTCGCGAGGTCGCCCGCCGAGAGGGCGACTGCCGAGAGGACCGCGAGATAGACCGCGACGACGACGTCCTCGAAGACGAGGACACCGAGGATGGCCTCGCTCTCGGGGTCCGCGATCCACCCGAGTTCGATGAGCGACTTCGTGATGACCGCCGACGAGGAGACGTAGACGATGCCGGCGAGAAAGAGCGCCTCGAACGCCGAGAAGCCAAAGGCGAGACCGAGGCCGAACCCGACGGCGAAGTTGACCGCGAGGTCGAGCGTCCCGGCACGGACGATGCGGTCGCGGGCGGCGACGAGCCGCTCCAGATTGAACTCGAGGCCGATGAAAAACAGCAGGAAGACGATGCCCAGTTCCGCGAGGAGGTCGACGAACTCGCTGGTGTCGACGATGGCGAGCGAGTAGCCGCCGATGGTGGGTGCGTGCGGCCCGAGCAGGATGCCGGCCACGATGTACGCGGGGATGACCGACTGGTCGAGACGGCTGGCGATGCCACCGCCGACTGCGATGACCGCGAAGACGACGCCAGCCTCGAGGAGCAGGGGTGACGCCATCAGTCGTCCGGCTCGCTCGACCCGCTGGACTCGTCGGTGTCGGTCGACTCGGGAGCCGCCAGTGCCTCCAGTTCGGCCTGCTCTTCGCGCGTGCCCAGCGTCACGAGGATGTCACCCTCCTGCATCTCGAAGTCGGAATCCGGATTCGCGATGGTGTCGGGTCCGCGCTGGACCGCGAGCACCGACACACCCGTCTCCTGGCGGACGTTGGCTTCCGCGAGCGTCTGCCCGACGAACGGACACTCGGGGCCGACGTTCACCCACTCGAGGAACGCATCGCCGAGCGGCAACGTCAGGTCGTCCGTGTCGACCGTCTCGAAGTACGCGCCCTCGATGATCGACCCGAGATTGCGGGCCT
>JBDGSA010000066.1:0-4096 GCA_042217755.1 Haloglomus sp. | reverse complement strand
CTCCGCGCGACGACGTACATCGCCGCGATACCGCCGACGACGATGGCGAACCAGTAACTCATCAGCCGGTAGACCAGCGAGATAGCGTAGGCGTCGGCCTCACTCAACCCGACGAGCGCGATGAGAAGGGCCGTCAGGGCGAGTTCGACGCCACCGAGGCCGCCGGGCGAGGGGACCAGACCCGCGATGGTGCTCGCCGGGACGATGAAGAGGACGAGCAGCGGGCCGATGGGGACACCGACGGTGCGGCCGGCGAAGTAGAGGGGGGCGGCGAAGAAGACCCAGCCGACGTACGAGAACACGAGTGCGCGACCGAGCGCGGTCGGTTCGGCGGCGATCCGGTTGAACGCGTCCCCGAGTTCGTGCAGGCGTTCGCGGATGCCCTCGAGTGTGATCCTCGGCGTCCGGCGTGCGATGGGCGCGACCAGCCGGAGGAAGCCGTTCGCGAACCGGCGCCGGAAGCGCCAGCCGGCCACCGTGAACGCGGGCACGCCTACGGCGAGCGCGAGCAGCCCCATCGCCAGGGGCTGGGCGGCCGTCGGCAGGTTCGCCTGCCAGAGCAGCCAGCCCATCCCGACGGCCGCGAAACTGAAGAAGGGAAGCAGATTGAGCAGGTCCGCGGTCACGACGCTGGCGAGACTCTCCTCGTAGCTGGCGTCGGTATCCCGCGAGAGGACGTACGCGATGAACGGCTCGCCGCCGGCCTGACCCAGCGGCGTCACGTAGTTGGCGAACGTCGCCGCGAAGTACGTGACGACGATCTTTCTGAACGGCTCGTCGATGTCCTGAACCTCCAGCACCACCTGCCAGGCCCTCCCCCAGGCGACGAGGCCGACGAACGTCGAGAGACAGCCGGCAACTAGCCACCGGGGATTCGCGTCCCGGAAGGCCTTCGCGAGGTCCTTGGTGCCGATGCCGACCGCGACGAGCGACAGGAGAATGATGGCGATGGCGAACCCGACGAGGATGCGGACCAGCGTCTTGCGACTGGCGAAATCGAGGACGGCACGCCCGTCGTGTGACACGTTTTGTCCTCCTGTCAGTCGATGTATCCCAGGTCACGCAGCCTGTCTTTGGCCTCGTCGCCCATGTCGTCCAGTACGTCGTCGTCCCCGACGGCCGACCACTCGCCGCCGACGCGCTCCTCGAAGTCCGCGAGCGCGGCCTCGACAGCGGCGACGACCTCGTCGTCAGTCCCGTCGTCTCGCTCGCCCTCGCCGTCCCCTGCGAGGACGTTCTCGGTTTCGTCGGGGTCCTCGTCGAGCCGGTAGGCCTCGTCGGGGATCCGCTCGTTGCGGATGTACTTCCCGTCGGGTCGCCGGGCCGCCCGCATCCGCGAGTAGAAGCGCGAGTCGGGGTCGAGTTCGATGCCCGCCTCGGCGGCTTTCCCCTCCAGTTGCCGGAGTTCGACGACGGGCTGGTGGTACTCGACGAACGCGAACTCGCCCTCGGCGAAGTCGCGGTAGTCCGCCGACAGCAGCGAGCGCGTCGGGTCGAGGTCGACGCCGTCGCTGGCCGCCGACACGCCCGCGTGGTCCAGCACCGTGTGGTACAGGTCGACCAGTTCCACCTGCGTCCCTTCGTCGCGCTCGCCCGCCTCGAGGTCCGGGTGTTTGACCATGAGCGGGACGTTCACCAGCGGGTCGTAGATGCAGAACTCGTGACCGTAGAGGTCGTGTTCGCCGTGGAGTTCGCCGTGGTCGGCACACACGACCACCAGCGTCTCCTCCCACAGACCCTGTGACTTCAGCCAGCCGAACAGGCGGTTGAGCTGGTCGTCGATGTGGCGGATCTCGGCGTCGTACAGCCCCTCGATGGCCGCCCACTCCTCGTCGTCGATGTCCCGGGCACCGGAGTTGTACTCCTTGGAGTTCTGACAGACCTCGGTGGAGTCGACGCCGGGGGCGAATTCGTCCTGGTATTCCTCGGGCGGATGGTAGGGAAGGTGGGCGTCCATCAGGTTGATGAACTGGAAGAACGGGCCATCCGAGCCCTCGATGAACTCCATCGTGGAGTCGATGACGGCGGGCGTCTTGGTGTCGCCGCCGCCACCCGACGCCAGATGCTCGTGAATCTTGTTGCCGGCCTTGACGAGCCAGTCGGCGACCGATCGGAGCCTGTCGTTGTCGTTCATGGCCTTCCAGGCCGTGGCCAGCGGGCCCGAGAGGAACTCGCCGGGCATGATCTGGAAGAAGTTGTCCTGGTCGTCGAACCCGTCCGTGAGATGGGTGTACGGCGTGATCCAGGCGTTCGAGGAGTAACAGGCGGTGTCGTAGCCGGCCGCCGAGAGGCTCTCGGCCAGCGTCGTCGCGCCCTCGAGATATGGGTTCTCCTGTGTGGCGTCGTGCTCGCTGGGATACAGGCCGGTAAACATCGAGGCGTGGACGGGCAGCGTCCACGGTGCCGGGGCGACGGCTTCCTCGTAGACCGTCGCCTCCTCGGCGAACTCCTCGAGGTGTGGCGTCGTCGGTCGGTCGTACCCGTAGACAGAGAGGTGGGACTTCCGGACGGTGTCCAGCACGACGAACAGGACGTTCGCCGCGTCCGAATCACTCATTGTTCCAGTACCTGCGGTCCACCGGGTTAAATATCGTGATTTCCGTCAGACGCGCGTATTTCGGCGGGTCCGGTGCGCAACCGGGGAAAGAGGTTTCAGCGACCGTGACCGATGGACGGCAACTGTGGAACTCGTCGACTACGACATCTACGCGGTCCCGCCGCGCTGGCTGTTCCTCCGGCTCGAGACGAGCGACGGGCTCGTCGGCTGGGGCGAACCCATCGTCGAGGGACGTGCCCGGACTGTCAGGACGGCCGTCGAGGAACTGCTCGAGACCTACCTCCTCGGGGCGGACCCGCTCCCCGTCGCCGACCACTGGCAGACGCTGTACCGCGGCGGATTCTACCGCGGTGGCCCCATCCTCATGTCGGCCATCGCGGGCATCGACCAGGCGCTCTGGGACCTGCGGGGCAAGCATTTCGACGCGCCAGTCTACGAGTTGCTCGGCGGTCCCGTGCGCGACCGGATGCGGGTCTACCAGTGGGTCGGCGGTGACCGACCCGAAGGGGTCGCCGAGGCCGCCCGGGAGGCGGTCGACGCCGGGTTCACCGCGCTGAAGATGAACGCGACCGCGGAACTCCAGCACGTCGATACGCCCGCCAGCGTGCAGGCCGCCACCGACCGGCTCGGCGCAGTCCGGGACGCGGTCGGCGACGAGGTGGACGTCGGCGTGGACTTCCACGGTCGGGTCTCGAAGGCGATGGCACCCCGACTCGTCGCGGCTCTCGAACCCCACGAACCGATGTTCGTCGAGGAACCCGTCCGTCCCGAACACAGCGACGCCCTCCCGGATATCGCGTCGGGGACGACCATCCCTATCGCCACGGGCGAACGACTCTACTCCCGCTTCGATTTCCGTGATGTGCTCGCCGACGGCGCCGTCGACGTCGTCCAGCCGGACCTCTCACACGCCGGCGGCATCACCGAGTGTCAGAAAATCGCCGACATGGCCGCCGCCCACGACGTTGCACTCGCGCCTCACTGTCCGCTCGGGCCTATCGCGCTCGCGGCCTGCCTGCAGGTCGACGCCGTCGCCCCGAACGCGCTCGTCCAGGAGCAGAGCCTCGACATCCACTACAACGAGAGCGGCGACGTGCTGGACTACCTCGCCGACCCGTCGGTGTTCGACTACGAGGACGGGTTCGTCGACCTGCCGGACGGTCCCGGGCTGGGTATCGCTGTCGACCACGAGACGGTCCGCGAACGGGCAGGTGACGTCGACTGGCACAGCCCGGTCTGGCGACACGAGGACGGGAGCATCGCGGAGTGGTGACGGGCGTC
This sequence comes from Haloglomus sp., assembly GCA_042217755.1. Taxonomy (GTDB): domain Archaea; phylum Halobacteriota; class Halobacteria; order Halobacteriales; family Haloarculaceae; genus Haloglomus. The sequence continues at coordinate 258 of JBDGSA010000066.1, read as the reverse complement.
GTCGAATCGCGCCGCTCGTGGTGAGAAAAGCGGGAGCAGCGACCGGTTCAGAACGGCGCTTCGGGGCCTTCGTCGTCGCCACCGTCCCCACGGGACTGCTCACCGGGGAAGGATGGGCTGGTGCCACCGCCGGCCATGCCCTCGCTGCCGCCCATGTCACCGGTGTGGGCGTGGACCTCCTCGATCTCGGGGATCTCCTTGACCATGCGGGTCTTGATGGCCTGGATGGTCATCGGGGAGATGCCACAGCCCGAACAG
>JBDGSA010000161.1:0-4209 GCA_042217755.1 Haloglomus sp. | reverse complement strand
CCTGGGCGTCGAACGCACGCCACTCTGGCCCGCGGTCGATCTCGTCCTCGTCGACCACCAGGCCGCAGTCCTGGCAGACGGTCTCGCCGTGTTCCGTGTCCGTGGCGAGGTCGCCGCCGCACTCCGGGCAGGCGAGCTCGTCGGTCTCCTCGGACTCGTGCTCTGCTGTTTCCTCGTTCTCCCGCTGAAAGCGTCTGACGCTCGTGTCTGTCATTGGTATCTGGGCCGCGAGAGGCGGTCGGGAAAGAAGTTCCCTGTTCAGTATCACGTTGGGACCGAGCCGACTTAAATTCTCGGGCGGAAACTGACGGTTCGATAGCGGAGAAGGCCCAAATTCATCGCGAATCCGGACGATCGAGAAGTATCACGAATTTGAATAACGGTCGAATCTGGAGAGCCTGGACGGGCGACAGGAGTGCGCTGACGGGGGGCGCCCGTCAGGGCGCTCGCGAGCGGCAGTTGTCGGGGAGTCGAAACCCTTAGTGCCCGTTCGGGCCGACCGTCTGGCATGAGCGACACGGATGGCGTCGACCCCGAGGAGGTACGACACGTCGCGGGACTGGCCCGCGTCGACCTCGACGAGAGCGAGGTCGAGCGGTTCGCCGAGCAGTTCGGCGACATCCTCTCGTACTTCGACGCGCTCGACGACGTGCCGGAGACAGACAGCGAGGCCGACCTCGCGAACGTCTTCCGGGCCGACGAGGTGCACGAGGGCCTGACCCAGGAGGAGGCGCTCCGCAACGCCCCGGAGACGGAAGACGGCCGGTTCAAAGGACCGCGGGTGGGATAATGGCGGCCCAGGAGGAGAGCGAGGCGCCCGGCGAGGGCCGACTCGTTCCGGCGGACTTCGACGACGGACACGGCGCCTTCCTCACCGTCGAGCGCGTGGCGGGGGACCAGGACGGGCCGCTCGCCGGCGCGACAGTCGCCGTCAAGGACAACATCTCCACAGAGGGCGTCCGCACCACCTGCGGGTCGGCGATGCTCGCCGACTACGTCCCACCGTACGACGCCACCGTGGTCGAGCGCCTCAAGACGGCGGGTGCGACCATCGTCGGCAAGACGAACATGGACGAGTTCGGGATGGGCACGACCACCGAGACGAGCGCCTTCGGCCCGACGGACAATCCCGCCGCGCCGGGACGGGTCCCGGGCGGTTCCTCGGGCGGCTCCGCGGCAGCCGTCGCCGCCGGGCAGGCCGACTACGCGCTCGGGTCGGACACGGGCGGGTCTATTCGCTGTCCGGCCGCGTTCTGCGGCGTCGTCGGCATCAAGCCCACGTACGGGCTGGTCTCGCGCTACGGCCTCGTCGCGTACGCGAACTCGCTGGAGCAGATCGGCCCCATCGCCCGCGACGTGGAGAGTGCTGCCACACTGCTGGACGCCATCGCCGGCCCAGACGAGCGCGACGCGACGACGCGCCACGACACCCGCGAGGACCTTGCCGATGAGTACGGCGGCGAGCACCCCGCGGAGGCGACGACCTACGCCGACGCGGCCGACGGCGACGTCGACGGCCTCTCGGTCGGCGTCGTCACCGACCTCGTGGAGGGCGCCGACGAAGCCGTCGTCGAGCGCTTCGAGGCCGCACTCGACGACCTCCGGACCGCTGGCGCGACGGTCCACGAGGTCTCGCTGCCGTCCGTCGAGACGGCTGTCCAGGCCTACTACGTCATCGCGATGAGCGAAGCGTCCTCGAACCTCGCGCGGTTCGACGGGGTCCGGTACGGTCAGTCGGGCGGCTACGACGGCGACTGGAACGAGACGTTCGCGACGGCCCGCGAGGAGGGCTTCGGCGAGGAGGTAAAGCGCCGCATCCTGCTCGGGACGTACGCCCTCTCTGCGGGCTACCACGACAAGTACTACAAGCAGGCCCAGGACGCCCGGGCGTGGGTCAAGCGGGACTTCGACGAGGCGTTCGAGGACGCCGACGTGCTCGCCTCGCCGACGATGCCTGTCCCGCCGTTCGAACTCGGCGAGTCGCTCGACGATCCGCTCCAGATGTACCTCGCGGACGCAAACACCGTCCCGGTGAACCTCGCGAACCTGCCCGCGATCTCGGTACCGGCCGGCGAGACGGACCGCGGCCCCGTCGGGCTGCAACTCGTCGGGCCGGCCTTCGGCGAGGAGACGATCATTCGCGCCGGCAGCGCGCTCGACTGAGGTGGCAGGAACGCACAGGTTCATCCACAGCGTCGCCGCGGATTCGGGTTCGGAGTTGTTCTCCCGAATTTCTCGAATTTTGTACTTGTACTAAGATTTATCAATATATTATCTAAATTCTGGAATTTTCAGGATGTTTGTCGATATACCGAATTTATGTCCGCGCTACTCGCTCTACGAGTGTCGCAACACCACCCGAGCGTTCCGCCATCGGAGCGGGAACTGCTCACACGCCTCGCAGCGGGCGTGGGACGGCTATGGACTGATAGCTGGCTCGCGAAAGACCGGCAACCTTCAAGCCGTAGCCGGACGATTCTCCTGACGGATATGCCAGGAGGACACGACCAGACGCTTCGACCGTTCCTGTGGCGCGCCGAGACCCTCTATCCCGACACCGAGATCGTCTCGCGCACCCACGAGGGCATCGAGCGGTACACGTACGACGAGTACGCGGACCGAACTGCACAGCTCGCCCACGCCCTGACCGAGGCCGGCGTCGAGGAGGGCGACCGGGTCGCGACGTTCTGCTGGAACCACCACCGCCACTTCGAGACCTACTTCGCCGTTCCGACGATCGGCGCGCAGCTCCACACCATCAACCCGCTGCTCCCCGACGAGCACATCCAGTTCATCGTCCAGAACGCCGAGGACCGCACTATCTTCGTCGACCACTCGCTGTTCGAGAAGCTCGCGGGCGCCATCGCCGACGCCGACGACGAGTTCGACACGGTCGACCGGCTCGTCACGATGGGCTCGGCGGTGCCGGAGGGTGCCGACGACCTGCCCGTCGATGTGGTAGCATACGAGGACTTCGTCGCGGACCACCCGACGGAGTACGACTGGCCCGACGTCGACGAGGAACAGCCCGCCGGGATGTGCTACACCTCCGGGACGACCGGGATGCCGAAGGGCGTCGAGTACACCCACAAGATGCTCTGGAGCCACACGATGACCACGCTCACACCCCAGGGCATCCCGATGGCCGACGACGACGTCGTCATGCCCGTGGTCCCGATGTTCCACGTCAACGCCTGGGGGATGCCGTTCACGGCGACGGCCGGCGGCGCCAAGCACGTCTACCCCGGCCCCTCGCCGGAACCCGAGGACATCGCCCATCTCATCGAGGAGGAGGGAGTTACCGTCTCCGCCGGCGTCCCGACGGTCTGGATGGGGCTTCAGGACTACATGGAGGACCACGATGTCGACCTCTCGTCGCTCGAGTACGTCGTCGTCGGCGGATCGGCGGCACCGGAGTCGATGATCCGCTGGTTCGACGACCACGGCGTGACGCTGCTGCACGCCTGGGGCATGACCGAGATGTCGCCCATCGGGAGCGTCTCGCACCTCAAGTCCGACCTCGAGGATGCGGACTACGAGACCCAGCTCGACCGCCGCGCGAAGCAGGGCCTCACCGTCCCCGGTCTCGAGTTCAAGGTCATCGACGACGAGGGGAACGAGGTCGCCCACGACGGCGAGGAGTTCGGCGAACTCTGGGTCCGGGGTCCGTGGGTCACGAAGGAGTACTTCGAGCGACCCGAGGCCAACGAGGAGGACTTCGAGGACGGCTGGCTCAAGACTGGCGACATCGTCACCGTCGACACCGACGGCTACCTGAAGATCGTCGACCGAGCGAAGGACGTCATCAAGTCCGGCGGGGAGTGGATCTCGTCGGTCGAACTCGAGAACGCCATCATGGCCCACGACGACGTGGCCGAGGCCACCGTCATCGGTGTCCCCCACGAGAAGTGGCAGGAGCGCCCGGTCGCCTTCGTCGTGCCCGGCGCGGACGCAGACGAATCGACGCTCGACGAGGAGATCATGGACCTGCTGCGCGAGGACTACCCCAAGTGGTGGCTCCCGGACGACATCGTCTACATCGAGGAGGTGCCCAAGACGGCGACGGGCAAGTTCTCGAAGAAGGACCTCCGCGAGGAGTACGCCGGCAAGTCGCTGATCGACGACACGGAGGTCCCCGAGGAGGCCGCGCCGGAGGACGACTGATACGGTTTAGTGTAACAGTTTACCGGTGCGTCGGCCGACCGGGGC
>JBDGSA010000182.1:0-4289 GCA_042217755.1 Haloglomus sp. | reverse complement strand
CAGTCGAACAGGAAGCGCTCGCCCTCGCGGTTGACGAGGACGGCACTCGGCGCCCGCTGGGTCGTCGGGACGGCCCCGCTGGTGCCGAGAAACGTCACGCGCATCGACATGGTTCGGTGTGCGGGCGGGGACGATAAACGCGTGTCGATCGACCGAGAGAGCAAGCTTTGTAGCCCACGCCCCACTACCCCCGCCAATGGACGCCCCGCTGTGGACGGAGACGCACGCACCCGATCTCGACGACCTGCCGCAGGCGTCGGTCCGTGACCGCCTGCAGCGAGCCGTCGACGAACCCATGAACCTCGTGGTGCAGGGACCGCCCGGATCGGGCAAGACCGCCGCCGTCCGGGCGCTGGCTGACACAGCCCACGAGGACGAGAACGACCTCGTCGAACTCAACGTCGCGGACTTCTTCGACCGGAGCAAAACGGAGATTCGTCAGGACCCCCGGTTCGAACAGTTCCTCACCGGCCGTTCACGCATGGCGAAACGCGACATGATCAACCGAGTGTTGAAGGAGTCCGCGAGTTATGCCCCCGTCTCCGGCGACTACAAAACCATCGTCCTCGACAACGCCGAGGCGATCCGTGAGGACTTCCAGCAGGCCCTCCGGCGGGTGATGGAACGGCACCACCGCACGACGCAGTTCGTGATCGTTACCCGCCAGCCCTCGAGGCTCATCGCGCCGATCCGGTCCCGCTGTTTCCCCGTTCCGGTCAGAGCGCCGACGGCCGACGAAATCGAGACGGTGCTCGAACGGATCCTCGACGCCGAGGCCGTCGAGTACGACGACGACGGCGTGGAGTTCGTCGCCGGCTACGCCGACGGCGACCTCCGGAAAGCGATCCTCGGCGCGCAGACGACCGCCGTCGAGGCCGGCGAGGTGACGATGACGACGGTCCACGAGACGCTCCGCGACGTGGGGTACGACGACGAACTGGAGTCGATCCTGGAGGCGGCGGAGACCGGCGACGTGGCTGGCGCGCGAAAGACCATCGGGACGCTGCTCGACGACGAGGGGTACGACGGCCAGTCGTTACTGGTCGACCTGCTAGACGCGGCGCGAAAGCGCTACGACGGCGAGACGCTCGCCCACCTGCACCGGCTCGCAGGCCAGGTGGATCACGACCTGGTGACCGGCACCGACGACCGCCTCCACCTCACGCACCTGCTGGCGACGTGGGGCCAGCGAACGACGGCATGACTGGACCATCGTTCGCGCTCGCCCCGGGGGCCCGCCGGTTCGCGCTCCCCCCACTCGTCGCCGCGATGCCGCTCGCCGTCCTCGCACCGCCACTCGGCGCCGTCGCCCTGGCGCTTGGCGGATTCGTGATCTGGTTTTTCCGCGATCCGGAACGGACGCCGCCGCCACGGGGCGTGGTCGCCCCCGCGGACGGTCGCGTCTCCGTCGTCCGTGAGGAGGACGGACGAATCCGCGTCGGCGTGTTCATGAACGTCACCGACGTACACGTCCTGCGGGCGCCGATGGACGGACGGGTGGAGGCAGCCACGCATCGCCCCGGTGCCCACCGACCCGCATTCACCAAAGAGTCCGAGCGCAACGAACGCGTCGATGCGATCCTCGACAGCCACGAGGTGTCGATGATCGCCGGCTGGTTCGCCCGACGCATCTACCCCTACCTCACCGCCGGCGACGAGGTGGACCGGGGTGACCGAATCGGCCACATCGCCTTCGGGAGCCGAGCCGACGTGCTCCTTCCGGGAGCGTACGACCGGGAGGACCTCCTCGTCGCCGAGGGCGACAACGTCCGCGCCGGCGAGACGGTGGTGGCGCTTCGGTCAACGTAGTATTTGTCGGACAAACCTGGTTACCGGTGGGTCGCCGGACCGTCTCGGGGAACTACCGGTACCGGCTCATCATAAACCGTGCGAAACCTCCGGCCGCGTCGGCTTCGGGGCTGATTCGTGGCGGACGAACCCACGGAAAACACGTACGACGGCCCGGACGTCACCCTACCGTCGTAACAGCAACACGTACCGCGTGAGCGAGCGGTGGACCGGCCGCTCGAACGTCGACTCGACGGTCCACCCCGCGTCGACCGCCGTCTCCGCCCACGACCGATCGCCGACGACGACGGCGCGGGGCGCGACCCGGTTGGCTTCGGCGAGGGCACCGCCGACGAGGTCACGCAGGGTGTGACGGGCGATTTTCGACTGCCGACCGTAGGGCGCGTCGAAGACGACGCCGTCGACGGCGTCGTTTCGGAGGGGAAGTGCGGTCGCGTCGCCCCGCAGGAGACGATAGTCGGCGTCGAGATACGCCCGGCAGTTCTCGCGGGCACCCCGGACCATCTTCCGTTGGGCGTCGGCCCCGACGACGCGGGCGCCGGCCAGTCCCGCCTCGATCAGCGTCCCTCCGGTGCCACACATCGGATCGAGAATCGTCGCGTCCGGACCGGCGCCCGCGAGATTGACGAGGGCGCGGGCGTCGAGGGGGGCCATGCTCCCCGGCTGGAAGAAGGGGCGATCCGTGGGGCGGCGGTCGCCGTAGTCACGAACGCTCTCGGCGACCAGCCAGCCCACGAGGCAGGTGTCGGCCGCACAACAGACGCGGAGTTCGTGGTCGGGGTCGTCGAGGTCGACGGCGAATCCGCGATCGACCAGCGCCGTGCCCAGTTCGCGTTCGAGACGGCGGGTGTCGACGCCCGCCGTTCCCCGTACGTCTCGGGCGCGGACGGCGACGGTGCCGGATCGGGCCACCGTCGCCGCCTCGACGAGCGCTCGGACGGTGTCGACGCTCGGCGCACACCGACCGAGCAGACGGCTGGCGCGGTGGGTGTACGCGAGCGTTCGGAGACGGTCGGGGTCGACGCCCCGGGCCGTCGCGAGGCCGGGCGCGACCACTTCGACCCCCGTCGCCGCACACGCGGCCTCCCAGGCCGCGAAGGCGTCGTCCTCGCCGGCGAGTTCGAGACCGTACACGCCTCGCCATCCGACCGCCGCGGGCATGAGGGTACCGAACCGATCCGGGAACTGTCGATCCCGGAGTCGACGGGGACCGGCCGCGTGGGTAGCCTCCGAACCGTGCGACTGGAGCGACAAGACGACACGGCGAGCGGTATCGGGCGCTGCGGGGCAAACCTCTAGGCCAGGTGTACATGCATCGGTGCGTATGAGTGAGTTGACGAAGGTCGACTCCGCGGAATGTCCACACTGTCGAACGGAAGTCACCGGTGAGGAGTTGCACGCGATGGACACGGTCGGGGCCGAGGAGGCCGTCTTAGTGTGTCCGGAGTGTGAAACGATGCTTGGCGGGGCCATGGGTGACGGAATGTTCGCGGTTGTCGCGTCGATGTTTCTGGCCAGAGATCTCGACGGGGCACGGAGGTGGTCGATGCGATGCAGGGGATTCTGGAGGCGGACTCGCCGAGCGACGTCGACGACGACGCTATCGAACTCCTCGACGAACGGATGGGGACGACGGAAGTAACTATCGAGTAGACGGGTGGCGACTGGGCCGTCCGACAGTGCGTGGATCGAGGGGACGCTGTCGTGCACCAACCTTTTTAAACCTTAAATACGACATTTAAGTCGTCTCATGACCGATCCCAAGGAGACGATCAACATCGAGAACGTGGTGGCTTCTACCGGAATCGGACAGGAACTCGACCTCCAGAGCGTGGCGATGGACCTCGAAGGAGCGGACTACGATCCCGAACAGTTTCCGGGCCTCGTCTACCGGACACAGAACCCGAAGTCGGCGGCGCTGATCTTCCGGTCGGGAAAAATCGTCTGCACCGGCGCGAAGTCGACGAACGACGTGCACGAGAGCCTGCACATCGTCTTCGACAAACTCCGTGATCTCAAGATCAACGTGGACGAGGACCCCGAAATCGTGGTCCAGAACATCGTCACGAGCGCGGATCTGGGCAAGAACCTCAATCTGAACGCCATCGCCATCGGTCTCGGCCTCGAGAACATCGAGTACGAACCCGAGCAGTTCCCGGGTCTCGTCTACCGGCTGGACGACCCTGACGTGGTCGCCCTCCTCTTTGGCTCCGGCAAACTCGTCATCACCGGCGGGAAACAGCCCGAAGACGCGAAAGAAGCCGTCGACGTCATCGTCTCTCGACTCGAAGAACTCGGCCTCTTGGGATAGTCACCGACCCCGATGGTATTCCTGCAGACCGGCGTCGGATCGGCGACGCCCCTCGCCGTCGCCGGCACCGCCGCACTGTTCGCTCTGTTTCTCTCCCTGACTGCCCATCTCGCCGCCCGGAACGTGCTCGGCGACGTGCCGGTCCGTAACGCCTTCCTCGTCGGCCCGC
>JBDGSA010000071.1:0-4369 GCA_042217755.1 Haloglomus sp. | reverse complement strand
ACGTGGTTCTCGAACTGCGAGGTGAGACAGCCCTCGATGGTCCAGTGGCCGGAGTTGTGCGGACGGGGAGCGATCTCGTTTACGAGAATCGCCTCGCCGCCGTGCTCGTCCGGGTCGACCTGGAACAGTTCGATGCCGAAGGCGCCGCGGCCATCCATCGCGTCGAGCACCTCGTCTGCGACCTCCTGGGCCCGGACGCGGACCGCCTCGTCGGCCCGGGCGGGGGAGATGCTCTCGCGGAGGATCTCCTCGCGGTGGATGGTCTCGGTCACGGGGAAGGTGTCGCGCTCGCCGGCGCCGCGCAGCCCCATGACGGCGAGTTCGCGCTCGAAGTCGAGCAGCTCCTCGGCCATCGCTGGCCCCGCGACCTCGGCCAGCGCGTTCTCGGCTTCCTCGGGCCCCTCGACGGGGACGTTCCCGCGGCCGTCGTAGCCGCCCTCGCGGGCCTTCAGCATCAGCGGCCAGCCGAGATCGTCGCCGGCCGCCAGCAGGTCGTCCGCGTCGTCGACCCGGCGGTACGCAGGCACCGGAATCCCGTGGTCGGTCAGCGCCTCCTTCTGGACGTACTTGTCCTGGATGGTGCGCAGCGTCTCCGGGGCGGGGTGGACGGGCGTGCCGGTCTCCTCGGCGACCCGGTCCAGTTCGTCCGGGTCCGCCAGTTCGATCTCGAACGTCAGGAGGTCGGCACGCTCGCCGAGTTCGCGGAGCGTCTCGTAGTCATCGAAGTCGCCGACGACCTGGTCGCGGACGACCGAGCGGGCCGGGCAGTCCGGGGTCGGGTCCGAGACGACGAGGCCGACCCCGAGCGGGCCCGCGGCCTCGCCGAGCATCCGACCCAGTTGCCCCCCGCCCACGACGCCCAGCGTCGGCCCGGGCGCGGTGAGTGTGCGTGTGTCGACGCCGTCACTGGTCATGTGCGAGCGTCCACGGCGCCCGGAGGTACCGCTTTCGCTTCCGGACGCGCGGCGCTATCCGCGCCGCGGGGATGAGATCCGGATCGCGAGGGCGCCCGGAGGTCGGCTCGCGGGGCCGATTGGTCCACGTAGACGACCGTCGGAATGGCGCCCTGGCGTATGAACACCCGAGTCTTGCGGTAGTCGTCACCAAGTCGGCTCTCGAGTTCCTCGGCACGGGAGGCCCGGGCGATGACGACCGGCGGCATCGACTCCCGGGCATCGAGAGAACCAGTCGAGTTGGTGCAGACGACCCGCATCCGGTCTTTCTCCATGTACCACGGCAGCGGCAGCGCGTTGAACCACTTGATGCAGGCCGGCGTCCTGACGGCCGAGGTGGCCCCGTCCACGTAGTACGAGCCGTGGACGAGCACGTCGGCGGCGCCCGGGGGGTTGGCCGCAGAGACCGCGGCCGCCTCCTCCAGCAGCGGCCGCCACTCGCCCTCTGGCTGTGCGTACTGGACGAGCGAATTCGGCCCCGACTCGGGGGCGACGTAGACGCCCGTGACGCCCTGGTAACCGGTCGCGCCACCCGCGACCAGGAGCAGGACGAGGACGAGCGCGAGGCTGATACCGTCGTCGTCGCGGTAGGCCTCGACGCCCCACCGGTAGAGGAGCGCGAGGCCGACCGCCGCCGGGACCGCCAGCGGGACGAGCGCGTTGAGGGTGATCCACGGGCCGTAGATGTCTGTTCCGAGCGGGTAGCCGAGGACGGAGGCAAAGCCCCAGAAGGCGGTGAACATCACCAGCGCGCGCGGCCGGCCCTCGGTGTACCGGTCGGCCAGGAAGCCGACGACCGCAAGCACGGTCAGCGGCGCGGCGTAGAACACCATCGACTCGAGGAACCGGCCGAGGAAGCAGGCGTACCCCGCGACGAGGGTCTCCTTGTTGCAGCCGGGCTCCGAGGCGCCGGTGAACCAGTACTCGAGGCCCGCCCGTACGTCCGCGACCGTGGCGTCGACGAGCGTCGGGAGCTGCCCCGGCTGACCCAGGATCGCGTACAGGCCGACCCCGTCGGGCGCCGCAGCGCCCCGCGGCGCATAGAAGAAGAACGTCACGACCCCGAGGACGAGGAGCGCGAGGACCGCGTGCCCGAGGTAGTAGTCCAGGTGCCGGACGAATCGCACCAGGATCGACTCGGCGCGGTCGAACCCGCTCGTCCCCGGTGTCGAGAGGACACGGTCGGCGACGAGCACGCCGGCGCCGATCCAGCACAGCAGGTACACCAGCGCGTTCTCCTTGGCGGCAAAGCCGAGCGCGAAGAAGAACACCCCGACGTGGACGTACAGTGCCGGCGAGCGCGTTCGCTCCAGGTCGAGGAGGCCAGCCAGCGTCCGGTCTGTCAGGGCGGTTGGGGCGGCCGCGTCGGGTGCCCCGGCAGCCTCGGGGGCCCCGCCGTCGACCGCGACGTCCGAGCGGTCGATCCGGGCGCCAGTGCCGGCGTCGCGAGCGTCCATCGCCCGGACGAAGAAGCCGAAGGCGACGAACGCGAATCCAGCGACGAGCATCGTCGACCGCGAGAACCGCGAGTAGTACAGGAGGAGCGGGTTCGCGGCCAGGAAGAGCGCGAGCGCGACCAGTTCGCTCCGTCGGAGGTGCTCGCGGAACAGCAGCGTCGAGGCCGGGAGCAGCCCGCCCACGAGCGCCGGGACGAGCCGCGTCGCGAAGTCTGTCGTCCCGAGCACCGAGAACAACAGCGTGTTCAGGTGCTGGATGAACGGCCCGTGGATGATGTAGCGGTAGCGAAACGAGTCCGTGCGCATGAACTCGAGCGTCCACCACGCCACCCGACCCTCGTCGAAGTGCTGGACCCGGTCGCCGAGCAATACGAGTCGCGCGAGCACCGCGAGCACCGTGACGGCGAGCACCAGCCGGAGTGTTCGTTCCGTCCCGGTACCGAGATACTCGGCGAGGAACGGTCGCCGACGAGGCCGGGCGTCCGTCGTCGCGCTGGAGGGTGACACGTCGGATCGGCTATCGGGCGCGTCGGGCGGAGGGCCGTCCGCGGGAGGGTCGTCGCCGGATGAGGTCGAACCAGCCGCAGCGGGGCCGTCTGCCGACTCCGTGTCGTCGACCTCGGCACCGTCGTCGGGCGTGGAGCCGTCGTCTTCGGGGGCGGCTACCATCGCTACGGACTGTTGGCGGCGTCCTTAGAATCCTTCTGGTTGTCGGCCACGCCCGACGCCGCTGGCGGGGCTGAGCGATTTCCATGCCGTCCGGCTGTCCCGCAGGACGGTATAATTATATTACTTCATATATATTTATACTATATTCAGTATTTAGTATAAATGCAAATGATAGTATTTTTATATGGTTTTTTCGAACTCTCGAACAGCTGTTGAATCGTGGCGAGGGACCAGAGATGGACGACTCGTCGGGCGCGCCCTCGCGGTGGGTAGTGTGGTCAGTCCGATGGCGACGGCGCCGGCGGCGAAGACCCGGACGGTGACGGTGACGGGGATGCGCCCGTCGTGTCGGCGTTCCGGAGCAGTTCCGTCACGAGTTCACTCTTCCGGTGCGTGGTCTCCACGTGACAGCGGAGGTCCACACGGGTCGCGGCGCGCCGCTCACACAGCGGGCACGCGTGCTCGGCGATCGCCTCGTCGTCACTGTCGAGGAGTGGATCGCGAGCCTCCGGGAGCATACCTATCCGGACGTTGTTCCGCCACCCTCATCAAAATTCACGTCGACCGGGGCGGAGACGACAGGGGACTCGCGTGTCGAGGAGACAGCGCTTGATGCCGTTCGGGTGCGAGAGTCGGGGGTGGATGCCGGAATCCGCGACGCCGGGTACGACGGAGGGTCCGAACCTCGTTCAGACCGCGTCGAAGGGGTCCTCGACGACGACAGTGGCCTCGCGGCCGGGGCCGACGCCGACGGCGTAGATGTCCGCGTCGAGTTCGGCGGCGATGTAGTCCAGATACGCCCGCGCGTTCTCGGGGATGGCGTCGTAGCCGCGCTCGACGACGTCGCTCCAGTCGGCCTCCGGCCAGCCGTCGAACTCGCGGTAGTTCGCCTCGCACTCGGCCCACTTCTCGGTCGTCGCGGGGACAGTCAGCAGTTCCTCGCCGTCGCGCTCGTACGCGTGGCCGACCTTCACGGTGTCCAGCCCGGCGAGCGTGTCGACGTGGTTGACCGCGAGGCCGGTGAAGCCGCTGGCGGTGGCGGCGTGTCGCAACATCGGCATGTCGAGCCAGCCGACCCGGCGCGGCCGGCCGGTGACGGTACCGTACTCGCCGCCCTCGTCGCGGATGTAGGTGGCGAGTTCTTCGCCCCCCTCTGTGGTGTCGCCCCCACCGGGCGGGGTCTGCCCCTCGACGTGGCCGAGTTCCGTCGGGAGCGGGCCGGTGCCGACGCGCGTGATGTACGCCTTCACGATGCCGACGACCGCACCCTGCCCGACGACGGTCGGACCG
>JBDGSA010000177.1:1167-4577 GCA_042217755.1 Haloglomus sp. | reverse complement strand
TCAGTACCAGTCCAGGTCGGCGACGAACGAGCGGAGCATCGAGCGCGTGACGTGGGGCATACAGACGACGCGCATCTCGTCGGCGCCAGTCTTGGTGACCCGCCACCCCCGTCCCCGGAGCCGCTCGGTCATCGGCACGGAGAGGTCGGCCGTGACCAGCGGCAGTTCCGGGTCGACCACGTCGTGACCGCGGGCGCCGAGTTGCTCGGCCAGCCACTCCGCGTTCTCCATCGAGGTGTGGTACTGGTCGCGGTAGCCCTCGGGCCACAGCGCCTCCATCGCGGCGACGGCGCTGGCGACGCCCGCGCCGCTGCGGGTGCCCGTCAGGGTCACCTGCGAGGTCGACTCCAGGTACGGCGTCCGGATCGCGAGTTCGTCGAGCAGGTCCGGCGACCGAGCGAGCAGCCCGCCCGACGGGATGGCGGCCTGCCCCATCTTGTGTGGGTCGATAGTCAGCGTGTCCACGTCGGCGTGCCCGAAGTGCCAGCGGTGGTCGGTGAAGGGGAGGACGAACCCGCCCCAGGCCGCGTCGACGTGACACAGCGCGCCGGCGTCGTGGGCGAGGTCGACGAGGTCGGGCACGGGGTCGACGTAGCCGTACTCGGTCGACCCGGCGACGGCGACCACGCAGACTGTGTCGTCGTCGACGAGTTCCGCCATCGCTTCGGGGTCGGCGCGGTGGTCGACCGTCGGGGCGGTCCGCAGTTCCACGCCGAGCAGGTCGGCGGCCTTGTTGAAGCTGAAGTGCGCGCTCGTCGGCGCGACGACGTTCGGGTCGTCGCTGTCGGCGCGGCTCCGGGCGATCCGGACCGCCTGGATGTTTGCCTCGGTCCCGCCGCTGGCGACGTAGCCCGCGGGGTCGGGGTGGCCCGTGATGGCCCCGAGTAGCTCGACGGCCCGCTCTTCGAGGCCGGCGACCGACTCGTAGGTGCCCGGGTCGCCGGGGTTGGTCGCGAGAAACCGCTCGGCCGCCTCCCGAGCCGCCGGGTGCGGTTCGGTACACATCGACGACAGCACCCGGTCGAAGTCCTGCGGCTCGGCCAGCTGCATACGACCCGGGTAGGTCAGGTAGTCGTTTAGCCGTTGCGTTCTCGGCGCGAGTCAGCGGTACGTCTCGTCGAGGTACGCCGAGAGGTCCCGGACGGCGTCGGCGTCGTACGTCCAGACGCCGCTGTACCGGCCGGGGCGCGTCTCCTCGGCGAGGAGCGCACACGCCATCTCGTCGCCGTCGTCCAGTGCGAGAAGCCAGTACCGGCCGAGTTCGCCCCCGGCCTCTGTCCGCACCTCGAAGCCGAGCGGCTCCGGGGGCACCCAGTCCGGTTCTGCGTAAACCCGGACCGTCAGGTCGGTGGCTCCGTCCAGCCGCCCGAAGACGGGGATCTGGTAGCGAAACGCCGTCAGCGACTGGAAGCCGGCGTGGAGCGTCCCCCGACCGGCGTGCCACGCGCGGTCCTCGAACTCCCGGGACACCGACAGGAGGTGGGGCTTGCCCAGGTTCCTGAACTCGACCCCCGCCAGCAGCGACGTGAGCGTCCGGAATCCCGACTCCCGCGTCTCCCGGTCCCAGGGCTGCCTCCGGGGCGGGTCGAGCAGGTCGTCGAAGGCGGAGGCCGGGACCGACCCGACCCGCTCGCCGGCCAGGTCGACGGTGAGGTACCCCGCCGACTCGGGGACCGAGAGGTACTCGTGCTCGACGGTCGCGTCGAACCGCTCGAGCACCCGGTGGAGGTCGTCGTAGACGGCGGGCCCGTGGGTGGTGATCGTCGGCGCCCCTCGCTCGTCGCGAAAGCGCTCGACGAACCCCCCGAGCGACGCCTCGACGGTCTCCATCACCGGTACCGCCCCCCGGTCGTCCGGGACGCCCTCGTCGGTCGTCGGTTCCCTGTCGTTCGTTCGCGCCGGCGACCCGCGCGGCGCGACGCTGTGCCCGTCTCTCTCATCGTCACCTCGAAGCTAGGGAGAGCGGGATTGTCAACGTACCGAATTCGGCAGTGCGGGATCTCCGTCACGCCTCGATGATGTCGTCGGCGCCCTCCTCCGGGACGGTTATCTCGCCGTCGAGCGTCGTCACGGCGCGGCCGCCGACCTGCGGGCCGCTGCCCTCGCCGGTCTCCGTGCGGACGAGGACGCGCCCCGGGCTGTCGAGGAAGTGCCCCTGCTCGAACAGGAGTGGGTCGGGCTGGTCGAGCGCGCCGTGGCGGCGCAGGTACGCTCCCACCGCGCCGCTGGCCGTGCCGGTCACCGGGTCCTCGTCGATCCCGAGCAGCGGGGCGAACGCCCGCCCGTGGAGCGTCGCCCCCGATTCGAGCGTGTCGAACGTGAACGCGTAGAGCCCCTCGGCGCCGGCCTCCTCGCAGAGCGTCGCCACCGCCGACCGGTCCGGGTCGACCGCCGACAACTGTTCGAAGTAGCTGACCGGCACGACGAGGAACGGGACGCCTGTCGAGGCCCGGGCCAACGGCAGGTCCTCGCCGACCTCCGACAGCGCGGGGTCGTCGACGCCCAGCGCCGCCGCGACGCGTTCGAGGGCGAGGTCGACGGTCTCGACCGTCGGCGGCGACTGCGTGAGCCAGACCGTCCCGTCGGCCTCGACGGTCACGTCGAGCGTCCCGACCGCCGTCTCGACGTCGTAGCTGTCGGCCGCGACAACGGCACGGTCGTACAGCGACGCGAAGGCCGCGACCGTCGCGTGCCCGCACAGGTCCACCTCGCACTCGGGCGTGAAGTAGCGCAGCCGGCGGTCGCCCCCGTCGCTCGGCAGGACGAACGCCGTCTCGCTCGCCCCGATCTCCGCGGCGATCGCCTGGCACTGCTCGTCTCCCAGCCCCGTCGCGTCCGGCACGACGCCCGCCGGGTTGCCCGCCATCGGCTCCTCGGTGAAGGCGTCGACCAGCTGGACGCGGCGCGTCTCTGTCATGGGTTTGCGATCGGCCACCGCCGCCTTAACCGTGCGGGACGCCGGTCCGGTCGGTCGCGGCGCGGGCGGTCTCCCGATACTGCCGGCTGTTCCCTCGTGCGGATATTCGCCGTCCCCGGGTGGCGGCGCTCTTCGCAGACGGACAGCCGGCAGTACGAGTCCCGTCCCGGGGGCCGTTCCCGGGGTCGGTCGTCTCGATTCACTTCGACCCCGAAACTGAATCGGCGAAAACGGCACTCACGGCGGGTTCGAGAGGCGGACGGACGAGTCTCTCTCGAACAGTAAGCAACCGGTGAGCAAGTGGGCCAATCCGGTAACGAGTTGATACACTTCCAAAGCGTCGGTGTCTGTGGAATCTCACTCTGTATCATAGGTTATCTGGGATGAAATCCCGGCGT
The DNA here is from genome assembly GCA_042217755.1 of Haloglomus sp. Lineage (GTDB taxonomy): Archaea > Halobacteriota > Halobacteria > Halobacteriales > Haloarculaceae > Haloglomus. Next base: position 1,262 of record JBDGSA010000177.1, on the reverse strand, counting down.
CGTCGCATCCGCTGGCGCTTCGAGGCGCGGTCATAGTGCTGTTCGAGAATCCGCTCGCTCACGTCGCCGCGGTCGCTGACGACCTCGCGCGGCGT
>JBDGSA010000177.1:0-1067 GCA_042217755.1 Haloglomus sp. | reverse complement strand
CGGTGTGGGCTGTCGATGTAGTCGGCGATGATGTCCGCGACGTAGGGCTTCAGCGAAACGTCCCGCTCGCTGCTGGTGCCGTTCTTCAGCGGCGTGTCCTGCTCGGGCCGGTGCCGGAAACAGAGCGCGCGCTCGTCTTCGTCGAAGTCGTCAACGTCGAGCGAGCGGAGCCCACCCGTCCGGCAGGTGGTGCGCCAGATAATCAGCATCGTGACGTGGTGAGGCGTGGCGTATTCCCACCGGTGGAGGTGGTCGAGCGTCGCGTTCGCCGCCTCGGCGTCGAGTACCGTCTCGTCGACGTTCTCGCCCGGTTGTAGCTTCGGGAGGCGGATGCGCTCGTGGAAGTCCGACGGGACCGCGTTGATGTCCGCCAGGTGCTCGAAGAACTTCCGGAGGGTCGACACCTGGCCCTGCATCGAGACTCCGTTACACGGCGGTTCGTCCGGCCAATTTTCCTCGCGCTTGAACACCCGATAGGCGTGGACGGTCGGCAGGTCCACGTCGTTCATGTTCGTGATCTCGCCCTCGCCGCGGTCCTCGTCGGCCAGCCACCGGACGAACGAGTCGAGGCGGTACTCGTGGGTCGAATAGGTGTCGTCCGCCAGGTCGTAGCGGCGAGCGTCCAGATAGTAGTCGAGGGCGGCCTGCGGCGTGATGGGGTCCAGGTCCTCGCTCACCGTCTGCCACCCCCGCACATGGACCAGCCGCATTCGGGACAGAACGGACAGCCACCCGACGGGTGGACGTGCTCGCTGCCGCACTCGGGGCAGGTCATGCCGGACCCCTCCGACAGCAGCGGCGGGCGGCCAGCGGCGTCCGCCAGGTCCGCCCACAGTCCGGGCAGTCGACGCCGCCATCGACGGCCTCGTGGCGACGGTCGACCATTAGAACGACCACCCCCCGCCACAGCGGTCACACTCGACGCGGCGTTCGGTCCGCTCGTAGGTCGTCGTCAGCTCGTACTCGTCGGAGTCGAACGTCTCGGGGTCCCACGTCGCGACGATCGTCTCGCCGGTCGCTATCTCCACCTCGTAGAGGGTGCCGCCACAGTCGCACCGGTCGACGGC
>JBDGSA010000005.1:0-4645 GCA_042217755.1 Haloglomus sp. | reverse complement strand
GTCGGGACCGTCGTAGGAGGGGATCTCCGACCAGTTCTCGATCTCGCCTTTGTATATCTTGGCGACCTGGTCGCCGGTGAGTTTCTTCACGCCCGCGTCGTAGACCGCCTTCGAGACGACGATGGGCTGGCCGTCGCGTCCGACGACGTGGTTCTCGAAGTTGTCGAGCGTCTCCTGGCTCGGGTCGTCAAGTTCGGCGGTGGCAGGTGCGGAGGCGTCACCGATGTCGGCGGTGCCGTTCATGACCGCCTTGATACCGGTGCCGGAGTGGCTCAGGCCGACGGTGACCGGGAAGGGCGGGCTCGACTGCTTGCCCGTCGGCTCGTAGCCGTACTTCGCGGCCCAGTAGTCGGCGAGGTTCATGTCGGTGTCGTAGCCGTACTCCTCGGTCGGCCAGTACTCCTGGTCCGAGGCGGGCGGGTTCGAGGTCCAGTACGACGCGGCGGTGTGGGTGATGGGGTACACCGTCGACGACCCCTCGGCCTTCAGCAGCGAGGTGTCGAGCCCGTCGTCGGTGGTCTGTGTCGTCCCGCCGTCGCCGCCCCCACCGTCGCCGCCCGAACAGCCGGCTAACAGGGTCGCACCGGCCGCCCCGGCACCCATCAGGAAGTTCCGTCGCGTCCGACCGATCGTAGTGGAATCCTCTGCCATCACCGGTCTTTCGGGAAGTCCCGAATAAATACCCTACTATGAATCCTCCCGAGAGGTCAGAGCACTATATAGAGGTACATAATTCCCGGGAAGCGCCGCCAGCGGGGACGAGGACCCGACACGGGTCAGTTCTGCCGAATTTTGCGTCGGGGGAGGCGGGCGAGTCGACGCCCACAGACCGCGGCGTGTGGGACCGACTGTCGTGCGAGAACTGCTGGTCCACCCCCGTCAGTGCACCCACAACACAGCGCCCGAAGAATCTCGATAGTCACGGTACAGATATATAGAACACGGCAGATTTATTGTCGGGGCGTGCCGAACGCGGGTATGGAGACGCGGAAGGTCCAGGTCACCGGCGGGTCGACGTACACGGTGTCGCTGCCCAAGCCGTGGGCCGAGCGCAACGACGTGAGCGGGGGGAGCGTCGTGGAGTTCCACCCCGAGGGGGAGTCGCTGCTGTTGCGACCGCAGCGCGAGGACGAGCGGACTGAGGGGACCCTCTCGGTCGAGGGTCTGGAGGGCGACGAACTCACCCGGGCCGTGGTGACGATGTACGTCAGCGGCTTCGACATCATCTCGCTGGAGGCCCCGCGCGTGACCACCGCCCAGCGGCGCACCATCCGCGACGCGGTCCAGGGGCTCGTCGGCCTGGAGGTCATCGGCGAGACCAAAGACAGGGTCCAGTTGCAGGACCTGCTCGACTCCTCGGAGCTGTCGATTCACAACGCCATCACGCGGATGCGGCTGGTGGCGCTGACGATGCTCGAGGACGCCGTGGCCGCGCTCGTCGAGGACGACGACGACCTGGCGACGGACGTCGTCGAGCGCGACGACGACGTCGACCGGCTCTACTCGATGGTCTCGCGCGTGTTCCGGTCGGTGCTCAGAGACCCGGGGGCGGCCGCCGACATCGGGCTGGCCCGCGAGACGTGTTTCGACTACCACTCCAGCGCCCGCCAGCTCGAACGCGTCGCCGACCACGCCGCCAAGATCGCGCGGCTGGCGGGCGAACTCGACGAGGTGCCCCCGGCGGCCGCCGAGGCGCTCGAGGCGCTCCACGCCGACGCGGCCGACATCGTCGAGACGGCGATGGACGCGCTGCTCGAAGACGACTCCGAGGCCGCGACCACCATGGCCAACGACGCCCGCGAGCGCATCCGGAGCATCGACGAACTCGCGCGCGAGGTGGACGACATCGTCCGCGAACTCAACCCCCAGCAGGCACAGTTGCTCGGGCTGGTCGTCGACTCGCTCTCGCGGAGCGCGGACTACGGCGGCAACATCGCCGAGACCGCACTCCAGAAGGCCGCCCCCCGACCGTAGCCCGGTCGTTTAAGGTTCCGGCGGCCGCCCCACCGGTATGACACTCGACGTCGGCGCCGCGTTACGGCGCGGGTTCTCCCGGACCTTCGAGCGCAACGGGCTGGTGTTGATGGGCGTCTTCCTCGTGTTCAAGCTCGTGAACACCGTGGTCGGTCAGAGCCTCTCGGCGGCGACCGACACCGTGCTCCGCGAGATGGCGCGCGGCGTGCCCGAACTCTCCGCCAGCCAGTTCACCACCGGCCCGACGCCGCTGGCCGTCGACATGCCGCTGGGCGTGGCGGTGGTGCTCGCCATCGCCGTCGCCATCCTCGCGGAGGCCATCTTCGTCGTCGCGGTGCGCACGATGGTCAGCGAGGAGACGGAGACGGTCCCCCGCGAGTTCGTCCGGCGGCGCCTCCTGGGGGCGACGCTGAACGGCGTCGTCGGAGGCATCGTCGTCGGCTTCCTCGTCGTCGTCGGCCTGGTCTTCCTGGTGGTGCCCGGCATCTTCCTCGCGCTCTCGTTTTTCTTCGTCCGCCAGGAGATCGCCGTCGCGGACAAGAACTTCGTCGACGCGATGTCGGGGTCGTGGGCGCTCACGAAGGGCGACCGGCTCGAACTGTTCGCGCTGGCGGTGGTCGTCGCCATCGCCGGCATCCTCGCGGGGGTCGTCACGGTGCCGGTCGGCCTGGCCAGCCCGGCGGCGAGCGCCGTCGTCGGCGACGCACTCGACGCGGTGTTCACCGTCTTCGGCGTCGCCGTCGCCGCCCGCGCCTACGACCAGCTCAGGAGCGAGGCCGGACCGGGCGCCGTCGGTCCCGACGAGGTCGGGGACGTCGGCGCTGACGACGAGGACGACCAGGTCTACGAGTAGTCGCGGTCAGTTCAGCGTCTCGACGGGGTCGGTGAGGTCGCTCGGCTGGTCGACCGGGCCGTTCACGAACAGCGCGTGTGCGATGAGTGCCAGCGCCAGGACGCCGAAGCCGATGACGGCCGTCTGGACGGCGACGGCGGTGAGCAGTCCGACCGCCACGCCGGCGAGCATGCTCGCGAGGATGCCGGCCAGCACGACGTCGTAGTACTGAACGGTGTACTCCATGCCCACCGGTAGGGGCGGGCGCGCCAAATGTCCTGTTCCGTCCGTGTCGGTAGTGTTCAGATGAGCCTGGTCCCGTCGGTATCGCTGGCGACAGCGCCTCGAACGCCCCCGCGGCCCCGTTCAGTCCACTTCGTGGAGCACTCGCTCGGTCCTCGCGTCGCTGACCACCGCCTCCGTGCCGTGCTCCTGGGGCCATCGGTATCAGGGAGTTTAACCCCGGGAGGCTCCAAGGGAGGCCAATGACCGAGCCGCGCGTGCCGGGGGGCAGGGGAGCGGAACTCGACCTGCCCTGCGGGGAGACGATAGACGCCCACGACCTCGACATGGGGATGCGGGAGTTCCGCTGTGGCTGTGGCGCGGACCACGCCGTCGTCGTCGACGTCCACCCCCTGTCGCGGTGGGTACCCGAGGCGCTCGTCGAGACGCTCAGGGCCGCGGTCGAGACCACCGACGAGGGCGAGTTCGGGACGACACACGTCATGGGCATCGTGATGGAGGAGTTCCCCGAGAAGGTCGCCAGCGCGGACGTGAGCGAGGACGGCCACGTCGGTTACGCGATGGTGTGGGTGACCGACTTCGACTCCCGGCGCCTCCACGAGGTGGTCGTCGAGTTGCTCGTCGAGTTGATGGAACACGCCGTGAGCCACGCCGACGACGAGTCGGCCATGTCGTCGTTCGAACAGCAGATGCTGGAGTTCGACGTGGCGGCGTTCGTCGAGCAGTACCGGCGCGAGCGCGACTTCGAGGGCGAGCACGACGCGCCCGTCTGACGCGCGACGGACGGACCGGGCCGGGCGCAGTCCAGTGGTTTCTCGCGTGCCCATGTCTGACGAACGTCTGACGGCGTTTGATATGGGAGTACGTCGTGTGTACGTGTATGCGCATACGCCACGGCGAGTTCGAGCGCATCCGGACGGTCCTCGCCGAGGCCGACCCCGACGAGCCCCTGACCGCCCGCGAGATCGTCGACCTGCTGGAGGCCCACGGCGAGCAGGTCGAGAGCGCCCACCGGGTGGCGACCGTCCTCGGCCGGCGCGCCCGCGACGGCTCCGACGAGGTAGAGGTCATCGACGGGCACCCCTACCGCTATCGCTTCGGCGACGGCAGTTCCTGACCGACTTTCGTTTTTCGTAATCGCGTTGCGGAGTTCGTAGCCTTTCGTCGGGCTTATTACGATGTACCGGCACGAATCAGATAGCAATGACTGACGAGGACAGGACCATTCTCCTCATCGGGAGTGGCCCCATCCAGATCGGACAGGCGGCCGAGTTCGACTACTCCGGCGCACAGGCCTGCCGGGCGCTTCGAGAGGAGGGGGCCCGAGTCGTCCTCGTCAACTCGAACCCCGCGACCATCATGACCGACCCCGAGATGGCCGACAAGGTCTACCTCGAACCCATCACGACCGAGGCCATCTCGGAGGTCATCCGCAAGGAGGAACCCGACGGCGTCATCGCGGGGCTCGGCGGACAGACCGGCCTGAACGTCACCGCCGAACTCGCAGAGGAGGGCGTCCTGGAGGAGTACGACGTCGACGTGATGGGCACCCCCCTCGACACCATCTACGCGACGGAGGACCGCGACCTCTTCCGC
>JBDGSA010000013.1:0-4665 GCA_042217755.1 Haloglomus sp. | reverse complement strand
CGGGGTAGTTTCTTTCCATATAACCACGGCCGCTGACTACATCCTCTGTATGCAGCACCCCGTTTGTATCAACGGCTAAAGAGTTCAACAGGAGCTCTCGGTCTCGAACAGCTGCTCGATGTGGTCGGGACAGTAGGGCGTGTCTCCAACCGTGTGGCGCCGACAGGGCTCGCTCGTCGAGACGGCGATTGCCTGGCAGCGACCGTCGGAGCCGCCGCTACCGAACTCCGCCAGCGAGGCCTGTTCGGAGGGCTCACTCCGTGTCATCTGGCGGTCGATCACCCCCGTTCGCCGCGGTCGCTGCGCCGGCGCCGCTGCTGGCGTCACCGTCACCGGCGTCACCTCCTGGTGGCTCGTCCGAAGTGCGGAACTCCCACGTATAGTAACTACTACGTGCCAGTTCCGCACTTTCCTCAGCGCTCAGGTCGTCGACGTCGACCGACTCCAGGTCGACCTCGCCGTGCTCGGAGACGCGGTGGAGGCCGTCGTCTCGCCACACGAATCCGCAGCCTTCAGTCTCGCGGTCGAGGACGCCGTCGTCGTGGAGGTCTGTGAGGTGCTCCCGGACCTGGCGCTCACCGATCGAGACGTCCGGATGGTCGGCCAGCTCGGCGGTGGTCCACTCACCGAGGTCGCGAGCGGCCTCGAGGACCTCCCGGCGGCCGTCGCTCCAGGTCGAAAGGACGCGCCCCTCGCCGGCGAGCGGCACCCACTCCGGAAGCGCGGCGGTGTGAACGTAGACGGTGGCGCCGTTGCCGTCGCGACCGAAGCGCATCGCCGCCTGAAGGACCTCGTGCTCGCGCATGTGGGTGAGGATCTCGTCGCCGAACGGACCGTAGGAGAGGTCGGTTCCCTTCCCGTCGCCGCGCTCGATGGCCTCACCCTCGTAGGCGCCCCACTTCTCGACGAAGCGGTCGCCGTAGTGCGTCGATCCGATCACGGCGCCGACACGGGTGTCAGCGAACTGGTTCGACCCGAGGACGTTCCCGTAGTGGCGGTGCTCGTCGACGGCCTCCTCGAGGATGCCTTCCGAGCGGTACTCGTCCTCGGCCGTCGACGACGTAATCAGCGACGGCCGCTGGTCGTGTTGCTCGCGGATCTCCTCAAGCAGCGCGGCATCGCCGTCGACGCCGACGTAGTCGGCGTTGTTGTACGGCTTGATGTTCTCACTCGTCTGAACGATGCTGAGGTCGAGCGCCTCCTGGAGGTACTCGCGCCGATCGGACGGTCCGAGGACCTGCCGGTGCTCCAGGTCGAGGCCGAGTGCGAGCTCCCACATCGTCTGTGTGGGCGTCCCGTCGAGCGCGAGGACCCCGCTGGTGTAGGTGAGTTCGGGCGTCGTCAACAGGTGGATTTTCCCGGTCTCACGGTCGTAGAGTCCGACGTCGCCGTCGCCGAGCGGCGCCCGCTCCCATCCGTTGCCGAGCTGGTCGCCGGGACCGGCGAGGATGGTGTACGTCGCGAGCGGCGCCGCGGCGTGGCCGGCAGTGGCCTCGAGCGCCTGGTCGGAGTCGTGCTCGAGTTCCTGCTGCTCGAGCCACGCGAGCGCGTCGGCGCGGCGGCCTTCGTCGCGACGATTCTCGACGAGGTCCGTGAAGTCGGTGAAGGGGATCTCATCGGTCTCCTGAAGGTAGTGCGTGACGGCGCCGGCGAGCCGGTGGTCGAGTCGGGTTTCGTAGGCGCCGCCGGGGAACTCGTCGAACACGACCGTCCGAGACTGGGTGACCTTCTGCCGGTGGGCGTGGGCGTAGTGGCCGATGAGGACGTCGAACTCCTCGGGGTCGAAGTCCCATTTCAGCGTGTAGGGGCAGTCGTGGTCGCCCTGCTGGCACCCGAGCCGATGTCCGAGAATCTGTTCGGCGTACTTGTGGATGTCCTGGGGCGTCGCCCCCCGACCATACCAGTCGCGGACGGTCTCCTTGATGGACTCGCCGTGCTCGCCGGTGGCGGTCGGGCAGTCGTGGGTGAACGCCGGCAGGGTGTAGTAGTCGAGCCCCTGCTCCTCGCACCACTCCCGGAGCTGTTCATACTGCTCCTTCCGCCCACGGCCGGTGAGCACCGTCACCGGCTCGTCGGTGGCGGCGGCCGCGCGGATCGAGCCGGAGCTCTTCCCGAGCGTGGGGAGCGCCTCGACGAGGACGTCTTGCGAGCCGCGCATCCAGGTCTCAAGCGTGTCCTGACAGCGCTCGCGAGCGTCGCCGATGGTGAGCGGGTCGGGCGCGTCGTCGCTGGTCTGGTCCCACCGCCAGGGGTTGCTCCGGTCGCGAACCGCCGGCGGGAGGACGGCGACATGGTCCGGCTCCGGATTCCATTCGGGCAGGTCGTAGCCGGCCTCGCGAGCGGCGGCGAAGATCTCGCGCCAGGTGTCGGTATCGAGCCCGGTCGGGTCCCACTCTCCACACGAAATAATGCCCTCGTCCATGCCGACGAGGTGGAGCGCGTTGCCGGTGCAGTCGTGGCGCCAGCAGCGCCAGGTCTCGCCGCCCTCGTCGACCATGAAGTTCGAGCCGGTGTCGGAGCTGTGGAACGGGTGGCCGGTGCGCTCGCCAGCGGGGCACGAGGCCGCGCTGAGCACGTCGTGGACGGCGAGGTCGGCATCGCCGCCCGAGTTGCCAGCGGCGGCCTGCCGCGCTCGCTCGGCGGCCTGCGCGCGCTCCTCGGGCGTGCCCTGGCGGACGGACTCGACGAGGTCCCGAAGCTCCTCCTCGTCGACGGTGGCGATAGTGTCGCCGTGGAGAGGCCCGTAGCGGTTTCCGGACGGGTGAACCGAGCCGGGACCGACGACGTAGGACTGCTCGGCGGCCTTGATGTGGCCGATGTTCTCGCCGGTCTCGGGATCGACGAGTGGGATGTCCTCGTCGAGGCCGGGGACGAGCAGGAAGTAGTGGCGGCCCTCGCGACTGCCGGTGACCTGCCACGCGGTTTCGGGGAGCGCGTCGATCACGTCGGCGAGTGCCTCGGGGTCGTCGGCGTCGAGGTATGCGAGGTCGCCGCGGCAGGAGAGCCCCCAGTTGTGGCCGGTCTCCAGATACGCCTCGAGGACGTCGTCGGTTGGGTCGCGAAGGTGCTCCTCGGTCCGCGGCCGGTCGGCGGCCTTCTCGCGCGGTGGGATAGGGAACGCGACCTCACCGAGGCCGTGGAACGGTTCGGGGATCTCCTCGGCGGGTGCCGGCGCCGGATTCGGCGGCGTGTCGCCGACGTCGGCCTCCATGGGCTGGTCGTCAGACGCGGCCGTCCATGGGCTGCCCTCGGTGACGTCGTCGCGCTGCTCGCCGTCCTCGGCGAGGATTTCCTCGACGAGCTCGCGGTGCTCGGGGGAGACGACGAAGTCAGATATGACGTCGAGCACTCCGGCGTCGGGGTTCTTCGCGAGATACTGGCGGACGGCCCGCTCGGGGTCGTCCGTCATGCCGGAACACCCCCCTGATCAGCGGTGGTCGCAGGGTAGCGGGGCCCCTTCTTGTGGGTGGGACCTAAACCTAAAATTGGACGCCCGGAGCGGGATTTGAACCCGCGTCACAACCGTGACAGGGTTGTATGATGGGCCACTACACCATCCGGGCGCGCATCTGCTCGTTGCCCGGTTCCAGACTTAAGGCTTTCCAACCCGTGGCCGCGTCGCCCCGTGGTACCGCGACACACTGGGGCGTTTTCCCCTGTCGGACGACCCGCGCTGACGGTGGGCGTGGCGTCGGAAGCGGCCCCCGCACCTGAACCATGTCCATCGCCGCCACGTTTTTAGTAGACACACGCGATTAGTCGAGTGTACGCAGTCTCTCGCCGAATCCTCGGCTGGCAACCCGCCGGGTTGCCAGTCGCCGCCGCGTAGCGGTAGCCGTCGCGTTTGACAACGCTTATAATCGGGCCGCCGATAACTGTCTGTAGTATCTCGTGACCGTGTTCTCACCCGCCCACCCATGGTAGACGTAACCGACCACGAACTCGTTCCCGAGCACGAACTCCTCGACGAGGCCGTTCTCGAGGACGTGCTCGCGGAGTACGATATCGATCGCACCGACCTGCCAAAAATCAAGCGTCGCGACCCCGCGATCTCGGACCTCGACGCCGAGCCGGGCGACGTCGTGAAGGTGACGCGCGACTCCCGGACCACCGACCGGGCCGTCGTCTATCGACTGGTGGTAGAATAAATGAGTCTGGACAGAGAGACCCGCCGAACGATCTCACGAGAGTACTTCTCCCGCGAACGCCTGGCCGAGCACCACTTCCGCTCGTTCAACGCGTTCCTCGACTACGGGATGCAGGAGGTGGTCGACGAGAAGGAGACCATCGACACGGACATCGGCGACAAGGAGGGGCAAGAACCCGTCCGCGTCGACCTTGGTAACGTCCGCATCACGACGCCCCGCGTCCGCGAGGCGGACGGCTCCGAGGAGTTGCTCTACCCGCAGGAGGCACGCCTGCGGAACATCACCTACTCTGCGCCGGTCTTCATGGAGATGACGATCGTGCGGGGCGGCGACGAGGAAGAAGAGCACATCGTCGACCAGTCCGAGACGAAGGTCGGTCGGATGCCGATCATGATCGGTTCGGATAACTGCAACATCGCCGACTTCAGCCGCGAGGAGCTGATCGAGATCGGCGAGGACCCGGCCGACCCCGGCGGCTACTTCATCGTCAACGGCTCCGAGCGGGTGCTGATGACGA
>JBDGSA010000087.1:0-4762 GCA_042217755.1 Haloglomus sp. | reverse complement strand
CGATGCTCTCCGCGCCGAGCCAGTCCCGGTACTCCTGGAGGTCCTCGTGGTCGTACACCGCGGGGACTGGCAGCGGGAACCACCCCGAGACGACGGAGATGTTGCCGAAGGCCGCTCTGGTACCCAGTTCCCGGGTGCCGTACTCGTCGCTGGTCTCGACGAGGCGGTCCCAGATGTCCGGACCGTACTCGTAGTCGCCCCACAGCTCCAGCCCCAGTCCGGTCATCGTGTGCCGGAATGCGTAGACATCGTTGCCGTCGATGGTGACCTCCTCGAAGTGGAAGAAGGGGAGGTCGGGGAGGGGGTCCTCGGTGATCTCGTTGACGACGTTGTCCGTCTCGGGACCCATGAGTTGATACCGGAAGAACTCGGGGTTCCCCTCGACCTCGTGGGTGCGACCGTAGCGCTCGATGTCCACGTCGTAGTCGCCGGTCTCGTCGTGGAACTGGAGCCAGTTGGCGACCGTCGGCAACCCGGTGCTCATCAGTTCGTTCTCGCCCAACCGGAGGAGGATGGCGTCGCCGATGAGGTAGCCGTCGGGGTTGGTGACGACTATCTGCTTCGCGGTACCGATGTCGAAGTCCCGGTAGTTGTTGACGCTCCAGTCGGCGTGCAGGTCGACCGCGTCTGGGCCCGAGACCCGGAGGTCCACCATGTGGTGGGAGAAGTCGGTGACTCCGCAGGTCTCCCGCCAGGACTTCTGCTCCTCTATCCAGTGCGTGTACTCCGTCATCTCCTGGAGGACGTCGGCCGGAATCGGGAACGCCTTCGCCCCCTGTTCCCGCCGGAGCAACTCGACCGGGTTCTCGCCCGCGAACCGTTCGGACAGGCTGTTGGAACTCATCTGTGTTCCCCGTTACACAGTGTGTGGCAGACAACATCAAGCTAGCCCGAAATCACAACACGCCGGAGAGTTCGCGGCGCTGAGGTGATTACCGAGCGTCCCACTCCTCGGCCCAGTCGAGGAGTGGATTCAGCGCGGTGCAGAGGGCCTCGCCGTCGTCGGTGAGCGAGTACTCGACGCGGGGCGGGATGGCGTCGTACTGCTCGCGGTCGAGGAGGCCCGCGTCGACGAGTTCGCGCAGTCGCGCCGAGAGCGTGGAACTGCTGACCTCGCCGAACGCCTCCTCGACGGCACCGTACCGGACCGGTTGGAGGGCACCGACGGCGCAGACGACCCGTATCGCGTACTTGCGACTGAGCAAGTCGAGGACGCCCCCGACCGGACAGTAACATCGTTCGAGCGCCTGAGTCGCCGCGTCGTCGGCCGCCTGAGAGTTCTCGGTCATGGGTTCGGACAGTCGAAGCCGGTTCGATACTTCGGACTCGACAGTATAAGCACTTCCCACTCCGAAGTGTAGACGGAGATGAACGATACGACGGCTCCAGACGCCGATTCGACCCCCGAAGTCGCGTGTACGCTGACCGAGGAGGGACGGGCGCGCCGCTCCGACCGCGTGGAATCGACGCTGACCGACGCCTACGAGGGTAGCGAGGCACTGCCGAACGGCTACGTCGTTCGGTTCGCCGGCACCGACGACGCGCTATCGGCGGCCGCGGCGTTCGTGGCGGCGGAACTGCGCTGCTGTTCGTTCGCGGCGTACTCACTCGACGTGTCGCCGCCCTACGAGGAGACGCACCTGACCGTCACCGGTCCCGAGGGAACGAAGGAGACGTTCCGCGACCTGCTCGCCCGACTGGAGCGTTCGGACGGCGAAGCGTAGCGGGCGAGAGAACAGGGACCCGACGTTAGCGCTGTGCGTCGACGACCGACGCACGGTCGTCGGCGGCGTCACACTGTTCGACGATGGCCGCGGTCCAGGCGTCCGCATCGGCGGCGCCACACTGCTCGGCGATGCTCCGGAGCGTCCCGGGCGTGAGCCAGTCGTGGCGGGGAACCGCGACGGTCCGCTGTTCGCCAGTGTGTGGGTGAGTGTACTTGAGAATCGTGTGCTCGCTGCGCGTCCGGTCGTGGCAGTACCCCATGTCCCGGAGCGCGGCGAGGACGTCCGTCCCGGAGATGTGCGTGGGCGTCATGCTCCCCCTCATTCTGCCTCGAACCACGGGGCGTCCGGCACCGGCGTGAGAGTCCCGGACCGCTTCGCTCGCTCCGTCGCGGCGACGGCCTCGTCGAGGTTGACGAGGGCGGCCTCCCGGTCAGGCCCCTGACTGGCGATGCCAGTCACGTCGTCGTACACTGTCCACCACCCCTCACCCTCCTCGACGAGGGTTATGGTGGGCTTACTGTGCGTGCTCATGGTGGTGGAAAAAACGCTTGGGGTAGATAAAGGCGATTCTTCAGTAGGCCATCGGTTAATATGGGGAGGCCAATCGACGGAGCGGTCCGGACGGCGACAGTCACACGAGCGCGAAGAGTCGCCCCGTCAGTTCCCCGGGAACCAGCCGGGCGTTCTCGGCGATGGCCGCCGTCGGGAACTGGCCCGATGGGGCCGCGCCGGCGTCGACGAGGAACTCGTCCACCGCCCCCCGGGTCGACTCTCGAACAGCCTCGACACGACGACGGCCCGCGAGACGGAAACGCGTTGCCGTCCGTGGTCAGCAGCCACCAGTGGAATATCGAAGGGGGCGTCGCGTCGGAGGGCCCTAGAAGGAGACGGGTTCGGAACCGTCGACGCCCATCGGGTCGGGGTCGCGGTCGGTGTAGCCGACGCGGCCGACGGCGTCCCGGCTCACGGTTCCGAGCACGGCGTGGACTGCCTCCGTCGCGTCCGCGAACTCGTCGTCCCCGGTCTGGGCGAGCACGTCCGCGAGGCGCTCGCCGCCGTTCGGGTACTCCAGACGGAGGTGGCCGTACTCCGCGCGGAGCGTCTCGGTCGTCGCCGGGTAGTCGGCCTGTGCAAGCTGTTCGGTCACCGTTCTGACCGTCATCACGCGAAACTATCGTTACTAATCATTATGAATGTGTCGTGAGAAACGCTGTCACGAGGCGCGGTAGTCACTCGCTGGCGTCGGGCGGAGAGAAGAGAGGGTTACGCGTCGGGGCCGCTCCACTTGCGGAGCGTCGCGGAGCTGTCGCCGGATTCGGAGGTCCAGACGACGCGGACGGTGGCCGTGCTGAGGTCCAGATCGTCGGCGGAGGTGAGCGTCCCACCCGCACCGTCACCGAACGACGCGGCGGTCATGTTGTAACTGGTGACCGCGCTGACCTGCCCCGAGGACCCGAAGACGTTGTCGACGAGGACGGCGTCACCGCCGGTGGAGGTCGCGCCGCTCACGGTGGCGTTGAGTTGCGCTGCGGGAATCCTGTCTCCGCCGTCGTGGGTGACGATGAGCGCGTCGCTCGCACCCGCACCGTCCTGGTTGTAGTCGACCGCGAAGTTCGCGCTCGGCGTCGTGCTCTGGACCTGGTTGCCCAGGCCGAGCACGAACGTGCCGATGACCGCCGCGAGGATGACGGTGATGGCGACCATCAGGATGACCCCGATGACCGGCGACACCGCCTCGTCGTCCGTGAAGAGTTGCTTGAGTTTCATGGTTGGGTAACGCACGGACCAGCGGCAATACGTATGTAAAGTAACCGATGCGTGTCGGCGGAACGGGGGCGGAAATGCCACCTTACCCGACTACTGCGGTCGGTACCGATTCGTGCGCGATAACCTATTCGGACCGAGACGACATATACATTCTCAGAAGAGTGTTATCTCGGATCACCGTTTGGCCGACCCGCGAGCCACGTTCCCGGGCGGGCGAAAGACCGGGTGCGGAGCGGTCTACGTTACGCAGTCGACGCGCGTTGGTGGCGACCGATGGTGGTCCAGAGCGACACGGGCACCGGCGCGATGGCGTTACGCCAGCGGGCCGGTCCGCTCGAAGCCCCCTGGGCCGACGGGACGCACCCGACCACGACGACGAACCGCTCGCGCCTCCGCTCACCGCCGGAACGTGGCCGGTCGGGCGCCGGTTATTTTGGACCCCGGCGTCATCTGTTCACGCGACGATGACGACCTACGAGGCCCTCCTCGCCCTCGACAGCAGCGAGTCACGTGCCAGCGCGCAGGCGGATGCGATCGCGGACCTGCCGGCGGCAGCCGACGCTGTCCACGCCACGCTGGTCTACGTGTTCACCGAACCGCACGACATCGAGGCGAGGCAGATCGGGAGCGTCCGCCGGGCCGCCGAACGCCTCGAGGAGGCGAACGTCGAAACGACGCTGACCACGCGAGTCGGCGACCCGGCGGACGAAATCGTCGCGCTGGCGTCCGAACTCGACGCGAACCTGATCTGTCTGGGCGAGTGGAAGCGGTCGACCATCGACGAAGTGCTGCACGGGAGTGTGACCCGGACCGTCGTACATCGAACCACGCGACCGACGTTAATCTGCTACGCGCCTGCCGACGATTCCTGAGGTCGGCCCGTGCGCGGTCGCAGCGCTCGTTCGCGCGGGAACAACGCATAAAACAGATGGCCGTGATGGCTGAGATATGCCGGCCACCCTCGTCGACGGCATCCTCGAGTCCCTGCGAATCGGCGTCGGCTTCCTCTGGACGGCGGCCTGGGCGATAATCATGGGCCTCACGATCACGAGTCTGGTCCAGGTCTACGTCTCCAAAGAACGGATGGCGAAGGTCCTCGGCAAAAGCGATCTCGGCAGTCTCACGAAAGCGACGGCGTTCGGCGCCGCGAGTAGCGGCTGTAGCTTCGGCGCGGTCGCAATCGGGAAGGGGCTCTTCAAGAAGGGGGCGCACGCGGTGAACGTCCTCGCGTTCATGTTCGCCTCGACGAACCTCATCGTCGAACTCGG
>JBDGSA010000015.1:0-4850 GCA_042217755.1 Haloglomus sp. | reverse complement strand
TCACGCGCGTCCACGGGACGGCGTTCCCCTCCGAGGAGGAACTCGAGGAGTTCATAGAGCGCCGCGAGGAGGCCGAGAAGCGCGACCACCGGCGCATCGGTCGGCAGATGGACCTGTTCTCGGTGCCGGACCACTCGCCGGGCTGTGCCCACTTCCACCCCAACGGAATGACTGTCCGCCGGGAGCTGGAGGAGTACGTCCGCGAGAAGAACGCCGACCTCGGCTACGAGGAGGTCTGGACGCCCGAGCTCAACAAGGCCGAGCTCTGGAAGCCGACGGGCCACTACGACGCGTTCAAGGAGGAGGGCGAGATGTTCGCCTGGGAGCAAAACGACACCGAGTACGGCCTGAAGCCGATGAACTGCGCGAACCACGCGCACATCTACGCCGAGCAGCAGCACTCCTACCGGGACCTCCCGGTCCGGTTCTCCGAGTTCGGGACCGTCTACCGCAACGAGCAGTCCGGCGAACTCTCGGGACTGCTGCGGGTCCGCGGGCTGACCCAGGACGACGGCCACGCGTTCGTCCGCCGCGAACAGATCGAAGCCGAGATCCGCCGCACCCTGGAGATCATCCAGGAGATGTACGCCGACTTCGACCTGGAGGTGCTGTACAAGCTGGAGACGAAGGGCGACACCGCCGTCGGGAGCGACGAGATCTGGGCGGAGGCGACCGAGGCGCTTGCGAGCGCCATGGAGTCGGAGGGACTGGAGTACGAGGTCGAGGAGGGCGAGGCCGCCTTCTACGGGCCGAAGATCGGTCTCGACGCCCGTGACACCCTCGGTCGGGAGTGGACCATCGGGACGGTCCAGGTCGACTTCAACATCCCGGAGCGGCTCGATCTCACCTACATCGGCGAGGACAACACCGAGCACCGTCCGGTGATGATCCATCGCGCGCTGCTGGGGAGCTTCGACCGGTTCATGGGCGTCATCATCGAGCACTTCGCCGGCAAATTTCCGCTCTGGCTCGCCCCCGAGCAGGTCCGCATCCTCCCCATCTCCGACGACAACCTCGGCTACGCCCACCGCGTGAAGAATGACCTCGAAGAGGCCGGCTTCCGCGTCGAGGTCGAGAGCCGCGACCAGACCATCGGCCGGAAGATCCGCGGCGCCCACGAGGACCGCCTGCCCTACATGATCATCGTCGGCGACAACGAGGAGGAGGCCGGCACCATCTCGGTCCGGGACCGCAAGGAGCGCGAACAGCAGGACGTCGCCCTCGAGGACTTCCGCTCGCACCTCATCGCGGAACGCGAGGAGAAGCGGACCGAACCCGACTTCCTCGCTGATTGATCTCGCTCCGCGGTGTCTGCTCCAGCGAGCCGGTCGGCCGGCAGGGGCTGCCCCGGCGAACTGGTCGGCCGAGCAGACGGCAGCGACAGACTCGCGGCGACGACTGCGACTGGGCCCGGAGGAGGGACATCCCAGCCGTGAGCGACTCCTGAATTCTTCGGGGGTTCGAATCGAACGACCTCGATTTCCAGATATATCGCGAATTGGGCTATCTACCGGAAGATATCTCGAATATTCGCCAGTCGCGCGCCGCTCTCGAACGTCACCTCAGCGCGACGGCGCCGACTCGTCCGACTCGACGACGTTGTGGGGGCCCAGCGGCCCATGTTCGGGACAGGTGCCGGCGATGGGCGTGGCGTTCAGGCAGCACGCGCGCCGACTCGTCGCCACCAGGTCCCGGCGGAGTTCGGCGCCGCAAAGCCGACAACAGGGGCTGTCGGTCACAGTCTCACTGCGGGCTGTAGACGCTTCAGGGCGTCGCCCGGCGAGCGGTAAGCGGCGTCGTGCCTGGGCGAGGAATCTTCGGCTGTCGGGGAGCGGGCCGGCGAGCTACTCGAGCGGCACGCGCTCCTGACAGACGGGACACACGAGGTCGTTTGCGGCCTCTTCGAGGTCGGACTCGTGACCGGTCCAGCCGCAGCCTGGACACTGGACGGGAACAGACTGGGTCATCCAGCACTAGCGGCGGTCGGAACGAGGCCCAAAAAGCGTGGCGCAGGACGCGGTCACCAGTCGGGCGCGTAGTCGGCGTCGAAGCGCCGCTCGCGCCGGTCGATGCCGTCGATGGTCGCGACCGCCGCGTCGGAGAGCCCGAGGTCGCGTGCGTGCCAGTTGTCCCGAATGTGGGCCTCGCTCGTCGCCTTGGGAACCGCCGCGACGCCCTTCTCGAGGAGCCACGCGAGGGCGACGCGCGCGACGCTGACCCCCTGGTCGTTGGCCACCTGCTGGAGCTCGGGGACGTCGAACACGTCTCCGTGGGCCAGCGGTGCGTAGGCGACGACGTCGACACCGACCTCGGCGCAGTACTCGCGGAGATCGGGCTGGGGGAGGAGCGGATGCAGCTCGACCTGGTTGGCGACGATGTCGGGGTCGACTGTAAGCGCCGCGTCGACGTGTTCGGGCAGGTAGTTGCTGACGCCCACTCCGTCGAGGCGCCCCTCGTCGCGGAGGTCGGCGAGCGTCGCGTGGACGAGTTCGAGGTCGTAGTCGGCCGGCCAGTGGACGTACAGCAGGTCGACCGCGTCGACACCGAGCCGGTCGAGACAGCCCTCGACGGCTGCCCGGATGCTCGCTCGGGTGACGTCGCCCTCGACGGCTCGCGGATGCAGCACCTTCGTCGCGAGGAAGACGTCCTCCCGGTCCACTGCCGCGGCCTCGACACCGGCGCCGACGGCTCGCTCGTTCTCGTACAGTTCAGCGGTGTCGACGTGGCGGTAGCCCAGTTCCAGCGCCGTCCGGACGCTCTCGCGACACTGGTCGAACGCCGTGTTCTGCCAGGTCCCCAGTCCGAGTCGAGGGACCGGCGAGTCGCTCTCGGCCATGTCTGGTGGGAACCGAGCGCGGCAATGAAGCTACTGGTGGTCCGGCACGCCGCTACTGGTGGTCCGGCACACCGCCGCTCGCGCCAGCGCCCCGTCCTATTGCTCTCGGAAAGTAACAATCAGATAGATATCTCGAAATAGCTTAACACTGTTCAATATATCTGTTAGACACCAGATATTATCTAATATATTGTGAAGTTTTCATTATATTTGCACATCCGTCCGCCAAACTATTTTAAACAGGGGGGCTGTTGAGGGCTGGTATGGTCCACCCCGCACCGGAGACAGGAACGCGTGTCGTCGTCTCGCCCGGCCGAACCGTCCTGGGCGTCGGCGCCGTCGACGAGGTCGGGACGTACGCGGATCGGCACGGCACGAAGGCACTCCTCATCGCCAGCGAGATGATCTACGACATCCACGGCGAGCGAATCACCGACGCTCTCGCGGACGCCGGCGTCGACGTCGCGACCTACACCGACGTTCGCCCCGACCCGACAGTCGAGAACGTCGAATCCGCCCACGAGGTGTGGACGGAGGAGGGGTGTGACGTCATTGTGACGCTCGGCGGGGGGTCGTCCATCGACGTCGGGAAGTCGGTCGGCATCCTCGCGACGAACGAGGGGTCGATCCGGTCGTTCGGCGTGGACAAGGCGGGCTACGAGGGGGTGCCGAACCCGGCACCGCCGCTCATCGCGGTGAACACGACCGCCGGCACCGGCAGCGAGACGACGCGGACGGCGGTCCTGAGCGACGAATCGACGTCGACCAAGTTCATCATCGTCTCCGAGAACATCGTCCCCGACGTGGCCATCGAGGACCCCGAACTGACCATCTCGCTCCCCAAGAGCCACACCGCGTTCACGGGCATCGACGCCTTCACCCACGCCATCGAGGCGTTCACCTCGGTCAAGTCCTACAGCGTCACCGACGAGTACGCCAGGGACGCGATGCACCGCATCGTCGACAACCTCCCGACGGCCTGGTCGAACGGCGACGACATCGGCGCCCGGACCGAGATGATGATCGGCCAGTTCAAGGCCGGCAAGGCCTTCGGCAACTCCTCGGTTGCGCTCATCCACGGGATGGCCCGCCCGCTGGGTGCCCAGCTCCACATCCCGCACGGGCTCGCGAACGGCCTCATCCTCCCGTACGTCGTCGAGTTCAACCAGATGGCCGCACCGGAGAAGTACGCAGAGGTCGCCCGCATCCTCGGCGTGGCCGACGAGGATGAGTCGCCCCGCGTCGCGGCCCGAAAGGCCAGCGACGGCATCGAACAGCTCTGTGAGGACATCTCGCTGACGGGCTACCTCGACGAGTTCGGAGAGGTTCCGGACCGCGACGCGTACCTCGACGTCGTCCCGGAGATGACCGAAGACGCGTTCGACTCCGGCTCTCCGGACAACAACCCGCGCAAGCCGACCCAGGACGAACTCGAGGACCTGTTCGTCCGCGTGTACGACGACGCGCTCGCCCCCGACAGCCGCCGCCGGTCGTAAGCGCCGTCTCAGACGGACGGGGGAGCCGTCCCGCGGACACCGGCGAGGACGGGAATAGGAACAGAGTTATGTACGTAATAATTATCCATTCTCTGATTTTCATTACTAATAATGGTATTATTTTTCGAATCCAAAGAATAATTAAACTGTACGCGGAACCGGCACCTGGCGCGCCCCACCCATGTCCCGCCATGTGCATTCCTGAGCAGGGGCGTGCCATCTTCCTCAACGACGCGGAAGTCTCCGGTAGACGCCTATCGGGGAGCCCGTGAGTGGACTCGCCGGGATTGTGAACCCGTGGCGAGAGCCGTCGTTGGCATCGAATCAGGGCCAATCCACTACCCGACGATCAACAAGCACGTGTACGGGGTGACAAGGCTGTGCTTCATCGGTGCGGAGTGCCCTCACGACCGAGATCCCGACGAGTGTGAAGTAACTCAGTGCTCGGGATACTCGAAGTGCCCTTCATCGGTGTCGAATCATCTGATTCGACGGTCCGCGATCACTCACCACCTGTC
>JBDGSA010000048.1:0-4867 GCA_042217755.1 Haloglomus sp. | reverse complement strand
GCCGGAGGACGGCTGGTCGGCCGGCCGGTTCCGGGAGCAGGAAGCGCGCTCGCGCCTCCGCTGTGGAGGCTCCCGAGCCCTTGCGGCGAGGGGCCGGAACACCAACAGCGCGAGCGCGGGGAGGTGTGGGGCCACCCTGCTTGCCCGGAACCACCACGCGCACACGCTCGGTGGAACAGATACCAGGGCGGGACTGAAAGGGGCCGCCCGGCTGGCGGCGTAGCCGCCAGCGAATAATTTCTCGGCACCGCCGACAATCCGCCTCGACCGCTCCCGGACGACGCAAGCACCGCAGGCCGAACGGAGTGAGGTCCGCGTGAACGAAGTGATCGAGGGCTCGGGAGAGCGGAGCTCTCCCGGTGCCGAGGAGCACAGCGAGGCCCGGAGTCGTTCGAGACGGCGAAGCCGTCTCGCGATGACGAGAGAGCGAAGCTCTCTCGGATCACGTCGAGCAAGCGGGGGCTTTCACCAGAACTCCGTCGTCGCTGTCACAGAGAGCGGGCGGGGGCTTTCGAGGCGGTCGTGTCGTGGTTGTCACAGAGAGAGCGAGCAGCGAGTTTCAACAGTGGTCCGTCGGGGCCGCAGCAGTCGCGATGGCCGCTGGAGGTGCGACAGACGCCGGAACCCACGTCCGCGCCCTGTGCCTTCCGCCACGGTTAACTCACCGCCAGTCGACCCCGCTACATATGTCACGCGCCGTCTGGCTGAAGGCCGACGACACGGTCGGCGACTGGGAGACACGCAAGCGCCGCATCACTGCCGGTCTGGAGGCCGGCGTCGACTGGGTGCTCGTCGACCGCGAGGACGTGGCGAAGGTCCGCGAACTCGGCCGCGTCAACGTCGCCGCCTTCGCCGGCGACGACGTCCACGTCATCGACGACGCCGAACCGGGGGAGGAGGCTGAACCGGACGCGGTGGTCGTCGGCAAGGACGGCGAGGGCGACGGGACCGTCGACCTCCCCGCAGACTTCTCGGGCAGCGCCGACCTGACCACGCTCCGGCGGACCGATGGCACTACGGGCGCGTACGTCCGGGTGCTCGGCCCCGGCTACGAGGAACTCGCCGAGGAGGCCGCCCGCGACGCCGACTACACTGTCGTCGTCGGCGAGGACTGGTCCATCATCCCGCTCGAGAATCTCATCGCCCGCATCGGCGACGAGACCGAACTCGTCGCCGGCGTCCAGACCGCGGAGGAGGCTCGAACGGCCTTCGAGACGCTCGAAATCGGCGCCGACGCCGTCTTGCTGGACACGGACGACCCGGACGAGATCCGCGCGACGGTCGACGCCCGCGACGCGACCGACCGCGAGGCCCTCGACCTGACACACGCCACCGTCACGGCCGTCGAGGAGGTCGGCAGCGCCGACCGCGTCTGTGTCGACACCGGGAGCCTGATGGAACACGACGAGGGGATGCTCGTCGGCTCGATGTCCCGCGGGCTGTTCTTCGTCCACGCCGAGACTGCCGACTCCCCGTACGTCGCGAGTCGACCGTTCCGCGTCAACGCGGGCGCCGTCCACGCCTACGTCCGGGTGCCCGGCGGCGAGACGAAGTACCTCTCTGAACTCCGGAGCGGCGACGAGATCCAGATCGTCGACACCGACGGCGACACCCGCGAGACGATTGTAGGCCGCTCCAAGATCGAGAAGCGCCCCATGTTCCGCGTCCAGGCGGAGATCGACCACGAGGGTGAGACGGACGTCATCGAGACGCTCCTCCAGAACGCCGAGACCATCAAGATCGCCACCAGCGAGGGCCGAAAGGCGGTGACGGACCTCGAGGAGGGCGACGAGGTACTCGTCTACTACGAGCCCGTGGCGCGGCACTTCGGCGAGGCCGTCGAAGAGTCGATCATCGAGCAGTAGCGCTCGGCACTCGTCGGATTCCTCGCTCCCACCTCGCTCTCGCGCTGTTCCCACGTCGTACCCGTGTCTCCGATCTCACTCTCGCGTCGCTCTCGCGGAGTGGTCTCGAGCGTCAGGGCGCCTCGCCGGCTCCGGCGCCGCTGGCGCGGGGTTCGTCCGAGGCGTCGTCGGCGTCGAACTCCGTCGTGCACCACTGACAGAACCCGAGTTCGGGGTCCGTTTCGCGGCCGCAGGCGGGACAGGTGAACTGGCTGGCGGCCGCCTCGTCGCGTACGGCGGTGCGGGCGCCGAGCCAGTACGCATCGATGACGCTGAAGGCGGTGACCGACCCGAGCGCGAGCGACGCCTCGATCTCCAGTGTCTGCATCCCGGTGGCGAGTCCACGGAGGAATGCAACCGGTTCCGTGGCCGGCGCGCCCGGTGCCGGAACGACGACGAGGACAGTCATCGCCCAGAGACCGAACCAGAGAACCGCCCGAACCCACGACCGCAGATAGGCGTGCCCCAGTCCCGGCTGGAGTGCGAGCATCGCTGCCACCCACGGCCGCTTCGGGTTATTTCGTGCCACTCCCGACGCGGTTCTCACCCCTGGTTGATAAACCCCCTGCTGGATGTCTGACGGTGGACGGTCGGTCGACACCGTCGCAGAGACGCGCTCGACGGCGCAGTCGGGCTGTCTCTGCTGCCGTCGCGGCGGCGCGGCGACCTGTCTTCACTATCGTCCCGTGGTGCATCGTCGTCACTGGAGCGCGTCGACCAGTTCGCGGAGCGTCGCGAGGTCGTACTGTCCGGGAGCCGTCGCGCGGGCGGAATCGACCGGCGCGTAGCCGATCCGCGAACCGTACACCGGCGCGACGACGCGGGTGTGGCTCCCGGCCTCGCCCATCGCCATCGTTGCGACCGTCAGGCCGTCGCTGGTGGCCGCCCGGGTCGCGCCCAGCACCCGGAGCGCGTCGTCGAGGTCGGTCGCGGTGACCGCGAGCTTCGCCACGTCCCCGTGCTCGCTCGCCGCGCGCAGGAGCCGCTCCAGCTCATCGCGCGGCGGCGTCGCCTCGAAATCGTGCGTCGAGGCCACGACGCGGGCGTCGTGCTCGCGGGCGTGTCGCACCGCCGCCGGGCCGTCCTCCGGGTCCACGGCATCGGTGGGCGCGCCCTCGCCGGTGATGGCGGCCAGTTCCAGGTCGATGGCCGCGACCGCATCGTACTCGGCGGCCGCCCGGAGCGTCGCCAGCCGCCCCTCCTCGGCGGTCTCGCCGCCCTCCCAGGTTGGCCGGTTTGTGGCGAGGAGCGGTAACTCGCCGTCGTATCGGTCCAGCGCGTCCAGCGGGTCCTCGGCCATGTCCATCCGGAACTCGACGGCGTCGGCGTGTTCGCGGGCCGCCGGCTCCTCGCCGAGGTCGGCAGTCGCGGCCGCTAGCACGAACTCGTCGAACGTGAGATTCATGCGAGCTAGTGGCACGCCGTTCGGCCTATAGGCGTCGATTTGTGCGGCCGTGAACGTCCGTCGGGCCGTGACTTCCACCGGGTCGCTACCGGGTCGTGCCCGGCGGTCGCCGTTCAGACCGGCTCGTGGTCGGCGACGTAGCGACGCTGCCCGTTCGTCGCCGTCTCTCGTGAGACGCTGGTCGTCTCGTACAGTCTGACGCGGCGCTCCTGCTTCGTGACGACAGCGAAGTCGTAGTGTTCGGCGCGATACTTCGGCTCGTCGCCCTGCTCGCGGCGCCCGGCGACGAACTCGCGATGGTCCGCGAGGCGCTCGCGAGCAAGGCTCGCCGACAGTGCGGGCGCGTCAGTCACGCGCTCGTCGAACGCCGCCACGAGGTCCGCGTCGCGCTCGATACCCACCGACGACCGGCCCGAGACGAGCGCGGCGAGACTCGTCGTCCCGGTGCCCCAGAACGGGTCGAGAACCGTGTCGCCGTAGACCGAGAACATCAAAACGAGGCGGAGCGGGATGTCCAGTGGAAAGGCGCCCGAGCGCTCGCGGGCCGCGGCGGCCTCGTCCGAGAGATCCTGTCGCTCGCCCGTCAGCTTCCACAGGTCCGAGAACCATTCGTTGCGCTCCTCCCAGAAGTAGGCCGACTCGTAGCGGCGGTCGTCGCCTGCCGGGAACGACCGCGTCCCGCCGTTGCGAAAGAGGAGGACGTGCTCGTGTTCGAGCGTCGGGTAGGCGTTGGTCGGGAGCATCCCGCTGCCCATGAACTTCGCCGCGCTGTTGGTCGGCTTGCGCCACAGCACGTTCGGCAGGGACTGGAAGCCGTGGCCGCGGAGGCGGCGCGTGATGGCCTCGTGGTTGGGATACTGCTGGAACGACCCGAGGTTGCGGGTCGCCGGGCCGACGTTGACCGCGACGATGCCGCCCGGCCGCACGACGCGGGGAAGTTCGACCCACACGTCGTCCAGCAGGTCGTGCATCAGTTCGAAGGCGCGCTCGCCCGCGCCGTCGTCGAGCGCCGCGCCGATTGCCGCGTCCTGCGCCGCGAACGATTCGTCCCACATCTCCACCATCGGATACGGGGGCGACGTGACGACGAGGTCGATGGCGTCGGTGTCGAGGTCCGCGATTGCCTCTCTGGCGTCGGCGACGTTGACGACGTGCTCGGTCTGCACGCTTCGGGCGTCGGCGCCGGGGGACTAGATGCTTTCCCAACGAGGGGCGTCGAGTGGGGGATAGTGGTGGAAGCCGCCTTTGTGAGGACCGTCCGTTCTCGGAAGACAACGCGGATGTACACAACATATATCTCGATACGGTAGCCTTCTAAACCCAAGATATGCTGATATATGTACGAATTATATCGAAAACGGAGTAATTACTGAGTTATCCTCTCACGCCATCGCCAGTCCCTGCTCGGCTTCGAGCAGTTCGTGATAGCGGTTGCGGATGGTGACTTCGGAGATGTCGGCCACTTCTCCCACCTCGCTCTGGGTGACCTTCTCGTTGGTCAGGAGCGAGGCGGCGTAGACGGCCGCGGCGGCCAGGCCGACGGGTGACTTCCCGGAGT
>JBDGSA010000003.1:0-4897 GCA_042217755.1 Haloglomus sp. | reverse complement strand
GATATCTTAGCGGAGCTAAGAGGCCCGCTAATCGTTTTTCGAGAACGGGACCGCCGAGAATCGAACTCGGGTCCAACGCACCCCATGCGCTGAGGATACCACTACCCCACGGTCCCTCGCATTCGAGCGAAAGCGGGTCCGGGTAAAGAGGGTGTCGCTTCGGTCGCCGGTGCCGGCAGAATTAACCGGCCGCCACGAGTCTCCCGGAGCGTATGCTCCCTACCCTGCCGTTGCAGACGCTGAGTCAGCGAATCGACACGCTGGTGAACAACCTGATCTCGGGAGGGATCGCGTTCGCGGGCGACCTCCTCGTCTTCGTGGCGACAGTGGTGGTGTTCTACCTGGTCGGGCGCATCGTCGTCGTGCCGGTCGTCGGTCGGCTGCTGGAGGCTCGCGACGTCAACCCGACGCTGGCAAAGCCCGCGCAAAAGGTCACACTCGCGGCGGTCGTGTTCGTGGCCATCGCCATCGGTTTTGCCGTCGCCGGCTTCGGCAACCTGCTCACGTCGCTCGCGACCATCGCCGCGGCGCTGACGCTGGCCGTCGGCTTCGCCTCACAGGACGTCATCGCGAACCTCGTCGCCGGCGTGTTCCTGATCAGCGACCCGAAGATCCACATCGGCGACTGGGTGGAGTGGAACGACAAGAAGGGCGTCATCGAGGACATCAGCTTCCGTGTCTCGCGCGTGCGAACGTTCAACAACGAACTCGTGACGGTGCCGAACTCAGAGTTCGCGAACACAGCCATCACCAATCCCGTCGCGAAGGACAAGCTCCGCATCCCCTTCACCTTCGGCGTCGGCTACGACGACGACCTCGACCACGCTCAGGAGGTCATCATCGAGGAGGCCGAGGACCACGACGAGATCCTCGACGAACCCGCGGTCAGCACGCGCGTGACGGAACTCGCGGACTCGTACGTCGGCATCCAGTCGCGGTTCTGGATCGCGGAGCCCTCGCGCGCCGACTTCGCGAGGATCCGCTCCGAGTACGTGCAGGCCGTCAAGGAGCGCTGTGACGCCGAGGGCATCGACATGCCCTACCCCCACCAGCAGCTCCTGGGCGATATCGGCGTGGAGATGGAGAACGGCGGCGCGCAGGCGCCCGCGGATGACTAATTTTACCGTTAATTCCCCAATTTTCTACGTACTTCGTATATATTTCATTAAATAATCGAATATATAATATACCGGCATCAAACGAGGACACGTTCGAGATCGACGACGAGTCCCTGCTCGGCGTCTGGGTCGCCGACGAGGCGACCGAGACAGACCGCCGCGCCGCTGGGGACGTACCCGGCAACGAGCGGCGCGTCGTCGCCTTCGCCCGGGGCCGGAACCGCGCCGGCATCCGGTCCCTCGGCGGGCGCCTCGACGCCGAGGACGCCGGGGGCATAGACGGGTGCACCGGTAGCCACCTCGCGGGCTGCGCTCGGGGCAATCGTCACGCGCGGGAGGCCCGAAAGTGCCCGCTCCGCCGGCTGGACGACCTCGCGGATGGCCTCCTCGTGGCCGTCCTCGCGCCAGACCGCCAGCGCGTCCACCAGGTCGTGCATCGTCGCGAGCGTCGTGTCGTCGAACGTGCCGGTGGCGGTTCGCCGGAGATCGCCCATGTTCGCCCCCGTTCCGAGCGCCAGCCCGAGGTCGTGACACAGCTTCCGGACGTAGGTCCCGGCCTCACAGGAGATCCACAGGAGCGCGCGGCGGTCCGCCCGTTCGAGGACATCGAGATTGTGGATCGTTCGGACGCGCAGCCGCCGGCTCACGGCCGACTTCCGGGGCGGCTTCTGGAGGAGCGGCCCCTCGAACTCCGCGATAGTCGCCTCGAAGTCCGCGGGCGCCGGACGGTGGAGTTCGAGGACCGCGACGTACTCCTTGCGCGCGTCGTCGAGTGCCTGGGCCAACCGGGTCGCGTCACCGAGGAGCAGGGGAAGACAGCCCGTCACCTTCGGGTCGAGTGTGCCCGCGTGGGCCGCCCGGTCGACGCGGAGACGCCCGTCGTCCTCGTCGTCGCTGCTTCCCTCGCCGGATTCGCCGTCGCCACTCTCGCCGGGCTCGTCGTCGCCACTCTCGCCGCGTCCGTCGCTGCTTCCCTCGCCGCGTCCGTCGTTCGTGCCGGCGTCCGCCAGCGCGTCGGCGGCGAGATCGCGCGTCCACGCCGCGACCTGATGGGCGGAGGGGCCCGGCGGCTTGTCGAGGTTGACGACGCCGAATGCGAGTAGTTCTGGGACGGAGCGCTCGTCGGGTGCTGGCCGCAGTTTTCCGACCGCGTCGGCGTCGTCGACCATGTTCGACTCAGAAGTCGTACTGGACGCCCTCGACCGGCGTCTTCCCCTCATCTCCCTCAGGCGTGTACGCATCGACGACCGCCCGGAGCGCATTCACGACGCCGTCGGGGTCGAGCCGTGAGGTGTTCAACACGAGGTCGTAGATCGAGAGGTCCTCGATGTCGATGCCGTAGTACTCGCGGTATCGCGTGGCCTCACTCTCGGCGCGGGCGTGGGTCTCTTCACGAGCGCGCTCGAGAGCCTTATCCTCCCGTTCGGCGATGCGCTTTGCGCGGACTTCGAGCGGCGCCGAGAGCCACATCTTGAAGTCGGCGTGCTCGCCGGCCATCCAGCCCGCCAGCCGCGACTCGAGGACGAGGTTGTCACGCTCGGCGGCGGTCTCGCGGAGCCGCCGGTCGAGATCGCGGTCGATGGAGTCGTCCTCCTCGGCGGCCCGGTTGAGCTCGAGCGGCGTCATGCCGCGCTCGTCGGCGAGTGCCCGGAAGATGTCACCCCCGCTCACGTGCTCGTAGCCGAGCGTCTCGGCGAGTCCGGCCGCGGCAGTGCTCTTCCCACTGCCCGCGGGCCCCGAGATGGTAATCAACATGTGCCCATTCCGTCGCTGGCGTTCAAAATCGTTGTCCTTGCAGGGAACGGACGCGGCGGTGTGGTGGAGTGATGGAGTGATGGGGTAGTGAGGTGGTGGAGTGGTTGGGTGACGGGACGGGAGGCAGCGTCCGGCACACCCGGCGACTGGCACATCCGACGACGAGCACCCAGCAACGGGAACAGCCGTGATTGTCGAATCGCAAAACACGTCGCCCCCCGCGCCGGAGCGAAGGGCGTGACCGAGACGGCACGGGATGCGTTCCGCGAGGGCATCGTGGCAGTCGCGCCCCTCCTCGTCGGTATCGCTCCGTTCGGCCTGGTAGCGGGTGCAGCCGCCGTGAACGTCGGCCTGACGCTGCTCGACGCCATCGGGCTGTCCGTCGTCGTCTTCGCCGGCGCCTCCCAGCTCGCCGCGATCGGCCTGTTCGGCGAGGGCGCCCCGCTTGCTCTCATCGTCGCGACGATGCTGGTCGTCAATCTCCGGACGGTGATGTACAGCGCATCGTTGGCGCCGGAGTTGCTCGACGAGCCCCGGCGGTGGCGGGCCCTGGAGGCGTACCTCCTCACCGACCAGGCGTACGCACTTTCTGTGACGCGCTTCGAGCGCGACCCCGGAACGAACCGCCGCTGGTTCTATCTCGGCACCGCGGCGCCGCTGTGGGGCGTCTGGCAGGTCTGTACCGTGGTGGGGGCCGTCGTCGGCGCGCGTGTCCCGGCCTGGCTCCCGCTCAAATTCGCGGTCCCGCTGACCTTCCTCGCGCTGCTCGTGCCCGCCATCGAGGGGCGAGCGACCGGCGCCGCGGCCGCCGTGGGCGGGGGGCTCGCCACACTCGGCGCGGGCCTGCCGCTCGAGATCGGACTGATGGGCGGTGCGGTCGCGGGCGTGCTGACAGGTGTCCTCGCAGAGAACGTTCTCGGGCCGGACGCGGTGGGCGACGACGAACCCGGAGGTGGGCACGCGTGAGGGGGACCAGAGGTGAGCACGCGTGAAGGGGGCGGGAGAACGCGCCAGCGCAAGCACAGACAGAGCCGCCAGCGCAAGCACAGACGCGAGCGGAGCACGAGAGCGCGCGAGTGAGTGCGGCCGCGGGGGGACACACCCATGAGCCCCGGTCTGCCCCCCGGTCCGCGAGTGTGGCTCGTGATCCTCGCCGCCGGCGTCGGCACGTTCCTGTTCCGCGCGTCCTTTCTGTTCCTATTCGAGCGGTTTGGCGGCGTTCCGCCGCGACTGGAGCGCGCGCTCCGGTACGTCCCGGCGGCGGTGCTTGCAGCGCTGGTCGTTCCGGCACTCGTGGCCCCGGACGGCACGCCTGTCCTCCTCGGCAACGACCGCCTGCTCGCGGGCGCGCTGGCGGCGCTCGTCGCCTGGCGGACCGAGAGCGTCCTCGCGACCATCGCCGTCGGGCTGGTCGCGCTGACGGCGCTCGTCGCGGTCGGCCCCGTCGTGTGAGGTGGCCCTATGCACGAGTGACCCCGGAACCCTGGCGCGCTCGGGGTCGGTTCATGCACCTCGGGACGCGAGTTCCGATCGGGTGTCGCTGTTGCGCCCGAGTCCGCCGTCTCCGTCGCCCAGGGGGGGAGATTGGTACCGCCAGTCCGTGACGCGGTGTTACGCGGCTGGGTGGCGCAGCCGCCCGCGTCCCCCCCTGCGCGACGGGATGCCACGGTAAACGCACCGTGTTTAAGACGCCCTGTCGACACCTACGGGTATGAGCGATACCGACGACGAGCAGGAACTCGGCATCACCGAGTCGAAATCGCACAACCCCGGCGAGTGGTACGCCGAGGTCGTCCAGAAGGCTGGCCTCGCGGACTACGCTCCGATGGGCGGCTTCATCGTCACCCGTCCCCGGGGGTACGCAATCTGGGAGCGCATCCAGGACCACCTCGACGGCTGGTTCAAGGAGACGGGGGCCCAGAACGCCTACTTTCCCCTGTTCATCCCCGAGTCGTATCTGGAGCGAGAGAAGGACATCGTAGAGGGGTTCGACCCCGAGGTGGCGTGGGTCTCGGAAGCCGGCC
>JBDGSA010000043.1:0-5419 GCA_042217755.1 Haloglomus sp. | reverse complement strand
GTTACGGGGAACGAGATGCGCGCTGCCCGACTCCACCAATACACCGAGGACATGAACGACGCACTGAGCATCGACGAGGTCGACCGGCCGACGGCGACCGCTCCGGACGACGTCGTCGTCGAGATCGAGGGCGCGGGCTGGTGCCAGACCGACAACCACGTCATCGAGGGGATGTGGGCGGACTACGTCCCGCAGGACCTGCCCCTGACGCTCGGGCACGAGAACGCCGGTATCGTCGCCGAGGTCGGGGACGGAGTCGATCTCGTCGCGGAGGGCGACCCGGTCATCTGCCATCCCGTGATGACCTGCGGAACCTGCCGGCCCTGCCGCCAGGGCGAGGACATGTACTGCGAGAACATCGCGTTCCCGGGACTGACCCACGACGGCGGCTTCGCCGACTACCTCGAGACGAGCGAGCGCGCGGTCATCCCGCTCCCCGAGGGGGTCGACCCGACCGACATCGCGCCGCACGCCGACGCCGGCATCACCGCCTACCACGCGGCGAGGAAGGCCGTCGACGAACTCGCGCCGGGCGACACCGCCCTCGTGGTCGGCGTCGGCGGCCTCGGCCACATCGGCCTCCAGTGCCTGGACGCGATGAGCGCCGCCGACATCGTCGCCGTCGATCCGAAGGCGAGCGCCCGTGAGCTGGCGACTGACCTGGGTGCGACGCTGGCCGTCGACCCGACGAGCGACGACGTGGCCGAGGTCGTCGCCGACCACACGGACGAAACGGGCGCCCGACAGGTGCTCGACTTCGTCGGCGCCGACGAGACCACCGCGCTCGCACCCGACGTCGTCGCGGCGGGCGGCGACCACCACGTCGTCGGCTACGGCGGCCACATCCACGAACCCGCCCAGGCGCTCGTCGACGGCGAGTTCTCCTACCGGGGGACGCTCGTGGGTCAGTACACCGAGCTCCAGGAGCTGGTCGCGCTGGTCGAGCGCGGCGACGTCGACCTCCACACCACCCGCTACGATCTCGAGGAGATCAACACGGTCGCGGAGA
Source organism: Haloglomus sp. (assembly GCA_042217755.1). GTDB lineage: Archaea > Halobacteriota > Halobacteria > Halobacteriales > Haloarculaceae > Haloglomus. The sequence goes on along the minus strand of JBDGSA010000043.1, from coordinate 4,410 downwards.
AGCTAGAGCACGGCGAGATCGACGGGCGCGCGGTTATCACACCCTGAGCGGCAGGCCGCGAACCGCCCGTCCGGCGCAAATAATGATTCTATTTCGGATTTACGTACTTTATTCGTGATATTGTGGATTTATAGGACATCTACGATACTTCTGCGACCAGCGAGACGTAACCGAGTTCGCCGTTCTCGACCTTGTGCTGCAGTTCCGACCCCTGCTGTCGGAGGTCGTCGGCGCGCTCGCCCGCGAGCGACAGCAGCCCGTCGACGTCTACCTGTTCGGTCACCTGGTCGCGCATCGCCAGCAGGTCCTCGCGATGGTCGTGGACCGCCCGGACCGCGAACCCGGTCTCGCGGACGCGGCGGAGCAGCCGGTCGCGGTCGCGGTCCGCGCCGCCGGCGAGGCAGAGCGCGCTCGCGACGAACGGCGGCAGGTCGGGCGCCTCGCCGTTCGTGACGACGTCCGAGAGCGCGAGTCGGCCGTCCGGTCCGAGCGCGCGCCGGGCCTCGGTGAGGGTCCGCCCGACGTCGTCAGAGAGACAGAGCGTACACTCCGCGAGCACGACATCGAGGGCGTCATCGCGGACCGGAAACGAACGGAGGTCCCCGCGGACGACCGGCACGTTCGCCGCGACGGTCCCACCGTCGAGCCCGGGGTCCCGGTCCAGGCCGACGGGCCGCGCGCCGCGGTCGGCCGCGAGCGCGAGTGACTCCCCGGCGCCACAGCCGGCGTCCAGCAGGCGCGTGCCGGCGGTCACGCCGGCGCGGTCCAGCAGGTCGCGAGTGGCAGCCTCGCCGCCCGGGTGGAGCGGGTCGTCGATGGCCGCCCGGAGCGCCGCCCACGGGTTCGCGAGTGCGGCCTCCAGCGGGTTCATCTCAGTCGTCCTCCGCGTTCGTGGCGTAGTGGGTCACGTCGCTCGCGTCGGCAGCCGACGCCGGAGTCGAGTCGGACTCGGCATCGGCGTCAGCGTCCGGCAGGTCGGCCGCCGTGGCATCGGCGTTGGCGTCAGCGTCAGGGTCCGGTAGGTCGGCCGCCGTGGCATCGGCTGCGCGGTCGGCGAACGAAGAGGGCGCGCCGACGCTGTCACGGCCGCCCCAGTCGTTGCGGTTGCGGATGGCGTACTCGCCGTCGTCGGTGGTCATGTTGTAGGCACAGAACGGGACCAGTTCGCCGGACCCGGTCGGGACCGACACACAGCAGTTCGACAGCTTGCCGGCGTCGGCGGCGGCGGCGTCCATAAAGCCCGTGAACGAGACCGGGAGCGCGTCGCCGAAGGCGTCGGTGACCTGGTCGGGCAGGCCGGAGAGACCGGTCGCGCCGTCGCCACAGCAGCCCGTGTCGCCACAGCAGCCCGCCGCCGAGCGAACCGTCTCGCTGCCGAGCTCCGTCTGGGCCATCAGCTCCAGCCAGTCGCGTTCGTCGATCATGCTGGAGAGCCCCTGGTACAGTTCGGGGGAGACGTACTCGGCGAGCGAGCGGATCTCGCCGTCGTCCTCGACGAGGACGCTCGCCATCTGGCAGGTGGCCGAACAACAGGGGATGGGGAGGAAGTCGCGCTGGCCGAGCGCGTCGAGCTGGTCGGCCAGCGCCGCGGCGGCCTGATCGAGGCTGAAACGGCCGCCGTGCTCCTCGTAGCGGCCGAACTGCGCGACCGGCTGGAAGTTGATCGACTCGACCACGTCCAGGTTGTCCATCGCGAACCGGACGACGTCGGCCATCTCGTCGTCGTTGACGTCCGGGACGACGGTGGGAACGAGGACGACCGACAGGCCGGCCTCGCGGCAGGCCTCGACCGCGGCCCGTTTCTCTGCGACCAGGTCGACCTCGCGGAGGTCACGGTTGGCCTCGGCACTCAGCCCGTCGAACTGGAGGTAGACCGCCGTGACGCCGGCGTCGGCCAGCCGCCGGGCGTACCCGTCCTCGGTCCCGAGGCGGATGCCGTTCGTGTTCACCTCGATGTGCGAAAAGTCCATCTCCCTCGCGCGCTCGATGAGGTCGGGCAGGTCGTCCCGGACTGTCGGCTCGCCCCCGGAGAACTGGACCGGCCGGGGCTCGCCGTCCCGCTTGACCGTCTCCAGCAGGTCGAGGACCTCCTCGGTCGGGCGGTGGGCCCCGCTCGGGCCCGAACTCGCAAAGCAGAACGAACACGAGAGGTTGCAGCTCTCGGTCACTTCGACAACAGCCAGACAGGCGTGGTCGTTGTCGACCGCGAACTCCTGGTCGGGGGTGGGTTCGGGAGCGGCCCCGCCGGCCAGTTCGTGGGCCCACTCCCAGTGGTCGACCGAGCCCCAGACCTGTCGGCGTGTCACGCCGTGGTCGGGACAGTCGCGGGACAGGTGGACCTGGTCGTTGCGGACCTCGTAGCGACCGGGAACGCGCTCGAGGCAGTCGGGACAGAGACTCGTCGTCTCGGCAAGGACAGCGGCGTCCGACATGAGCACCGTGGTCGACCAGACGGACAAAAGCGTTCGGCGAGATGGAGAGAGAACCGCACGGGGGCGGCGACGCCACCCGCGCGGCCGCACGCCGGAGTCGCTCAGTTCGCCGGATCCACTAATCCGACGGGTCGACAAGCGTCGACACCCGGGCGTTCTCTTTCAGGTGGAGGCCCGTCTCGGGCACGGACAGCGCCATCTGCGGCAGGTCGGTGACGCGCATCGTCGGATGCGTGCCGCCGCGTTCGACCAGCGCGTCCCGCGGCTGTAAGACGACCGCCTCGTCGGTCGACAGCGATTCGTTGTACTCGACGAGGTACGTGCCCGGCGAGAGCGTCCACCAGCCGTAGTCGTCGTCGGGCTCGTTCTTCACGGTGTTCAGCGGCGTGGCGTCGGCGGCATCGAGTTCGTCGCCGCCGAAGTCGATGGCGCCGGGCGAGGCGAGCGCGTGGATGGCGTCGACCGTCAGGTCGAACCCGGGGCCCTCGGTCTGTGTCGGTTCGTGGACGATACCCTCGATGCGGTCGGCAAGCGACATGGGCGGGACCACGGGCGGCGCGCCGAAAAGCGTCGGGGCGTCGATCCGCCGTCCTCGATCCGCTGTTCGCGTCGGTCCGCCGTCTCGATCGACCGCCCGGTCAGTCGTCCGCGGTCCGTGCAGCCGCGAGATGCTCGCGGGCCTCCTCGCGGCTCATCCCGCGAACGCCACAAGAACAGCCCAGTAGCTGGGGCTCGCCCCGCTCACCGATCTGTTCGTCCTCGGTGACGACCAGTCCCTCGTCGGGGTCGTACGCGTAGCCGACCCGGTAGCTGGCCTGCACCACCCCTTCGACGTGATGCTCGGCGTCCGGATCGGGCTCGGCGATGGCCCGCTCGTGCTCTTCTTGCATCGACTCCTTCCACTCGTCCAGGGTCGCCTCGGGGTCGCGCTCGTCGCTCATACCCGGACCTGTGGGGGCGGGGACGAGAAGGTCACGGCCCGCGTGGCGGAACCGGGGCTCGGCCCGCGCGGCGGAACCGGGGCTCGGCAACGCGACCGCTGGCGGACGAAAGGCGACGCCGGGCGAACGGCCCGGCGGTCAGGGAACGGAACAGAAACGGAGGAGCGGGTGTCGGATCGGAACGCTTACGCGCTGACTTCCTCGGAGACCTCGCTGACCTGCTCCTGCAGGTCGATCGCGGCGTCCTGGAGCTGCCGGGAGGCGTCCTCGATGCTCTCGCTGAGCTGACCGGCGCCGTCCTCGAAGTTCTCCTGGAAGCCGTCGAGCTGGTCGGCGACCTGCGCTTCGAACTCGTCGCCGCGGGACTCGAACTCGTCCTGCAGTTCCTCGATCTGGGCCTGGAACTCCTCGAGGGCCTCGACGGTCTGCTCCTCGGCGTCTGCGCTGGACTCGAGCAGGGTGTCGATCTGCTCGTCGAGGGTGTCGAGGAACTCCTGGAGGAGCTCGTCGACGGAGTCGGCGCCGTCGCGGAAGCTCTCCTCGAACTGGTCGGCAGCCTCCACGCGGTTCTCCTCTAGGAGGTCGAGCTGCTCGTCGATGCTCTCGCGGACGTCACCGAAGCCCTCCTGATCGCTCGGGAGCGCCGGTTCGACGGCGTCGAGGGAGGCCTCGATGCTCGAGCGGACGAGGTCGGCGCTGCTCTCGGAGATCTCGCGCGTCGGCTCGATGGAGTCGACGAAGGCCTCGTTCATGTCGCGCTGGATGCTGACGGTCGTGTGGATGGCGTCCTGGGTGGTCTCGATCGCACTGCGCTGGACCTCGAAGGCGAGGCCGAACGGTGAGTTGTGTTCTGCCATTGTGATTCTCTCTTGACCGTCCGAGAGGATAAGTCTTGGGTCTCAAACCCATCAAAAACCAATCTACTCCATTCAATGTCAAATACCCCGCAGTGGGCACGGTCGCCGCGGCGACGGGGAAACGGCCGCGGGAGGGCAGTCCGCGCACAGACGCAGTATCGGTGGGTTGCAGGACGGGTT
>JBDGSA010000155.1:0-5434 GCA_042217755.1 Haloglomus sp. | reverse complement strand
CGCAGACGCAGAGCTCCTCAGGGAGTCCGCACGTCGAGCAGACTTCCGACATTACGAAACGAATCTAGTGTGGGACCAGTATTAAATCCTGTCGAGAGCCCGGATACGGCGCACGAGCGCCCGCAGCGGCCTGAACGCGCCGGAATCAGTGTCGAATTGGCAGGTGGGGACGCTCACCGAGTGCCACGAGCGGACGGAGACCACTCGGCGAGTGCCACGGGGGTTTTCCTCATCCGCTACCGAAAGCCCGTCGTCTGCTACCGAGAATCTCTCGTCCGCTACCGAAAGCCCGTCGTCTGCTACCGGTCGATGTGCGGGCGGTCGCTCACCAGTTCGTCCGCAAGCGCGACGGCCTCGTCGGCTTCCTCGGCGGTGACCCCCCCGCCGTAGCGAGCGCGCTCGTGGAGCGTCGCCAGCCGGCGGGCGCGCTCGTCGGGCGTCCCGAGGGTGCCGACGCGGGTGGCGAACTCGCGGGCCGTCTCGCCCGGTCGACGCGGGGCGTCTGCCTTCTCCGCGAGGTACTCCAGCCGGCCGAAGGCCCGGCCCACGTCCGTCGCGGGGTCGTCCGTCCGCGGCTGGTAGCGGAGTCGGATCTCGCGGTAGAGCCGCGACGGCGCGCCAGAGCGGTGGACACCGGCGACGAGTCCGACGAGAACGACCAGCCCGAGGACGGCCTGCTCGCGGGTTGGCCGGGGCAACCCGCCGTCCCCGTCAGCCCCGCCGCCGCCCGGCGAAGCGATGGTGCCGGTGGTTCCGTTGGCGGTGGGGGTCGCGGTCGGCGTGCCTGGCCCGCTCGTCGGCGTGGGCGTCGGGGTCGCGGTCGCTCCGGGGATGCCGCCGTTGTTCGACGGGGTCGTCGGCCGCGGCGTCGGCGTGAACGTCAGGTTCCGCGATCCGTCCGTGTCGACCTGGGCGGTGCCCGACTGACGGGCCTGCCGGACACGCTGGCGCTCGGCCGCCTCGCGCGGGGCGGCCGGCGTCGGGTCGAAGCGAATCCAGCCGTGCTCCGGGAAGTAGACCTCGACCCATGCGTGGGAGTCCAGTCCGCGGGCGAGCCAGCGGTCCTCCGCGACGCGCTGGCCGGGCGTGTAGCCGACCACCAGCCGCGCCGGGATATCCTGTGTCCGGAGCATCGTCACCATCGTGGTGGCGAAGTAGGTGCAGTAACCCTTCTCCATCTCGAAGAGGAACGCGTCCGCGATGTCACCGCGCGGTCGGTCGACCGTGAGCGAGTACTCGCGGTTGTTCTCCAGCCACCGCTCGATGACCCGGGCCGTCTCGTAGGGGTTGTCGGCATTTGCGGTGATGCGGGCGGTCCGCGCCGCGACCCGCTCGGGCGTCGTCGACGGGAGCTGGGTGTAGCGCTCCTGGAGACGAGCGGGATAGTCCGTTCCCGCTGCCCGGAGTTGCCCCGGGGTCGCGACCGGGCGCTGTGAGGTGACCGCGTAGGTGGCACCGGGCGAGAGCGTTCCGTCGGGCGCGACCCCGCCACCCGGCAGCTCAAGGACGGAAACGGGCGCATCGGAGACGCGCGTGGGCTTCCACGCCGCGGGCATCACCGACAGCTTGGACGCAACGGTGTACCGCTGGCTGATCGTCCGGCTCTGCCCGATGGGGGCAGCCATCCGGCCGTCGTACGCGTCGTCGGCGCCGGTCCGAACCCAGCCGCTGCCCGTGTAGCGGTCGTACGACCCGACGCGCCAGTACGTCGGCTCGGAACTGGTGACGGTGAACCGGACCTTCGGAGAGAGACGGATGGAGCCGAGGATACGGACGCTGTCGTCGGCAGAGGTGAGGCTCGATTCGACGGTCCCCTCCCCGCTGCCGGGGCCCAGATCGAGCGGATCCGCCCCCGCGGCCGGAACGACGCTCACCACGAGCGCCGCGGTCACCATCGCCGCGAGGACGACCGCGACGGCCTCGGCGGCAGCGAGGTCCCCACCCCGGCGGTCGAGGTCGCCGAACCCCACCGCGCCGGAGGCGGCGACGACACCCAGGAGCGCGAGTGCGCCGCTCGCGTCGCCCGTGAGGACGAACAACACCAGCATCGCGCCGCCGACGAGGACCGCCGCGACGTAGCGACGGCGCAGCGCGAGATACCACGCCACGAACGTCGGCGCCGGCGTCGCCGCGAGGACCCACAGGCCGACGTTGACGATGCGGAGCACCGAGAGCCCAGTCAGGAGCTCGACGCCGTCCTGGAGCAACAGGAGGAGCGTCGGGACGGTGAGCGCGTTCCGGGGGAGCTGCGCGACGTAGACGTACGTCCCGGCGACGAGCAGCGCCACCGCGAGGCCGAACGCGACGCTCTCGGGAACGAACCGGGCCACGACAGTAGCCACCAGCAGGGTCCCCGCCGCCACGAGCAGAAACGTCGAGAGCGTCCCGGCCACGTCGGAGACGCGGTACAGCACCGAGAGGAAGGTACCGAGCAGCGCGGCGACGCTCGCGAGGGCCAGCAGACGAACGGCTCCGACCTCCGGCGCGAACCGGGCGAGACCCGCCCCCGACTCGCCCGCCGCGTCCGCCGTCCGGGCGTCGGTCGTCCCGACGTCGCCGGTCGAGCCGCTCACGCAATCACCTCCCGAAGCCGGTCGGCGACACCGGCCTCCGACTCCTCGACCGGCTCTGCGATCGATTCGCCGGCGAGCTGCTCGAACGGCACCGTCCGGCCCTCGACGATGACGGTCGTGCCGTCCGAGTCGGCGCGGACCAGCACCTCTGCGTCGCGACCGACGGTGCCGGCGCCCGTCCGAGCGAGTAGCTCCAGAATCCGATTTCGGGCGGTCTCGCCGCGCTCCTCGGCGACCTCGCCGCTCGGCACCCGGACGCCGATGATGAGGTCCGCGTCGAGCAGGTGGGTCGCGAGGGAGCCGACCGCGGCCGCCATCTCGTCGACGTGGCCGGCTTCGGCCTCTCCGGCGACGGTGATGCCGCCCTCGTCGGCGGCGGCCCACTCCGTGACGACGAGGTCGCCCTCGGCCTGTTTCGCGGAGACCTTCCAGTTCACGTCGCGGAGCGGGTCGCCGGGAACGTACTCGCGGACTTCGTCGAAGGCAGCCCGATCGTCCGCGGTCGCCCGCTCGACGAGACCGGCGAATGGATCGGTGTCGACCAGAGTCACCACGTCCGGATAGACGATGACCGATCCGGTCGCGTCGAGGTCGGTCGCGGCAGTGAGCAGTCCCAGTGAGTCCCGCACGCGCACCGTGGCGGGCCCCAGGTCGTGGACGCCCCGGCCGACGAGGTCACACGCGAGCCGAACGGTCGCGTCACCCGGGAGCGAGAGCACCGCGCCGTCGTCGGTGCTCGTCGATGCGGCCGGGCGCTCGCGGCCGTCCGGGCCGACGACGGTCGCGTCGGCAACCCGCAGCCCGTCCGGGACTGCCTCGTGGAGGTCGAGCGGAACCGCCGACTCGACGTCGACGGTGACTGTGCGGCGCTCGCCGGGGAATCCCGCCGGCGGCGTGGAGTGTTCGACGGTCGGCGTCGGGGCGCGCCGGAGCTGGACGACACCGACGGCGTACCCCACGACGACGGGGACGATAAAGGCGTTCAGCCCGGTGATGCCGAACTGGCTGCCGACGAAGAGGGCACCGATACCGAGGGCGAGCGCCGCGAGGCCGCGTTGTGTCGGTCGCATCTCACTCGACAGAGACGACGTCGAGCGCCTCGCCGACGAGGTCCGCGCCCGTGCCCTCGCCGGTGCCGCGCCGGATGCGGTGGGCCATCACGACCTGGGCCTCTGCCTGCACGTCGTCGGGAACGACGTAGTCGCGGCCGTCCAGCACCGCGCGGGCCTGTCCCGCTCGCAGCAGCGAGATGGCACCACGAGGGCTCACGCCCAGTTGCGCGTGCTCGCGGGTGTAGCGCGCCAGCCGCGTGACGTACTCGCGCAAGGGTTTCTCGACGGCCACCGCAGCCGTCGCGCGGCGGGCCGCGAGCAGGTCCTCGGTCGTCGCGACCGGCTCCAGGCGCTCGATGGGATGGTCGCCGACGACCTTCCCGAGCAGGGCGGCCTCGTCGGCCGCGTCGGGGTATCCCAGCGAGAGCTGCATCATGAACCGGTCCAGTTCGGCGGCCGGCAGGTCGTAGGTCCGGTCGCGCTCGACGCTGTTCTGCGTCGCGACGACCGTGAACGGCTGCGGGACCGGATAGGACTCCCCGTCGACGGTGACCTGTTCTTCCTCCATTGCCTCCAGCAGCGCGGACTGGGTCTTCGGAGGCGCACGGTTGATCTCGTCGCCGAGCACGACGTTCGCGAAGATCGGGCCCGGCTGGAACTCGAACTCGCCAGTCTGCTGGTTGTAGATGTTGACACCTGTGATGTCCGTGGGCAGCAGGTCCGGCGTGAACTGGACGCGCTTGAACTCAGACTCGAACGACTGTGCGACCGCCCGGGCGAGCATCGTCTTGCCGACGCCGGGAACGTCCTCCAGCAGAACGTGCCCCCGGCCGAGGAACGCGGAGATGAGGTGCTCGATGGCGTCGTGGTTACCGACGATGACCCGTTCGACGTTGTCGATGACCGCGCGTGCGGTCTCGCCTGCCGACTCGACGCTCGTCTCGGCATCGAGCGAGGCGTCGGCAGTGGAGGGGGACTCGCTCATTGGGACCTCGCACGTCGCTCGCCGCGGTTGCGGTAAGTGTCTTGTCCGACCTCACGGGGCCTCGCGGTCGACGGCTCCCCGGCTGTCATTATGCTATACGGAGGAGCGGCGCACTTGTAACTCTGCTGGGTGTGGGCGGTGGCTGTGATATATAGACACCACGAGCGGGCGGTGCGTCGGGAGAACTCACAGGACGTCGAAAAGGTTCCCGAGCGCGATGCCCAGGACAGCGGCGAACGCGAAGTGGAGCGCCACCAGCGGGGCCGCCGATCGCCACTTCAGCCGGTAGACCGAGCTGATTGCGAGCAGGTCGGCGACGAGGGTGGCGAGGATGGTGAGGCCGACGAGCAGCGACGGTTCAAGGCCGAACGCGCCGCTACCGAGGCCGTACCGCTGGAGCAGAATCGAGACGGCGGCCGGGCCGAGCGCGGCAGTGGCCGCCTTCTGCGAGGGGACGTCACCGATGAAGAAGGTCGCCGCGAGGTGGAGCGTGACAGCGTAGAACAGCCACGCCAGCAGGAAGGTGACGACGAGTGCGAGCGGGCCGCCGCCGGTGATCGACTGCAGTGTGATGAGAGAGAGTGCCATGGTCAAGAGACAGGAGCGGGTCGTCGGCAGACCGCGCCGAGCGGGCGCCGGCGGCTCAGCCCTCGAGCAGGCCGAGCTTGTCGAGTTCGGAGACGATCTTATCGACGGCGTGTTCGGCGTCTTCCGGCTTTTTCCCGCCCGTGATGACGAGTTTGCCAGAGCCGAACAGCAGAGCGACGACGTCCGGCTCGTCGAGGCGGTAGACGAGGCCGGGGAACTGCTCGGGCTCGTACTCG
>JBDGSA010000028.1:0-5622 GCA_042217755.1 Haloglomus sp. | reverse complement strand
CGGAGATCGGCCGCGCGATAGCGCTTGCGGTCGCGGTCGTGGCGCGCCCGGTCAGCCCGCCCCGCGAACAGCACGTACACGCCGCGGTCGAGCACTCGGACCACAGCGAGCGGTTCGCGACCTCCGCGACGGCGATACCGGGACTCGCCCTCAGTCCCGGCCACCATCGGTCACCCCCGATTCCCGCTCCGCGCCCATCTCGGCCGGCGTTACGTCGTGCGACAGCATACTCTGTTTTGACTACCTTCTCGTCTTTAAATTTTCTCAATTTATTCTCAATTAATTATCCTCGGGATGGAAAATGAGAGACGGCAACTCCGGGCGACCCCGAGACACGTCCGTCGAGGTCTGGGGAACACGACGGCACGGAGACCGGTCATGAGAGTGAAGGCGGCAGGCGGCCCGCAGAACTCGTCGGGGAGACTCGTGGTGGGCCCACCGCTCAGGGAGACTCGTGGTGGGCCCACCGCTCACGCGCCGCCCGATGGCACGTTCCGGCCTCCGACGACGGAGGTCGCTTTCACGCCTTCGGACGGCGTGAAGGGGAACGCCTACCTTCGCAAGCCCCGTACGCGCTCGCATGCACGCCGAGGGGCAGTTCGCGCCCGAGTCGACGGCCGAGGCGCGCCGCCAGTACGCCAGTCTCGCGGGGGCCGCCCGCACCGTGACACGAGAGACGGCGAAGGCGATGGGCTTCGACCGCGAGGAGTACACAGAGCGCGTGACTGACGAGGTGCGCGGAGCCGCACACGACGCGCTGTTCGCGTCGCTCCTCGAGGTCCGGATCGCCGAGCGCGAGACGTTCGAGGACTGGCGCGAGGACTTCGCGGGCGAGGTCCGCGTGCTGGGGAGCCAGGAGGTGCCGAAGGTGACCTGGCACGTCGTCCCGTTCGGCGCGGACGGGCCGCCGACCCGCGGGGCCGGCGACGAGAACGTGACCCCAGTGGCCGTGGCCGCCACGTTCCAGGACGAGCCCGAGGCCGCGACGGCGACGCTCCGCAGGACCCTGTTCGCCCAGATCTACCGCGACGTCATCCACGCCGATCCCGTCGAGACCGGTGCCCACGGCACCGAACCACCCGAAGCGGACGACGCCGAGGGCGGCGAGACCGACGGCGAGACCGACGGCGAATCCAAATCGGAGGCCAGCGGCGAACCCGAAACTGAACCCCAACCCGAATCGGAAGCCAACGCCGAACCCGAAACTGAACCCGAAGCCGAGGCGGACGGGACGGGGAGCGAGCCGTGAGGCGCATCACCCGGAACGCGGTCCTGGTCATCCTCGCGGCCGTCGCGCTCCTGCTGGCGCTCGGGGCGCTGCCCGCCTACCTGAAGAGCGGCGACCCGTACTACGTGGTCGCGACGACCGCCGAGGCGCCGAACGGGACCGTGAACGCCACCCAGCTCCAGGAGCGGCGCTACCGCTACACCACGGGGGCCATCGCGGCCGCCGTCGCGAACGGGAACGGCACCGGGCGCTCGAAGCCGTACTGGAGGGGTCCGTTCGGGTTCAAGGAGTCGTTCACCCACTCGCCGTTCGACGAGTTCGACTCGCTCACCGCGGGCAACCCGAACGCCACCGCCACGGTCGGAAACGAGACCGTCGTCTACCTCTCGCTCAACGGGACGAGCTACCGGGCGGTCATCACCCAGACGCCGGCCGCAGTCGGCGAGTCGGACGGGGGGGACGACGGCACGACCGCGAGCCGACTCACACCGCTCGTCTCCGGTGCGGTGTCGCGTGCGGAGGTGGCCGGATGAGCGACGGCACGGGTACGGGTTCCGACGGCGGCGACGAACGGGCGGCCGCCCGCGACCCGTCGACCCACGACTGGCCGGTCATCGAGTCCGTCGCGGAGTACGAGACCGGCTGGTACACGGGCGGATACGATCTCGTCGAGCAGCCCGACGGTTCGCGCAAGAAGTACTACTGGGCGGAGTTGCCGCCGGCAGTCGTGGTCGTGGCGGTGGCCGACGGCTCGCTGCTGATGGTCGAGCAGTTCCGGCCGACCATCCGCGAACTCTGTCTCGAACTGCCCGCGGGCATCGTCGAGGACGGGGAGTCGTTCACGGACGCGGGTGCACGCGAACTCGCCGAGGAGACGGGTTTCGAGCCCGCGGGGACGGCACTGCTGGAATCGTTCGACTGTTCGACCGGCGTGTTGCGCCACCGCCGGGGCATCGTCTGGGCCGAGGGCCTGACGCCAGTCGAGCGGAAACTCGACGGCAACGAGTTCCTCAACGTCCACGCGGTGCCCGTCGAGGACGCACTCGAGGTGGCCCGCTCGGATCCAGCCAACGACGCCACTATCGAGGGCGTGCTGCTGGCGAAGGAGGCGGGTCTGCTGTAGCCGACCACCGACTGCAGATACCGGCTCGGCCCGTCGATTACGAATCGGTCGGTCGTGCTCGGCCTTCCTACAGCGGTCCTGAATCACGTCGAGCCGGGCGGCTTCCGCGTTCCGGCCAGCCACGTCGTGAGCGATGCGGGGCTGCATCCAGATGGCCCGTGCGTCTGTCACACCAGACGACGGCGGTGCCAGGTGGTCCGGGCGGAATCACTCCAGGGACGCGTTGGGCTGACTGGCGGCCGCGCTGGTGTCGGTAACGGCGTCGGCGACGACGGTGACAGCGTCGATGCGACGCCGGAGTTCCCGCTCGTCGGTGAGCAGTCCCCTGTCCCGGTGTTCAACCGTCCGCGAGGGGCCGTCCTCGCCGTCGCTTGCCATGTTCAGCATCCCCTTGGCGACCGACCCCGCGAGGCCGTCCGCCTCGCTGTCGAGTTCATCGAGCATGTCGCCGACGACGTTGTCCTTCACGTCACCGACGGACACTGGACCCTCGATCTCCGTCACGGCATCCTTGACCTCCCGCCCGAGGACCGACCTGGCGACATCCTCGGAGACGTCTCCCCGCACACCCACGCCGTCGATCACCTGACTCTTCGCGGCGTCGATGCCAGGATCGTCCGGAGCCTCGGCCGCCTCCGCGACGCCGAACGAGGCGTGCCACTCGACGGGCGTTCCGAGTTCGGCCTCGACCACTGTGTAGGTCTTGCTGGACCGGTTCTGTCCGCCGCTGGTGCTGTAGGTGCGTGCCCGGACCGCTCGACCGTCGACGGTGCCAGTGAGGGTGGCCTTGTCGCTCTGGTCGGCCGGGCCGGTGGTGAACTCCGGGGCGCTGTTGGGAGTCAAGCCGGCGTGATTCCCCATCTTACGCCACGCTCTCCTGTCGAGCACGTGTGACACCAGCACGCCGAGGAGGACCACGCCGGCGATGGCCCCGATAGCGACGGGTGGTGGCCCCGGCAGGTCGGCGGTCGAGACGAGCGGTTCGAGCATCCCCGCATACGCGAGACTGATACCGGCCGCCGCGACCAGCACGAGCAGCGCGAGCAGGATTTTCGAGCGTCGAAACATTACGTTCGGAATTCTTTGGATATGCTCGTAGGCTATTGAAAAAGATACGGGCGATCGTCCGGCTGTTGACGCGGTTCTCCGGCGTTCGCGGGGGAGGAGCTGTCCGGTCCTCGTGGTCGCTCGAGAAGCGCCTCACGGAACTGCTGACCACGGGACCCCTGCTCGCCGGCGAAACCGCGGCGCGCGTCGGAGGGGGACACGACCCGGCGTGCGAACGACGTGTACGTGTGGCTGCTCAGAGCAGCGCTGTAGAGTTACCGAAAGAATGCAGAAATTGTCATCTACCCCAAATTATTAATCTATCTCCGTATTTATATTCTATGTGTCTATTTTGTATTCTAATCCGGGAATAATCCAGTAATTTCGAGTCTCGCACGAAAATAATCCAAGACGGAAGCCCACGGCTTCAGCTGTTGGCGTTCGGCTCGCACTTCCGTAACTGCCCATACCCGCGTTGCGGAGCGACAGAGTCGGAGATGTAGCATCCGGGACCCGGACGAGCGTGCCGTCCAGTCAGCGGGGATTTAAGCGCGTCCGGCACCCGTGTCCGGGTATGGACGACGAGATTTCGGCCGAGGATCTCCACGACCTCCTCGGGTCCGGCCGGGACGTTCGCGTCGTGGACATCCGGTCGGCCGACGCGTTCCGGCGGGGGCACCTGCCCGGAAGCGAGAACATCCCGTTCCGTGAGCTGACGGGCCGCATCGAAGAACTAGCGGGCGCCGAGCGCGTCGTGACGGTCTGCCCGCACGGCGAGGCGAGCGTACAGGCCGCGCGGCTCATCGCCTCCTACGAAGGATTCGACGGGCGCGTCGAGTCGATGGCCGACGGCGTCGCCGGCTGGCAGGAGCAGTACGGACTCGAATCGGAGGTCGCGACCGACGGCGAGGGAGAAAGCGAGAACGACGAGGAGCCCGAAGCACCGTTCTGAAACGAGGAGCCCGAAGCACCGTTCTGCGACCAGAATCTCGAGGTATCGCTCTGTGACGAGCGATGCGCGCCGCCCGCTGCCGGTGTCGACGTGGAGAACCAAAACGGGGCGGCGGCAGCGTCACCGGGGATCGGACACCCATCACCCGACGGCCGTGTCAGACCGGGGCGGAAACAGCGCGTGGCCGCCGACCCGTCGCCGCGCGACCGCCCGGTCGCGGCCAGCACGTCGCGTTCGTGGGCGCCCGAATCTGGGGGTGGTTCGTCCGTGGGTGTTGCCGCGGACGGACTAGCGTCTTCAAGTGTGGCTCGCGTCGGCACGGACGAACTAGCGCCTTCAAGTGCGTCGGGGCGCCATCCTCGGTCGATGAAGTGCCTCCACCTCACCATCCACCTCGACGATGAGGCGCTCCATCCGGTTCATCGGGCCATCTGCGAGGGGGCGCCCGTCGAGCGGGAACTGCTGTTCCAGGCGAATCCAGAGGGGGACTTGGCAGCACTGCTGTTCTACATCGAGGGGGACCACGAGGCCTACGAGTCCCTGCTGGTCGCCGCCGAGCAGGTCGCGGCGTTCGACCTCGTCACGACGGCGCGAGGGTGTTACGCCTACGTCCGCGAGGAGCCGCGGCCGGAAGACGAGGTGTTCTACGAGGCGTTCGACGTGGGCAGCCTCGTCCTCGTGCCGCCGGTGGAGTTCCGACCGGACCGGACGATGCGACTGACCGTCCTCGGAGAGCCGGACCGGCTGGAGACGGCCGTCGACGCCCTCGAAGCCGGCGAGGGAGTGCGTGTCGACGTCGACGGCGTCAGTTCGCGACCGGCACCCGCCCGAGCCGGGCGCCTCGGCGGCGGTGACCTGACCGAGCGCCAGCGCGAGGCGCTCGCGGCCGCCTGGAGGACAGGCTACTACAAGGTGCCACGGGACGGGAGCGTCGCCGACGTCGCCGACGCGTTAGACGTCGCAGAATCGACCGCATCGACCCATCTGCGGAAGGCAGAGGCACGGCTGGTCGGGCGCGTGATGGGAGAGTAGGAAGCGCCGGTGTGGCGCCAGTGCGGCGCTCGACGTGCGGTCAGGTGGCGGTCTCAGGCAACGTTGAATCCCTCGTCGCGGAGGAAATCCTCCACGCGGCCGGTGTGGTTCCCCTGGAGTTCGATCGAGCCGTCCTCGACGGTGCCGCCGCAGGCGAACTTCGATTTCAGCTTGCTGGACAGGTCGTCCAGGTCGACGTCTTTCGGGTCGAACCCCTCGATGACCGTTACCTCCTTACCG
>JBDGSA010000134.1:0-5740 GCA_042217755.1 Haloglomus sp. | reverse complement strand
CAGAGCGACGGCCCCTTCGGGTGCTCGCGCTCGGTGTTCTCGGAGCCACAATACGGGCAGGTCGCGGGCACATCACGGTCGACATCGGCGTCGGCGCTGGGGTCGAGCCGCCTCATATCGACACCCCGAACTCGCGGAGCGCCTCGCGGCCTTCGTCGGTCACGAACTCGACGCTCCACTCGGGCGACCACACGAGGTTGACCACGGCCTCGTCGACCCCCTCGACCGCTGCGGTGGCCCGTTCGACGCTGTCGAGCAGGTAGTCCCGCGCGGGACAGCCCGTGTACGTCAGCGTCGTGTCCACGCGGGCCGAGCCGCTCGCGCTGTCGACGTAGACGCCGTACACGAGCCCCAGGTCGACGATGGAGACGGGCATCTCCGGGTCCTCCACCTCGCGGAGGGCGTCCCAGACCCGCGCTTCGATGCCACTCGCGTCTTCGCCCGTCCGCGGGAGTTTGGGGTGTCCCGTGCCGGACTCGTAGTCCGTGTACGCGCAGTACTCCGGTTCGTCGCCGGGAGGAGTGGACTCGCCAGGGGCGGAGGATTCGGGAGGAGCGGACTCCCCGGGAACGGAGGACTCGCCGGGGACAGTAGACTCGCCGGAAGCAGCGGACCCGCCGGCGGACGCGTCCTCGACGTCCTCGCGTGACGCGGCGTCTCCCATCGCGTCCTCGGGCGGTCCGGCGTCGCTCATCGGCGACCACCTCCGTGTCGCACGGTTCCGTCGGCGGCCTCGTCGGGATCGGTCATCAGCCGCGTGGCCTCGTCCCGGTCAAGCTGCCGGTAGGTGAAGGTGAACTCGTCGTACAGATCGAACCAGGCGTCCGTGTGACCGCGGTCACGACCCGCCGCGGCGGGGAGCAGTTCGTCGACTGTCTCGGCGCCGGCGTCCGTCGCCACTGGGGGGGAGAGTCCGAAGCCCCGCAGGACAGGAACCACGGTCTCGAGCCACTCGCGGCGCAACTCGGACAGCGGCGTCGGGCGCACGCCCAGGTCGACGATATCCGGCTCCCGCTCGGTCGGCGTGAACAGCGTCAGTGCGTGCGGGAACAGGCGGTCGACCGCCGCCTGCACTCGACGGTGGCTCTCGGTTCCCGTGCCGCCCTCCGACGGGTCGTCGTCAACCAGCCGCTCGAGCCAGTTGCGAGCGTGGTCACGGTGATAGTGTTCTTCGCTCCGGACCTTGCCGACCCGGTCGGCAATTCGAGGATACTCGGTCTCGGCGAGCGCTTCGAGCCGCAGCGACTCGAATTCGTCGTAGAGGAACCCGCGGACGACGGCGTCTGCCCAGTCGCCGCGCTCGACGGGCCGCTCCACCAGCGTCGCGTGGCGGAAGTCCCCGGGTGGGCGCTCCCAGATGAGTTCCGATTCCGCGTAGCCGAAATCAGAGAGCAGGTCGTACCAGAGCCGCGCGTGACCGAGTTCGTCCTGTGCGATGTTGGCGACGGCGAGGTCGCTCTCCAGTGTCGGGCCCCGCACCTGCCACTCCGTGTACCGCTCGGCGAGCACGAACTCGTCGTCCGCGAGCGTACGAAGGCACGCCTCCACAGCTGCTCGCTCGCGGCCGGACAGTTCGTCCGGATCGCCCAGGGCGAACTCGCGGTCGTTTCGCGGGCCGTCGGGACCACCGCCGTCGGCTGTCATCGGTCGTCACCTCCCTGCTCGGTTCCGTCAGTTGCCCGGCGCGTGGACTCGGCCTCGGCCTGTTCGGCCTCACTCTCCTCGATCTCCGCGGCCATCCGGCCGGTGCTGTAGTTGGTCGCCCAGCGATAGGCCTTCTGCGTGGTGCCGCCCATCGCCACGCCGGGGTCCTCGGCGTCGACCACCTCGATCTCGGTCTTCGGAACCACCCACAGCGACTTCGCGGGCTTCCGGCGGGCGTGCATGATCTGTGCGAACAGCCGGGCCATCTCCGCGTCCGGCGCGTGGACGTCGCCGACGTGCTCGTGGTAGTCTGTCGCCGTCTCCTGGCGGAACACTTCGAAGATCATGGATTCAGTCGGCGGCCGCGGACGGTTCTCCGCCCGCGGGGGCGGTCTCGATGGCGTCGCGGACCCACTCGACGGCCGCCTGGGTCCGCCGGCGCTTCTCGATCTGACCGCGACCGGTCGGCAACTCGTTGCGGGCGACGGTGAAGAACTCGTCCCAGTCGAGGTCCTCCTCGTACACCTCGTAGTGGTCCTCGGATTCGTGGTACTCGATGCGGGGGTACTCGGGCGGTTCGAGGCCGTACTTCTCGGCCTTCGGGAGGTAGGCGTTGAGGAAGGCGTTCCGGAGCGCGTCGTTGCGCATCGTCTTCAGCCCGACCTCCATCGCGAAGTCGGTGTGCGTAGACTGGTCGTCCGTCGGCCCGAAGAACTGGAGGATGCAGGGCCACCACTTCTCGAACGCCTGCTGGAGCAGTTCCTGGTCGCGGCGGCTCCCCGTCGCCAGCTCCCGGAGGATGTCCTCGCCGTGTTTGATATGAAAGCCCTCCTCGAAGCAGATCTTGTCGATAGCGTGGGCGTAGGGCTCCCAGGAGGTCCGCTTCAGCGAGGCCTGTCGGCGCATCGCGGCGCCGTCGACGAAGAACATGATCATCGGCAGCTCGTACCAGGAGTCGAGCGGGTAGTGAAAGCAGTTGAGGAACTTCCCCTCGCCCGCAGCGAGTTCGTCCAGCATCTCCGAGCGCGTCTTCACGCCGAGGTTCTCGGCGGCCCGGTAGAGCAACTGCCCGTGGCCGATCTCGTCCTGCACCTGGGCGCTGACGGCGAGCTTCCGGTCGAGGCTGGGCGCCTGCCGGACGAACGGCCGCTCGATGTACGCGCCCATGATCTCGCTGTTGGCGTGGAACTGGATCATCCGGGTGGCCGCCTCGCGGTACGCTCTGGGCATGTCGTCCGCGGGGCCGAACTGCCGGGGACCGGCCCGTGATTTCACCGTCGAGAGCTCCATACCGACAGATATTTATGGGAAATCTGAACCTGTTAGCCCGTCTATGAGGCGGTTTTAAGTTCGAGAGGTGCGCCATAGCATGGCATGCGGCCGGAGTGCCTCGTCGTCGAGTTCCGCGTCACGGGCGACGACTGTCCACTCGCGGAGGCCTCGCGGGACGCGCACACGACGGTGGACGCCGCGCCGCCGCTCGCCCGCGCTGACGGGAACACCCTGCTCCGAGCCAGCACGCCGAGCCGGCAGGTCGGCGAGCTGCTCGACGACGACGACCGCGTCCGGTACCTGCACGGCTCGCAGGTCGACGGCCGCTGGAACTACCGCTGCCTCTCGAAACACCCCTGTGTCGTCCACGAACTCGTCGACGTGGGATTCCTCGTCGAGTCCGTCCACCACCGCGAGGGGGTCGAGCGCCACGTCGGCGCCGTCGTGGGATACGACGTCCTCGACGCGGTCCTCGAGGCGGCTGGCGACCAGATCGGTGTCGCGCTTGAGCGCGTCACGACGCTCGGAGCGGAGGGTGACCGCCCCGTCGCGAAGCGCTGGGACCTCACGCCCGCCCAGGAAGAGGCCGTCCGGGCGGCGCTGGCCGCGGGCTACTTCGCCGTCCCACGGGACGCCACGGCCACAGAGGTGGCGGCCGACCTCGGCATCTCGAAGTCGGCGTTCTTAGAGCGGCTCCGCCGCGGCCAGGACTCGCTGTTCGCCCAGCTGTTCGGTGACGGATGAGCCGGAACCCGCCGCGGTGGTACAAACCCTTTTTATGATCTGTGAGGGTTTCCCAGATGCGGGTCACGGCACCCGCCGAAATCCCCTCTCCCTTCCCTGAGAGGCTGTCTGTCAGCGCGCCGGAAGCGGTGAGACCACGTTGCGGGCTACCGACGGCTCGATATCGGGACGGCCATCGTCCGCGAGATCGCCGCGGCCCACGGCCGCCCCGTCGCCGACAGAACCACGACCCGGCCCCTCGTATCCCGTCTCATGTGCGGCCGCACCTCGCTGTTCGCCCCGCTCGCTGCCCTGGAGTCTCGGCTCGACGCCACGCACGCCCAACCGGGCGCATACGAATCGCGATACAACATCGCTCCCCAGGACGACATCGAGGTCGTCACGGGGACCGACCCGGACACCATCGAGCGCCAGCACTGGGGGCTCCTGCCCGAGTGGGCCGACGGTCCGGGCGACGGCTTCATCAACGCCCGCGCCGAGACCGTCGCGGAGAAACCCGCCTTCCGCGAGTCGTGGGCCGAACGTCCCTGTCTGGTCCCCTCCTCGGGGTTCTACGAGTGGCGGGCCACGGACCACGGCACGGAGCCCTACCGCGTCCACCGGCCGGACGACCTCGTGGTGCTGGGCGGCGTCTGGCGCGAGTGGACCGGCAGCGACCGGACCCGCCGGAGCGTCACGATTCTGACGACCGAGCCGAACGACCTGATGGCCGACCTGCACGACCGGATGCCCGTCGTCCTGCGCCCGGACGAGGAGGCGCGGTGGCTCGAGGCCGATCCCGAGGAACGCGCCGCCCTCTGCCGGCCGTACCCGGACGACGACCTGGCGGCGTATCGCATCGGGACAGCCGTCAACGACCCGACGAACGACCACCCCGGCATCGTCGAACGGGACGACACCGAGCAGTCGGGGCTCGGCGAGTTCGTGTGAAGTGCGCTCGCGGCGCGCGGCGGTGATCGTCGGGACGTCTCCCTCGCTCGCGTGCCCGTGCTCGTGCCTGTGTCCGTGTCCGTGCCCGCTCCCGGGTCCGAGTCTGTGCCCGTGCCCGTGCCTGTGCCTGTGCTCCTCGCATCCCGCAGCCGCCCAAAAGCACTTGCCGGGTGTCTCCGAAGCGCCGGCCGATGAGCGCCCGGGAGTCGGGGGGCGGGACGTCGATCGGGGCTGGGGCCATCCTCGCCCTCATCTCGCTCGTCGTCACCATGTCGTCGTTCCCGGCGCCCGCGGGGACCGACGCCGGTGGGCTGAACCTCACCTTCCTCCTCGTCTTCCCGGCGGCCGCGCTCGGGGGGACGCTCCTGGGCGGCGGGCTGTCGGACTACGCCTCGCTGACCGACGCCCGCGTCGCCGGCTTCGTTCTGAAACTCGTGGTCGCTGCCGCTGTCATCACCGGCTCGCTCCTCTACGGCGTGACCTTCGCCTCGGGGTACTTCGACGGCGGCGTGGCGGCGAGTTGGTACGCCGCCACGCTGGGCTGTACGGTCCTCTTTGCTGCCGCACAGGAGGGCATCCGCGAACTGACGTAGCGACTGGCGAGAAGCAGTATAGATGACTTAACTCTGAAATTTTTTATTTATATTTCAATTTATAATTTTATGTACGGAATATTCGACGATATAGCATATTTCTGGCTCAATTTCAGTCGTTCTCGTACTCGTATCGCTCGGACGCGGCCTCGGCCGAGAGTTTCCCGAGTCGGAGGTCCCGTTCGATGGCCGAGCGGGCCCGGTCGGTCGGATCACCGTATCCCCCGCCGCCGGGCGTGCGGACGCTCACCACGTCGCCGGGGTCGAGGTCGAGCGTCGTCTTCGGCGGTAGTCGCTCCGGTTCGTCGGCGTCGGCGGGCGTGTGGAATGCCGCCCCTGACGCGCCCGGTTCCCCGCCGGCCAGTCCGTACGGCCGGTGGCGGTGGCGGTCTGCCAGCAGCGAGAACGCGGTCGCCGCTCGCACCTCGATGTCGCGCCGGAGGCCGAGACCGCCCCGGAACTCGCCCGCGCCCCCGGAGTCCGGCCGGAGCGCGTACCGGCGCACGCGCAGCGGGTACTCCGTCTCGAGCACCTCGACCGGCGTGTTCAGCGTGTTG
>JBDGSA010000070.1:0-5783 GCA_042217755.1 Haloglomus sp. | reverse complement strand
CGGAATGACACGCTGCGAGTGGATATCAACCTCGTCAACGGTGGCGGATGTCGAATGCGGGTCGGCGCCGCCTCGGGAGACTTGTTCAATCTATATTTCGTATATTTCGATTATATTATAAATAATTTCGATATATACGTAATATCCGGTCTATTCTGACTTATCACTCGATTCCCGCGCGGCGGGGACCCCATAGGTCTCTGTTTCGGTGTCCAGGCGCGTCAGGTTGTCGGCGATGGCGAGCCGGACGGTGTCGCTCGCGCCGGGATGGAAGCCGACAACGACGGCGCCCTCGTAGGGATGGGACTCCAGCTGTGAACGGGCCTCGAAGTGGCGGCCGTAGCCGTCCGATCCCCACGACACGTCGCTGTCGAAGATCTTCTCGCGGAAGCCGGTGCCGTAGTTGGCGCGGGCCTTCGTATCGAGTACGTCGAGCCGCTGCGCGGCGGCTGACCCGCCGCGCCGGAGCGCCAGCAGCAGGTCGGTCACGGGGTACGCGGGGTCGGCGTCGAGGTCGGGTGCGTACGCACCAGGAACCCGGTTCAGGCCGCCGTCCGGCTCGACTGAATACGCCAGCAGCCGGGGGACCCCGTCCTCGTGGACGTGGACCACGTGAGTCGCATCGATGCCACTGCCGAGCGCCGGCCGTGTCCCGAGGTGGAGCACCGCTGTCAGAGCCATACCTCCCGGTACGGGCCCGCGGTGCCTGAACGTTCCCCCCCGCGGCAGGGACGGGCAGGTGGATTCCCCGGTTCGAGACGCCCTGGGTCTCCAGACGGTCGCTGCCGCGTGAACGACAGCCCCCTGAGACGCCGTTTGGTGGCAGTGGCACGCCTGTAGTCACTCAAGTGGCCGTGCCGACTGCTCCCGCGGATGTGATCCAGGCCGTGTCACACCGGGGATACAATAATATCAGCGGCGACTGAATCTATCACCGCATGGTAACAGCGGAGCCCTCCCCGCGGGTCGGTGAGACCCTGCCCGCGGCCGTCGATTGGATCGTCGCCGCCATCGTCGCCATCACCGGGTTGGCCCTGACAGTCGGGGGAAGTGCCCTCACCTTCGTGGTCGACCGGGGCCTGCTCGCCGAGAGTGCCGAGGCCGGACAGCTGACCGTCATCGTCTTCGAGCGGGACCTCACGCGGGCCCAGATGCTTGATTTCACGCTGGAGGTGGTGTTCTGGACCGGAACAGGCCTCCTGTTGACGGGCATCGGACTGGTCCTGTTCGGAATCGGCTACGCCGTCACGCGCCACCGCTCGCGCCGGCGGGAATCGGACGGTGAGCCCCCCGGCACCTATCGGGCGAACGCCGTGCTCGGCGCGGTCAGCACGGTCGCGCTCTCGTTTCTTCCGTTCTCACCGGTCATCGGCGGCGGTATCGCGGGATATCTAGAGCGCGACCGGTCGACCAGCGTCGGTGCGCTCGCCGGGTTTCTGGCTTCGGTGCCAGCCCTCGTGATACTCGCCTTCGTCGCCGTCGGGATGTTCGCCGGGCTATCTGCCATCCAGGCGACTGGCCTCGGCATCGTGACGGCTGCGACAATGGTGTTCGCGGCGCTGGTCATCGCCGCCTACGGCGCCGGACTCGGAGCGCTCGGTGGGTTCGCGGGCCGTCGGCTGGCCGACCGCCAGTAGCGCGCCGAACGCGGACCGACCGCCAGTAGCGCGCCGAGCGTGAGCGGACGGAACGCGACCTACAGCAGCGCGCCGGGATTCATCACGCCCTCGGGATCGAGCGTCCGTTTCATCGACCGCAGCGCGTCGAGGAAGGCGTCCGGCGTCTCCTCGTGATAGTGGTCCCGATGCACGCGGCCGACTGCGTGGTGGTGGGTGATGGTCGCGCCGTACTCCATCAGGGTGTCCGAGGCGGCCTCCTTGATGGCCTGCCACTGCTCGAGTTCCCGGCCCACGTCGGCGGGCGCCAGCAGCGTGTAGTACGGCGCCGGCCCGTCCTCGTAGGCGTGCGTAAACCGGCAGGAGAGGAAGCCGGCGCCGCACTCGTCCTCCATCGCGTCGGTGACTCGCTCTCGGATGGCCTCGTGGAGCGCGGGGAACTGGTCCCAGGTCACGGCCGTCTCGAAGGTGTCGACGATGACGCCCATGCTCACCAGCGAGTTGAACATGTACGGCGCCTCGACGAACGACTCGCGCCACTCGCTGGAGTCGCCCTCCTCGTCGTCGCCACTGTCGCCGCTCCCGACACTGACGTCTCCTTTGCCGTCCCCGACACTGACATCGTCGTCGCTGTCGCTCCCAGCAGTACCCGACGCGCCGTCGGTCTCGTCGGCATCCGGCGCGCCGTCGGTCGTCCGGTCCTCGGTGGTCGGCCCTTCGGAGAGCCGGCCGTCGTGGCCCCGGGCGATCTCGACTGCCCGCTCCAGGTCCGCCTCGATGGGCCCGAGACTGTCGGTCGACTCGAAGCCGAGCAACAGCACGGAGGAGCCGTCGAGGGCGACCTCGTTCAGCATCGCCTCGTTGGCATCGAGGAGCCGGCAGTTCGCGGGCGTCAGGCGAGCCTGCACGATTTCGCGACAGGCCGCGACGCCGTCCCAGTAGTCGTCGAAGCGGACGGTCGCCTTCGTGCGGTACGGCGGGCGCGGCTGGACCCGGGCCCAGCCCTCCGTGACGACGCCGAACGCGCCCTCGCTTCCGAGGAGAAAGCGGTTGGGGTCTGGGCCCGCACCCGACGCCGGGAGCCGGCGCGTCTCGAGCGTGCCGGCGGGCGTGACCGCCCGCACGGACTCGATGAAGTCGTCGATGTGCGTGTAGCGCGTCGCGAAGTGCCCGCCGGCGCGGGTGGCGACCCAGCCGCCGAACGTCGAGAACTCGTAGCTCTGCGGGTAGTGCCGCAGCTGGAGGCCGTGCTCCGCGAGCTGGTCCTGGATCTCGGGACCGGTCGCGCCGGCCTGGATCCGCGCGGTGCGAGAGTGTTCGTCCACCTCGAGTACCCGGTTCATCCGGCCCATATCGAGCGAGCAGACGCCCGCGTACCCGGCGCCGTCGCACTCGACGCCGCCGACGACGCTGGTCCCGCCGCCGTACGGGATGACGGCCACGTTCGCCTCGGTCGCCCAGTCGAGGACGGCCTGGACGTCCGACTCGTGCTCCGGGTACGCCACGACGTCGGGCGCGTCGTCGAACTGGCTGTGGAACCCCCGGACGAGGTCACGGTAGGCGCTTCCGTAGGTGTGCATCACCCGGTTGCGCCTGGCGGTCGACGCCTCACAGGAGAGGCTCTCGGGCGGCTCGACGCGGGGCGGAGCGAGCGTCACGTCGTCAAGCGTCGGCAGGTCCAACAGCGGCCGCTCGGGGAAGCCGAGCAGCCCCTCGATGCGGGAGCGGAGTTCGCGGCGCTCCTCGTCGGTCGGGAGACGGTCCTCCCAGCCCCAGCCCCAGAACGACTCCCGGCGGTCCTCCCCTCCGTCGGGCCGATCCGTGCTCATGCGCCCGGCGTCGTGGCGCCCTGTGAAAACGGTTGTCGTGCGCCGTGCTCACTCGGCCGATTCATCCGCTCACTCGGTCGGTTCATGTCCGCTCACTCGGTCGGTCCATCTGCCCACTCGGTCAGTTTGTCGGCTCATTCGGTCGGTCCATCCGCCCACTCGGTCGGTTTGTCGGCTCATTCGGCCAGTCCGTCCAGTCCCCAGCCGACGAACGACTCCTCGGGGCCGACCGCGAGCGCGTCGAGGAATCTCGCGAGCCCGGTGTAGGCGGCCGCGAGCATCGTCACGCCGACCAGCGTGCGGTCGTCGACGCGTTCGGCCAGTGCCCGGTGGATGGCGTCGTCGACGGTGGCGGTCGCCACGGCGGCAGCGTAGCTCGAAAGCGCCTCCCGGCGGGTGCCGAAGTCGCCGTACTGCCCCCGTCGGATGGTCCGCACGTCGGCCTCCGAGAGCCCTGCCTCGAGCGCCAGCGGGACGTGCTGGTGCCATTCGTAGTCGGCGTGGGTCTGTCGTGCCACGGTCAGCACGACGAGTTCGCGCTCGGACGCGTCCAGCCCGCACTCCTCCCAGAGCGTCCGCACGAACGCGACGACGGCGTCCAGCACCGGCGGGTTGTGCGCCACCACGCCGAACAAGTGCGTTGCGCCACTCCGACTCCGCTCGAAGACCGAACCGTACTCCTCCGGGACCTCGTCGCCGTCGAGGTAGGGAACGCGCGCCATGACAGACGGCTGTCGTGGCGGTCGCTTAGTGGGTGCGGTTCGCACCCGGGACGATGCGGCAGGGCGCGGCGGTCGATTCACCGGACTGCTGCCGGCGGTCCCGCTCGGAGCCGCCGCCCGGTCGGCCTCTTAGACGGGACGTCGATACGACGGCGGCGTCCCTCGGCGATCGAGCGACCGCCGCTGACCGAACGACCGGCTACTCTCCGTCCCACGCACCGCGGGTGTCGCTCCCGCCGGTCTTGAACGTCCCGCGGCCGAGTGCGACCGTCTCGCCGTCGCCCGCCCGCTCGACGAGGATGTCGACGGTTCCGACGCTCGACCCGTTTCGCACGACCTCTGCTTCGGCCGTCAGGTCGTCGGTCCCGGGCGCGAGGTAGTCGAGTCGGAGGTCGACGGTCGGCGTGAGTGCGAGGTCGTTGGCGCTACTGACGGCCCAGTAGCCCACCGAGTCGGCGAGCGACGCGATTGCACCGCCGTGGGCGACCCGCGTCTCCGGCGCCGCGCTGTGTTCCTCCGTCACGGTCATCCGCGCCGCGGCGTGGCCGTCGTCGACGGTCGTCATCTCGATTCCGAGCAGGTCGTAGTACGGGACCCAGGCGTCGTTGGCGTCCATGCAGGCCGGTGCAGGGGAGGAGAGATATGTCTCTCGACTGCCTGACCGCGTTTCTCCAGAGACAGACGCGGATCGTCTGTATCAAAATATCTGGTTTATCCTGATATATATAATATTCGATGCAATTGCGAATTTGTGAGTGAATTTCATAGCTTTTGATATGAATCGATGGCGACCGGCGCTCGGCCGTCGGGAGCGCGAACCGGCGCCGTCGACACGCATTCTTATCCCGCGGGGGGTCGATTCCCGAATATGTCCGCTTCCGACTTCGACGCGGAGACTGTCAGCCTGGACTGGAACGACGCCGGGACCGTCGCTACCCTCACCGTGGACCGGCCGGACAAACTGAATTCGCTGAACGCGCCGACTCTCGAGGCGATTCCCGAGGCACTCGACGCCGCGCGCGACGACGCCCGCGCGCTCGTGGTGACGGGCGCTGGCGAGAAGGCCTTCGTCGCGGGTGCCGACATCGCCCACATGGCCGAACTGGGCGTGGCCGAGGCGTACGACTACTGCCAGCTCGGCCACGCCGTGATGGACGCCGTCGAATCGTTCCCCGCCCCCGTGGTCGCCGCGGTCAACGGCTACGCGTTTGGCGGCGGTTGTGAACTCGCACTCGCCTCGGACATCCGGGTCGCGAGCGAGAACGCCCTCATCGGGCAGACGGAGATCGACCTCGGCATCGTCCCCGGCTGGGGTGGCACTCAGCGCCTCGCGCGCCTCGTCGACGACGAGACCGCCCGCCGGATGGTGTTCCTCGGCGAGCGGCTCGACGCCGAGGCCTGCCGTGACGCGGGACTGGTCGGCGAGGTCGTCTCCCACGGGGAGACCCTCGACCGCGCGCTGGAACTCGCCGAGCGGATCGCCGAGAAGCCGCAGTTCGCCCTCCGGGGCGCGAAGGAGGCACTCAACCAGGTCCACGAGGCGCCCCAGTCGGTCGGCCTGGAGTACGAGAAGCGCGTCTGGAGCGGCCTGTTCGGCACGCACGACCAGCGCGAGG
>JBDGSA010000133.1:0-5818 GCA_042217755.1 Haloglomus sp. | reverse complement strand
CGGGGAGAGCGGCCAGAGCCGTCGCCCGCGCTCGAGCGCCTTCGCCGGCGGGACGCCGACGCGTTCGGCGAGAGCGACACCGGCCGCTGGCAGCGCGCGTCGGGGACCGTCGAGACCGTCGACTTCGCAGACGCGGCGGGCGTGCTCGCGGCACGGGGGTGGCAAGAGCAGGGGTTCGAGGCAACCGACGACATCGGCATCGAGGCCGTCCGTGCGGCCGCACGCGAACGCGAGCACGACGGTCCCATCCCGGGCGGGTTCCGTGTCGAGACCGAGGCGGGTGACTCTGTGCCTCGGGGCGCGACCGCCATGACGCTCGGGGCGGGGCTCGGCCTCGACGAGTTCGACGCCGTCGCGGAACTGGGCGAGCTGTGCAACCGCCTCGGCATCGACCTCATCAGCGCGGGCAATGCCGTCGCCTGGGCGATCCGCGCCGCCGAGGAGGGCGTGGTGGCGCGTGACCTCGATTTCGGCGACCCCGAGGGGGCCCGCGAACTCCTCCGTGAGATCGCCACCCGAGAGGGGCCGCTCGGGGACGCGCTGGCCGACGGCGTCGAGGCCGCGGCCGCCGCGCTCGGCGGCGAGGGACTCATCCCGACAGTCAAGGACATGGCGCTGCCGTCGTACGACCCCCGGGGGGCCGCGAGCATGGCGCTGGCCTACGCGACCAGCGACCGCGGCGCCTGCCACCGACGGGCTCGCCCGGTCGAGTGTGAGGTCTTCGACGAGCCCTGGAGCCCGGCCGCCGGCGCCGAGGCCGTCATCGAGGCCCAGGACGTGCGCTCGGTCCGGTGGTCGCTCGTCGCGGACGACTTCGTCGGCGAGGTGGTCGACGCCGCGGAATGGCTGGACGCCGTCGACCACCCCCACGGGGACCTCGCGCGGACCGGCGAACGGATCTGGACGCTGACCCGGCTGTTCAACGTGCGCGAGGGGTTCGACCGCGCGGACGATACGCTCCCGGACGCGCTCGATACGGAGGGGGCGCTCTCCGCGGCCGAGTTCGAGCGGATGCTCGACGCCTACTACGCGGCGCGGGGCTGGAGTGCCGACGGCATCCCCGCACGCGAGACACTGGAGCGCCTCGACCTCTATGCGACCGTCGACGAGAACACGCCCGTCGCCGAGACACCCATCCATGACTGAGACGCCCGTCACCGAGACACCCATCCATGACTGACCGCATCGACCTCGACGAGGTGACCGACGAGACGGACGAACCGGACGAGGCGGGGAACCGCGGGGATTGGCTCTGGCGCGACGATGACGAGCCCGCCGCTGACGCGGACGACGAGGCCGCCGCGAGCGCCGACTCGAACGCCGACTCGAGTGCCCCCCACAGCGGCCCGACCGACGGTGGCGACTCGCCCGACGAGAGGGCGAGCGGCGGTCGGGGAGCGAGCGCTGCCGACGACGAGACGCGGGAGGGCGACCCGAGACCAGCACCCGACGGACCCGCGGACGAACACGCCGACGTCGCGGCCCAGGAGGCCGCCGCGGCCGACGCCGCCCGCGAGCGCATCGGCGATGCCGTGCCCCACGTCCCCCGATCGAACCAGGACCGGCCTGTGGGTATCCCGAAGGAGGGCGGCGGGGCCGGTGGAGCGACCGCCCGCGACCAGTCAGCGGAGGGGGCCGACGCGCCCGAGACGGAGACCACGGACGGCCGCGCGGGCGACCCCGAGGCCGCCGGCACGACCGCCGCGGGCGGCGCAGACGACGCGGCGAGCGGCCCCCACGGCGGCGGGACGGACGACATGACGATGGCGCTCACCTACCGGGCGGCCCGGCGGTTCGAGAACCCGGCGGCCGTGTTCGCGGACGCGGCACGGTGGGCCGACTGGGTCGGCATCGTCGGTGAGGTCGAGGCCCACGTCATCAACAAGTTCCAGCGCGATCACACCATCGACGCCGACTTCTTCAACGGCTCGGGCACGGCGCCCGACGAGCGACTGGCCGGCATCGACCACCACTCGATGTTCTACGCCGACCGGATGGTCGTCGTCGGCCTCGACGACGAGTCGTGGATCGCCGAGGCGGCCGACTGGGAGTTCGTTCCGCTGTCGACGGCCGCGAGCGAAGCCGGATGGGACCTCGCGGGCGACGCCGACGAGAGCGACGGCACGCGTGATACCGGGAGCGACGACGCGGCCGGAGGAGAGGGCCGCGACGGCGCGGCCGACGCGAGCGACACCGAGAGGTGAAAACAGCGGTCCCGTCGTGCTCGCCGGGAGAGGGGAGGCCGCGGCGCGCGGTGAGGCACGGTTCGCGGTGGGGCACGGTTCGCGGTAGATTTTTGACGCGCGCGCCGGAATCGGTACTGAGAGGTGATACCAATGGGCATGAGAGACGCACTGCGGCGGACGCGGTGGATAACGTTCGGCGTCCTCGTCGCGACCGGCTGGACGCTGCTCGTGGCCCTCGACGTGGCCACGGCGTTCCAGTGGACGGAATGGCCGCCGGGACAGTTCGTCGGCCCGACCGCCGTCGGCGGCATCGTGGGGCTGGTCGTACTCGCGGCGCTGGTCGGGTTGCTGGTTACGCTCTACGGCGAGTTGACCGAGGTCGAACCGGCGCCGCAGGCGTGGCCGCCGGAGTGATGCCGTACTTCGAGTGCGAGGAGTGCGGCCAGATGGCCGACCTCCAGCGATTCGAGCAGTCCCGCATCCGCCAGCCGTGTCCGGTGTGCGAGGAGTCGACCGTCTGGACGACGGCCTTCGAGGCCGACGAGGAGGTGACGTTTTGAGCCTCTCGTTCGAGGTCGGCGACCGGTTCCTCGCGGCCGCCGAGCAGTGGGCCGAGAGCCGGATGACCGACACGGAGGACGCCCTCGAGACGAAGGTCGAACAGGCCCTCCTCGAGGTCGAGCATCTCGTCTCGGGCGCCTACGAGGTCGAATTCTCGGTCGACGGCCGAACCGTGACCCACGAACCGACCGACGATCTTGCGGCCTTCCTCTCCCGACAGGCCGAGGCGACGGAACTCGACGAGAGTACGGTCCTGAAACTCCACGTCGACCTGTTCGCCGACGCCTTCCTCGAGGAGGCCGGTGAGGAGGAACGCCCGCCGAACGCCGCGCCGCCGGACTGATCCACTGTTCGACCCGACGCGCGCCGCACCCGGAGCCGCGCTCGAGTCGGCGAACAGCGTTCTCGCGCAACCGCACACTCTGTACCCGCGGCCGATCCACCGGGCCCGCGGCCGATTCACCGTACCCGCGGCCGATCCACCGTACCCGCGGCCGAGTCACCGGGCCCGCGGCCGAGTCACCGGGCCCGCGGCCGATCCACCGCCATCGCGTGTCCGATTCACCGGGCCGTTCGTCGCGGAAACCTTTATGTCTGGAACACCAGAATGGTAGTCCATGTCACACGAGGAGACCGACTGGCGACCGAAGGGCGCCGTCGAGCACCACAACGGCTTCGAGGTCTACGACCACGGCATCTGGCCCCACGAGGTGAACCGCGGTGAGGTCGACGGCGACATCTCCTTCGACGAGTCCGACGACGAGTGACGGCTCCTCCGGGCCGTCCACGACACCCCCACATCGGCTCGTAGCAGCCACTACGGCGGGAACGCGCGGCGGTCGCGGGGCGGCACGTAGAAGTTAGCGCGAGAGGTGACCGTGATGAAGTTCAGGAGGCCGTTGTTCTCGCGGTCGGTGATGTCGGGATGGTCGTCGCGGAGGTACCAGCCGTTCATCGCCCGACGAGTTCGCGCGAAATCCGCCAGATCGCGCTGGAGCGAGAGGAAGTGGAGGCCGGGCCCCCCGCCGTCGACGGTGTTGAAGTCCCGCCGGAGGAGCAACGGCTCGCCGTCTCGGCGGGCGCGGGCGACCTTCTGGAAGTGCCCGACGACGCCGTGCTCGCTGGCGTCCTCGCGGGCGTCGCCCTCGACGGGGACGGCCCGCTCGAACTCGGCGACCTCCTCGCTCGCCGTGTCCGGCGAGAACATCCGGGCGAGGCGCTCGTCGTCGGCCATCGCCCACCACTCGCCGAGGTCCTCGCGGAGGTGCGAGAGGTGCATCGTGGTCCCGCCGGCGTAGGTGCCGTCGGCGATGGTGACCCGATCCTCGCTGGCCTGGGTCCGCGACCGGCCGGAGAAGAACCCGGTGAACATGGGGGCGTCCTCGGGAACGGCGTCGGGGACGCCCTCGGCGTCGGCGTGGGCGGCGGGGAGCCCCTCACCCATGAACCCCGTCCGGCGGGCCGCGACCGAGAAGACATCGCCGAGGCGGGCGCCGATGGACTCGCCGGCGAGCGTCTCGCGCCTGCCGAACATCGCCGCGTCGGCGGCCGTCAGGTGCGAGGGGACATCGCTCGCGAGCACCAGCGCGGCGTCGAACGCCAGCAGGTCCGGGTCGTCCGTGCGCGAGAGGACCTTCGGCCGGCGGACGGGCGAGTCGTCGAGTCGGCCGAGGCGCTCGAAGTAGGCAGACCCCCACGCGAGCATGTGCAGCAGGCCCTCGGGACCCCAGTCGTAGGCCGCCTCGAGCGTCCGCATCGCGCGCTCGACGGTCCGGGCGGCGTCGTCGTCCGGGTCGGCCGCGAGATCGAGCAGGAGGACCCGGTGGTGCCGGGGAGAGAGGCGGTTGCCGTCGGCGTCTGTTCGGAGTGTCTCGCCCCAGGCGTGCTGACGGGTCGGCAGGGCGGCGGCCCGAGGGTTCGGCGGAAGGTCGACGGTCGGCGCCTCCGCCCGGCTTGCGAGGAACTGCGCGCACCCCGAGAGGCCGACGCTCCCGGCGACCGCAGCCAACCGCCCGAGCACGGCGCGTCGCGAAGTCATGTGGGCTCGGCACACACTTGGCCCGGACAGCGAAAAGCCTTGCTCGGGGACGGCCACACTGACCCGCGGATACATCAGGGAAAAGTCAGATATTCTTCTATAGTTTCGTGTATTATCTCCGGATATTCGTAATTTTCAGATAATTTTACCTATATTTGGTGTATTGACGAGCAGTCACGCACGGGTGGCGGTGAGCGAGCAGGCCGACGGAGCCGCTACGGCGGCAGCGGGGCGAAGGCCCGCCCCTCCGCAGAGCGGACGCAAGGGTTTAGCCGCTCCGGCCGCACCTATCGATTGACGTGTCAACTGTTGTCACGCACGTCGGAAGCCAGTCCGTCGACCTCCTCGGAACGGGAACGTTCGTCCTCGCGCTCGGCGCGGTCGTCTTCGGCGCCATCGTGTACGACCTGTACCGCAACTGGTCGGCGCCGGGAGGTGAGTGATGGGGGTCGAGACCAGCACGAGCCGACGGTTCGACGCGGCGACCGCTCTCGGGTACCTGCGGCTGGTCGTCTACTCGCTGACGGCGCTTCTGGGACTCGCGCTGCTCATCGTCGGGACCGTCGCCATCATCGCGGAGCTGAAAGGAACCTGGCACTGGGCTATCCACCTCGAATCGACCATCAGCGTGATGGCGCTGTTCGTCAGCCGGCTGCTGGTCGTTCTGCTCCCGCTGTTCGGACTGCTCGTGGTCGGGCGCCGGGTGGTCCCCGATGAGTGACGGTGACTCGTCCGACCTCCGGTCGCGGCTCCCCGGCAACCGGCCCGGGGGCCTCGCGGTCGCGGCGGCCGGTGCGCTCTGTCTGCTCGTCGCGGGCGTCGGCCTCGTCGCGCTGGCCGCGGAGTTCTCGAGGTCGTGGGGGGCGTACTTCGTGATGGAGCGGGTCGTCGCCGCCGCCACGCCGGCGGCCGTCGTGCTCGCGGGCGCGCTCCTCCTCGCCGGCCTGGCTGCGGTGGCCGGAACGCCGCGCCGGTGAGTCATACGGATTGCGCTAAGTCATTTCCGCATCGACCGGCCGCTGTCGGGCGGTCG
>JBDGSA010000044.1:0-5933 GCA_042217755.1 Haloglomus sp. | reverse complement strand
CACCGCGCCCGTGGAACAGCCGACTCCTGGCGGACTCGAAGGGCGAGCGCTCTCGACCCGGCCCGGAGGAAGCAAGCACCACAGGGTGAGCTAAGCGAACCCGAGGAGCACAGCGACTCCCGGGTGGTCGAGAGCGCGAGGGCTTCGGAGACAGTTCGGTCGTCGCCGTTGCCGTCACCGTGAGAGAGCGCGAGGGCTTCGGAGCTGTTCCTGGCGTCGGCGTCACCGTACACGTTGAGAGAGCGAAAGAATTCAGAAAATAATAAATTTATCTCGAATATAATATAGTAATTTCGTTATTAAAATAGCATTTACACAAATCCCTCAATTATCGCTGCTCTAGTACACTTCCTCCAGGAACGCTCGAATCGCGGTGTTCGCAGCCTCGGGGTTCTCCGTGTTCGAGGAGTGTCCCGCCTCGGGAATTGGCTCCAGGCGCCCGTCCGGCAGGTGTTCGACCATGTCTTCTGCCTTCTCCATCTCGAGTGCGGTGTCCTCCTCGCCGTGGATGGCCAGCACGGGCACATCGATACCCGCCAGTTCGTCGGTGAAGTCCGGGCGTTCGAGCCAGGAGGACACCTCCTGGTAGACGGCCTCGCCCGGGTAGGTGAGCCACCGCTGGACCCAGCGGTCGACGAGGTCCGTGCGCTCCTGGTTGGAGGTGGCGCCGAACAGAATGTGTCTCACCGTCTCCCCCATCGGCTCGGGCACCTCGCCCATCTCGCGGGCGGTGTCGATCATCTGTCCGTACTGCTCGATGTCGCTCTCGTCGTGGGGTCGCGCGATGGAGTCGACCATGACGATGCCGTCCAGCCGCTCGGGGTAGCGCTCGGCGAACCGGAGCGCCATGAATCCGCCCATGGACATCCCCGCCAGGGTACAGGAGTCGATACCTCTGGCGTCGAGCAGGGCCTCGCAGTCGTCCGCGAGGTCGTACAGGTCGTACGGGCCGGTGTAGTGCTCGGTCCGCGCCCGCAAGTCGTACGCGAGGACGTGGTAGTCGTCCGAAAGTGCGTCGAGCTGGGGGTCGAACATCGTCCGGTCCATCAGCGTCCCGTGCGCACAGACCAGCGTCGGGTCCGCGGGGTCTCCCCGCTCGGTGACGAGCGTGTCGTGGCGGTGGCGGTACATCCGGGTGGCCGGTGGGTCGTCGGTGGCCATGACTCGCTGCAGGTGCCCCGGTTCCATATAGCGTGGTGTCGGGCGAGGTCGTCCCGTTCGCGGACATGTCGCTTCACTTGCAGACGTGAGACGCGCGCCTGACGGCCCACAAACCTCTTAGGTGTCGTCCGAGAGGTTCAGGGCGTGAGCGACCTGCGCGACCTGGTCGGCGAAATGACGGACGGCGTAGCGGCCGTGTTGCTGTTCAATCCCAGTGGGTCCTACTACGAGCGGGTCGCGGCGGTGGACGTGCCGGGCATCGTGGTGGCCGGCGAGAACGCGGTCGACGCCGACCACTTCGTCGAGCTCCCGCTCGAATTCGCCGACGTCGCCCAGCGCATCCGGTTCGGTATCGAGGGGGCACTCGAGAACGAACTCATCGAGGAGGGAGACGTCGTGCTGTGTGCGGCCAAGACCTTCGCCGAGGACATCGACAGCCTCGTTCGCGTCCGCGCGGGCGAGTTCCCCCGCTCGGGCGTCTACGAACTGTTCGCCGACAGCCGGGCCGAGGCCTCCGTCATCCGTGACGTGCTGGAGGTGGCGATCGAACTCGGCAAGAAGGGCCAGAAGGGCAAGCCCGTCGGCGCACTATTCGTCGTCGGCGACGCGGGCAAGGTGATGAACAAGTCCCGCCCGCTGTCGTACAATCCGTTCGAGAAGAGCCACGTGCACGTCGGCGACCCCATCGTGAACGTGATGCTGAAGGAGTTCTCCCGACTCGACGGAGCCTTCATCATCTCGGACTCGGGGAAGATCGTCTCCGCGTATCGCTACCTCGAACCGTCGGCCGAAGGCGTCGACATCCCGAAGGGCCTCGGCGCTCGCCACATGGCCGGCGGCGCAATCACGCGCGATACGAACGCCGTCGCTATCGTGCTCTCCGAGTCCGACGGGCTGGTCCGGGCGTTCAAGGGCGGCGAAATCGTCCTGGAGATCGACCCGGAGGACTACTGAGCCATGGTCGGACAGATCTCGGGCCTCCGACAGCTGCTCAGGCGCCTGTTCACCAGCGAGATCGACCTGTTCGTCGCGAGCCTCATCGTCGTCATCGCGTTCGTGGTGGGCATCGCCTTCACGCGGCTCCTGAACCGCCTCCTCACCAACGCGGGCGTACCCGAGGAGGTCGAGGGGACGCTGTTCGAGCGCACGGCCCGGCGGCTCGGCACCTCGACGGTGAATCTGGTCTCCCGGCTCTCCGGGCTGTTCGTCGTCGTCGTCGGCACGATCCTCGCGCTCCGCGTCGCGGGCTTTCTGGACGCGGGACTGCTCATCCAGGGGCTCACCGACTTCCTCCCGCGCGTGTTCATCGCCGCGCTCGTCATCATCGTGGGCCTCATCCTCGGTGACAAGGCGGAGGTCATCGTCGGCGAGCGGCTCCGCTCGGTGAAACTCCCCGAGGTGACCGCGCTCCCGTTCGTCGTCAAGTACAGCATCTTCTACATCGCCGCGCTCGTCGCCCTCGGGCAACTCGGTGTCGCGACCGCCGCGCTGCTGGTGTTGCTGGCCGCCTACGCGTTCGGCGTGTTCTTCATCGGCGGGCTCGCGTTCAAGGACATGCTCTCCTCTGCGGCCGCGGGTATCTACCTCGTTCTCAACGAGCCCTACACCATCGGCGACGAGGTCGTCATCGACGGCCAGCGCGGCATCGTCCAGGAGGTAGACGTGTTCGTGACCCGCATCGAGAGCGACGGCCGGGAGTTCGTCCTCCCGAACCGGAAGCTGTTCGAGTCCGGCGTCGTCCGTGTCCGGGACTGAGTGTTGCCGATCGCGGCGGGCCGTGACCTCAGCGGCCCACCCACACCGGCGGCTCGAGAAGTGGCAAGCAGGCGGCGCCAGCGCCGTCACCGTCACGCTCACGCGGGAGCGGCGCCGCACTGACCGAAGTAGACCCCCATGTGGTGGCGCTCCCGCGCACGGGTCCCACGGTGTACACGCCCGCTGGACTCGGCTTCGGCTTCGGCTTCGAGTTTCAATGTCCGGGCGAGTCGGCGGTCGGATTTGCGTCTCCCGTCTCGTTTCCGCGCGGCGCCTCGTGGTCGACGACCGGCTCGGCGGGGACGCCAGCCCACGTCTCTCCTGCCGGAACGTCCTCGGCGACGAGCGAGTTGGCCGCGACCTGCGCACCGGCCCCGATTTCGACACCCGGCAGGATGATGGTCCCGGCGCCGATCATCGCTCGCTCGCGGATCAGAACCTCGCCGGTCCGGTACTCGTCCTGCAGGAACTCGTGGCAGAGGATGGTGGCGTCGTAGCCGACGATGACGTGGTCCTCTAGCGTGATGAGTTCGGGCCAGAACACGTCCGGCGTGGCCTCTAGCCCCCACGAGACGCCCGCTCCGACGGTGACGCCGATACGCCGGAGCGCCCAGGCCTTGACCGGGAGTGCAGGTGTCAGCCGTGCCACGAGGACGAACAGGTAGTTGACGACGACGGTGGGGATGGATCTGGCCTCGCGCCAGTGTTGCAGCGAGTTCTTCAGTCCCGGCGTGGGATGGCGCTCCAGCCGCTCGTGGCGCCGGCCGCGGCCGACGTCTTCGCGGTGCTCCGACCCGGCCGCACCCGACGACTCCGTGTCCTCGCTCACGCCCCGCCGTTCGTCGGGGGGTGGTTAGTAGGTTTGGTCAGCGTCGCTCTCGTCTTCTTTCGTGGCGTTGGCTTCGTCTTCCTCTGTCGCGTTAGCTCTCTCGCCTTCTTCTCCGTCTTCTTTCGTGGCGTTGGCTTCGTCTTCTTTCGTAGCGTCCCTTCTCTCGTCTCCTTCTGTCGTATCCGCCCTCCCGTCGGCTCGCGTCGTCTCGCCGGCCTCGAACGACCACGCCGTGCTGTCGCGTTCGCGGACACGAACGCCCTTCGCGGCGAGGTGGCGGGTCCGCTGGCGGGCGAACTCCTCTTCTTTCGTTCCGCGCGTGGCGAGCACGTACATCCGGGCCTTTCCGACCGGGCGCATCGTCCGGCCGGCGCGCTGGGCGCCCTGGCGCCGGGAACCACCCAGGCCCGACGCGGCGATGGCGACCTCGGCGCCGGGCAGGTCGAGACCCTCGTCGCCCACGCGGCTCACGATGAGCGCGTCGCGCGGCCCAGTTCGGAACTCTTCGAACAGCTTCCGCCGGCGAGCGTGAGGGGTCTCGCCGCTCACGAACGGGAGGCCAAGTTCCTCGGCCAGCGCGTTCCCCTGCTCGATGTACTCGACGAAGATGAGCGTCTTCTCGCCGACGTGGTCCCGCTGGATGGCCTCGATCTCGGCGGCCTTCGCCGGGTTGGTCGCGGCGGCCATCCGCCGATCGTGCCCCTCGGCGCTGGCGTACTCGTTCTCGTGGAGGTCGCTCGCCCACGGGACAAACCGGATTTCGACCTCCGGCTCCGCGACGTAGCCGGCCTCGAACAGCGCCTCCCAGTCCGTGCCCACGGGTGGCCCGACGAGCGTGTAGATCTCGTCCTCCTTCTCGTCCTCGCGTATCGGCGACGCGCTGAGCCCCAGGCGGTGCTTGGTCTGCAACTGCGCGCTCCGCCGGGCGATGGGCGCGGGGATGTGATGCACCTCGTCGTAGACGATGAGGCCCCACTGCCGGTCGTCGAACAGGTGCCGGTGGCGATCCATCCCGGCGGTCTGGTACGTGGCGATGGTCACCGGTCGTACCTCCTTGCGGCCACCGTGGTACTCCCCGACCTGCTCCTCGGTCAGCGAGGTGTTCGCCAGTAGCTCGTCGTGCCACTGCGCCGCGAGTTCGCGTGACGGCACGAGAATCAACGTCTCGCCCTCGATGGCCGCCATGATGCCCATCGCGGCGACGGTCTTCCCGGAGCCCGGCGGCCCGACGAGCACGCCCGCGCCCTTCGAGACGAATCGCTTCACCCAGTCGTTCTGGTAGTCCCGGAGCTGGAGGCGCAACTCGACTGGCAGGTCGTCGCCCTCCTCGAGCGAGCGCTCGTCGAGCACCGGGTAGCCGGCCTCGTACAGCGTCCGTTTGACCTCGGCCGTGCGGTCTTCGGCGACCCACGCCTCCGTGTCACTGATGCGCGCCCGGAGGACGCCGTCGTCGAGGTGTTGCTCGGCGACGTTGCCCAGCAGGTCGGCGCTCGCGGCCTCGAGGACGACGTACCCCTCCTCGTGCGTGTAGAGCCGGAACTTCCGGGCGCGCTCCCACTGCCCCTCGGCCCACTCCTCCAGCGCCTCGTAGCGCCCGCCGAGCGCCTGCCGCATCGATCGCTGCAGTTCCTCGAACGTCTCCTGTGGCGCACGCCAGATGTCGTCCTCGCGAACGACGTACCGGTAGCCGCGTTCCCCGTTGACGTCCTCCAGGCGCGCGAGCGTCGAGAGCTGTGCCCGGGTGAACTGGCTCGGCTGATCCACGATGACCTCGCGGCGGTTCGGGAACACGACGACACGCTCGCGCCCCTGGGTCTCCTTCCAGTCCGTCGGGTACCAGACGACCGGGTCGTTCTCGACGGCCTGGCGCTCGATGCGGCCCTCGTCGACGAGCGCGTGCAGGGCGTCCTCGGCGGCCGCGTGCGAGCAGTCGAGCGCCCGGGCGACCTCGCTCGCCGTCACGACCGGCCGCTCGCGGTCCTCCAGCAGGTCGTAGAACGCGTCGATGGGAAACTCCGGCGGGCTGGCGGCTCCGACGGATTCCGCCTCGGCTTCCTCGTCGGTCGGCTCGGGTTCGGCGTCATCCTCCGGATCGGTCACTGGCCCTCGCTAGGTGGTCGGCGCGCAAAAGGGCGACGTGTTAGGGTGACGTCTGGGTCGTGCAGGAGGGCGCCCGGGTCGTGCAGGA
>JBDGSA010000188.1:0-5938 GCA_042217755.1 Haloglomus sp. | reverse complement strand
CCGGAGGACCGCACGACCGCGAGCGGGTACCACGACGCGCCCCCGCTGACTGCCCGCGAGCAACACGACCGTCTCGGGTCTTCCCGCCGGACAAACTCATCGCTCTTTCGCGAGCGGTGAACGAGTCACCCGGCCTAACTACCTCGACGCGTCCATACTGGACGGACGATCCGTGACCGATACGCGCCAACACGCGCCCGACACGCAGCACCATCTGTAGCGCCTTCCACTGAACCGACGTACATTCCATAGGAGTCTCCGATCGATCCTGTCGAGGCGACACGCCAGGTAGTCACGCTCTTGTCTCTCCGCACGATAGGGACCGCCAATGAAGGACCCCGCCGATCTCGACGTGACGCTGGTGGACGGCTACGTCGACGAACCGGCCCACTTCGGCGTCCCCCCGTACATCTCGACCTATCCGCGGTACACGGCGGGCGCGCTCGTCGACGCCGGGGTCCCCCGCGAGAGCATCACCTACCACACCATCGACGCGCTGCGCGAGGAGCGCTCGCGGTGGCGCGACGTGGCCGACGCCGACCTGATGATCTACCTCGGCGGGATGACCGTCCCGGGGAAGTACGTCGGCGGCACGCCCGCCGAGCCGGACGAGGTGCGCGAACTCGCGTGGACCGCCGAGGGGACGAGCCTCATCGGCGGGCCCGTCCGGTTCGGCGTGGGCGAGGCCAACGAGGGCGCGACCGAGACCGAACGCGACGACCTCGACTTCGACTTCCTCGCGATGGCAGACGTCGAGGCCGCGGCCTACGACCTCGCGCACAACGGGCTGGAGGGGTTCGAGGACCGCTACCGCTCGAACGAGGAGATCGGCCGGTGGGCCCGACAGGGCGCGTTCGTCGTCGAACAGCACCCGAACCACCCCGAATACATCATCGCGGAACTCGAGACCTCGCGGGGGTGTCCCTACCGCTGCTCGTTCTGCACGGAGCCGCTGTACGGCGACCCCTCGTTCCGCACGGTCGACACCGTGACGGGCGAGGTCCGGGCGCTGTACGAGCAGGGCGTCACGGACTTCCGGCTGGGCCGGCAGGCCGACATCCTCGCGTACGGCGGCGACGGAGAGAAGCCGAACCCCGAGGCGCTCCGGGAGCTGTACGGCGGCATCCGGGAGGCCGCGCCCGACCTCGATACGCTCCACCTCGACAACATGAACCCCATCACGGTCGTCGAGTGGCCCGAGAAGGCCCGCGCCGGCATCGAGATCATCGCCGAGCACAACACGCCCGGGGACACCGCGGCGTTCGGCCTCGAATCCGCCGACCCCGTGGTGCAGGAGGAGAACAACCTGAACGTGACCGCCGAGGAGTGCTTCGAGGCGGTTCGCATCGTCAACGAGGCGGCGGGCTGGCGGCCCGGTGGCGACCACGATTCGGCGCCGAACCACGGGCCCGATGCGGCCCGGCGGCTGCCCAAACTGCTGCCGGGAATAAACCTGCTCCACGGGCTGAAGGGCGAGCGGATGGAGACCTACGAGCACAACAGGGCGTTCCTCCAGCGCGTGATGGACGCCGGCCTGATGCTCCGCCGGGTGAACATCCGGCAGGTGATGTCGTTCGAGGGGACCGAGATGGCCGAGACCGGCGCCTCCGTCGCGCACGCGCACAAAGAGCAGTTCCAGGAGTACAAATCCGAGATCCGCGAGGAGATCGACAATCCGATGCTCCAGCGGGTCGCTCCGCCCGGCACCGTCCTCCCCGACGTCCACCTCGAGTACCATCAGGACGGCAGGACGTTCGGTCGACAGCTGGGGACGTACCCGCTGCTCGTTGCGATTCCGGGCGAGCGCGAACTCGGGCGGACGCTGGACGTGGCCATCACAGACCACGGCTACCGTTCCGTGACGGGCGTGCCGCACCCGCTCGACGTGAACAGTGCGTCGATGGACGAGTTGACCGAGATTCCGGGCATCGGCAAGCAGCGTGCCGGTGACATCGTCGTCAACCGACCGTTCGACTCGGCCGACGCGGCAAGTACGCACGTCGAGACCGACCTCTCGAAGTTCGTCACGGCGCGGTCGGCCGCGGGCGCTGACTGACACGGAGCGAGCGGAAGCCCCCTCCAGGGAGGGGAGAAAGTCAAGCGTGGCTCGTGTGCTCGCGAGCGGTCAGAGGGCCGATGTCGGTAGCGAAACCGTTACACGCAGACCGGGGTAGCCACTGCATATGAACACCGCCCTCCACGACGTGCTCGGCGTCGACCACCCCATCGTCCAGGCGCCCATCGGGAGCGCGACGTGTCCCGACCTGGCGTCGGCGGTCGCAGACGCCGGCGGCCTGGGCCACCTGGCGGTGACGTGGCGGTCGCTAGACGGGACCCGAGCGGTGATCGAGACGACGCGGGCAGCCACAGACGGCCCCGTGGCGGTCAACCTCGCGCTGGACGACCGGACGACACACGTCCCCACCGCGGAGCATCTCGACGCGGTGCTCGACGCCGGCGCCGAGATCATCTCGCTGTCGTTCGGCGACCCGACGCCACACGTCGACCGCATCCACGACGCCGGCGCGACAGTACTCGCGACGGTCGGAACAGCCGCGGAAGCCCGGGCGGCCGCCTCGGCGGGGGTCGACGTGGTCGTCGCCCAGGGATGGGAGGCCGGCGGTCACCTCCAGAGCGAGGTGGCGACCATGCCGCTGGTGCCGCGAGTCGTCGACGCCGTCGACGTGCCGGTCGTGGTTGCGGGCGGCATCGCGGACGGGCGGGGGGTCGCCGCGGCGCTGGCGCTGGGCGCCGACGGCGCCTGGCTGGGAACACGCTTCGTCGCCACCGAGGAGGCGAACGTCGTCGACGACTACCGCGAGCGGATCGCGGCCGCCGACGCGACGGACACAGTCCACACCGACCTGTTCGATAAGGGATGGCCGGGGCGCGACCACCGGGTGCTGGAGAACAGCACCGTCTCCGACTGGGCCGCCGGCGGCCGCCCACCGAGCGGCGAGCGACCGGGCGAGGACGACATCGTCGGGGCATATCCCGACGGACGGCCGGTCGAGCGGTACGGCGACGACATCCCCGTCGCGGGTGCGACCGGGGAGACGGAGGCCTGGGCCCAGTACGCCGGGCAGAGCGCCGGACTCACCGAGGCAGTGCGGCCGGCTGGCGAGGTGGTGCGCGACCTCGCCGCCGAGGCCGAGCGGGCGCTCGAACGGGCCGGAGAGGAAGGCACTTAGGCAGTCGTGACAACCTCCGAGCAATGAGTGTCGAGGTGAGCGTTGTCCTCCCAGCGTACAACGAGGAGGACACCATCGAGTACACCGTCGAGACGACACTCGAGACGCTCGCCTCGTTCCTGCCCGAGGAGTCGTTCGAAGTCATCGTGGCCGAGGACGGCTGCGAGGACCGCACCCCCCAAATTGCCACCCAGCTGGCCGACGAGGACCCGCGCGTCCGGCACTTCCACAGCGACGAGCGGCTCGGCCGCGGCGGGGCACTGGAGCGAGCCTTCCGGGCGGCCGACGGGGAGACGCTGGTCTACTTCGATACGGACCTCGCGACGGACATGCAGCATCTCCGGGAGCTGGTCGAGAGCGTTCGGACGGAGGGATACGACGTCGCGACGGGGTCTCGACGGCTGCCCGGCCGGAAGCAGGACCGCGAACCCGAGCGCGGCGTGGCCTCGACCGGGTACAACACCCTCGTCCGGCTGTTCCTGCGGTCCGACCTCTACGACCACCAGTGCGGATTCAAGGCGTTCGACCGGGAGGCCCTCTTTGCCCTGCTCGATGCCGTCGAGGACGACCACTGGTTCTGGGACACGGAGGTGCTGGTACGGGCACAGCGCAACGGCTACCGCGTCAAGGAGTTTCCGGTGAGCTGGACGCCGAAGGGGGACACCAAGGTCGACCTCGTGCGGGACGTGTTCGGCATGGGGTCACAGATCCTTCGGGTCTGGTGGGAGTTCGCCGTCGCGCCGCGCATCACCCGGCGGGTGACGGTCGCCGGCGGGGCGCTGCTGGTGCTGGCGGCG
The DNA here is from genome assembly GCA_042217755.1 of Haloglomus sp. Taxonomy (GTDB): domain Archaea; phylum Halobacteriota; class Halobacteria; order Halobacteriales; family Haloarculaceae; genus Haloglomus. The sequence continues at coordinate 1,950 of JBDGSA010000188.1, read as the reverse complement.
GTCGCGCTGATGACCGTCTACCTCGAACCGTCGACGGTCATCGACCGGATCGCAGACGCGGATCTACGGCTGGTGGCGCTCTCGGCCGTCGTCTACGCGCTGTCGTGGCCGCTCCGGGGGGCCCGCTACCGGGACATCCTCGACGAACTCGGGTACCGTGAGAGCGTGGGCTTTCTCACCGGCGCGGTGTTCATCTCGCAGACGGGGAACCTCGTGTTCCCGGCGCGGGCGGGCGACGCCGTACGCGCGTACGTGGTCAAGACCCGCCGGGCGGTGCCGTACCCGACGGGGTTCGCCTCGCTGGCCGTCGAGCGCGTCTTCGACCTGCTCACGATTGCGGGCCTCGCCGGCACCGTACTGGTCGGATTCGCGCTCGCGGGACTGGATCCGACGAGCGCGGCGGCCGGCGACGTCGAACAGAGCGGTCGGACCGCCCTCCTCGTGGCGGCCGGCGTCGGCGCCGCGGCCGTCCTGGCCGTGGTCACCATCGTCGCCTCGGCGCGTTCGGACCGGAACCTCGTCCGGCGAGCGGTTCGCGCGGTCAGCACTGACTCGTACGCCGACTGGGTGGCGGGCATCATCGAGCAGTTCGTCGGCGACGTCCAGCGCGTGGCGAGCGACCGCGCGGCCTTCGCCCGCGTGGGTGCGAGCAGCGTCGCCATCTGGACGCTCGACGTCGTGACGGCGCTCGTAGTGTTCGCCGCGTTCGAACCCGCCCTCGTCGCTTCGCGGCCCGCCCTCGTCGTCGCGGTCGGCTTTTTCGCGGTCAGCGTCGGCAACCTCGCGAAGGTACTCCCCCTGTCGCCGGGCGGCATCGGGCTGTACGAGGGTGCGTTCACGCTCCTCGTGGTGGGTCTCACCCCGGTCGGCGCCAGCGCCGCGCTCGGCATCGCCATCGTCGACCACGCGGTCAAGAACGCCGTCACGCTGATCGGCGGCATCGGGTCGACGCTCCTGCTCAACGTCTCGCTCACGCGGGCGGTCGAGGAGTCAGCCGAGGTCGACACCGAGGACCCGGTCGCCCGCGACAGCGACGATTGACCGGCGAGTTAGCCGGGCGACGCCGGCTGCCTGCGCAAGCAGCGACACCGTACGATGCCCGCATCGAGTGCGCCGACGCGCCAAAATCGACTGTTCGTGGAAAAATGGCTCCGCCGATCAGACCGCGAGAAGAGTAATAATATTACTTATATATAAATACGAGATAGATTCTAGAACCTCTAGATGGTTTTCAGTGGCATCAGTTACTTATTCTCTGCTACTTTCGTCATGCACTACCAGCAAATGGAATCAAAGTAGTTTCTGCCGATTGGCCCGTAATATACGTTTGCAGATAGATTCGCGGTCAATCGGAATAACTCGACACTACTAAATAACAGTTTCCGGTAGTGGTAGGGGACAACGGGACGGCCGGGCCTCTGGCTCGCCGTCGGACCGACAAGAAGATGAGCGAACGTATCAGCACACGGGAGTGGAACCCGACCGAGAGGGAGGCCGAGGAGACCGACGAGACGCACGGCTGCCCCGAGTGTGGCGGGTCACTCGCGAACGACACGGAGCACGGCGAGGTCGTCTGCCAGGACTGCGGTCTGGTGGTCGACGACGAAAGTATCGACCGCGGGCCGGAGTGGCGCGCCTTCGACGCCCAGGAGAAAGACGAGAAGAGCCGCGTCGGGGCCCCGACGACCAACATGATGCACGACAAGGGGCTGTCGACGAACATCGACTGGCGCGACAAGGACGCCTACGGCAACAGCCTGTCGAGCCGGCAGCGCCAGAAGATGCAGCGGCTGCGCACCTGGAACGAGCGCTTCCGCACCCGCGACTCCAAAGAGCGCAACCTCAAACAGGCCCTCGGTGAGATCGACCGCATGGCCTCCGCGCTCGGACTCCCGGACAACGTCCGCGAGACCGCGTCGGTCATCTACCGGCGCGCCCTCGACGAGAACC
>JBDGSA010000208.1:156-5955 GCA_042217755.1 Haloglomus sp. | reverse complement strand
CTGGCCGGCGCCGGTCTCGGCGATGATGCGCTCCTTGCCCATGTACTTCGCCAGCAGGCACTGCCCGAGGGCGTTGTTGAGCTTGTGTGCGCCGCCGTGGAGCAGGTCCTCGCGCTTGAGGTACACCTCGACGCCGTAGCGCTCGCTCAGCTGGTCGGCCCGCCCCAGCGGCGTGGGGCGGCCGCCGAAGTCCCGCAGGCGCCGGCGGAACTCGTCCATGAAGCCGTCCTCGTTCTCGAGGACGTAGCGCTCGTAGGCGTCGGTCAACTCCTCGATAGCCGGCATCAGTGCTTCCGGGACGTACTGACCGCCGTACTCTCCGAACTTGCCGTCGCCGCCGCGTCGATTTCGTTGTTCGCTCATGATAGATTGGCCCCCTCCGCGGGCGTCGTCAGTCGCTCCGTGTTCGCGCGGACGTCGCCGTCCATGATGGCCGACCCGACGAGCAGGCCGTCGGCGCCGGCACGTCGCATCCGCGCTGCGTCCTCGACGGTACTGATGCCGCTCTCTGCAATCAGAGTGACGTTCCCCCGCTCACTCGCCGGTAGCGAGTCCGCGACGCACTCGAACGTCCCGAGGTCGACCTCGAGGGCGGCGAGGTCGCGGTTGTTCACCCCGACGATGTCCGCGCCGGCCGCGAGCGCACGCTCCAGTTCGTCGGCGTCGTGGACCTCGACGAGTACCTGGAACCCTCGTTCGCGGGCGGCCGCCAGCATCGGCTCGAGGTCGTCACCGAGAAAGCGGGCGATGAGTAACACGACGTCCGTCTCGACGGCGTCCAGTTGCGCCTCGTGGAGCAGGAAGTCCTTCCGGAGGACGGGCACGTCGACCGCCTCGCGAATACGTTCCAGCGCCGCCGTCGACCCGCCGAAGTGCTCGGGCTCCGTCAGGACCGAGAGCGCCGCCGCGCCGCCCGCGACCATCGCCTCGGCGAGGTCGACGGAGTCGTCGTCTCGCTCCCCATCGGTGGTCGGCGAGGTTGGCTTCACCTCCGCGATGACCGGCACCCGGTCGTCGGCCTCGGCGGCCGTGAACGCGGCGGATAGCGACCGCGGTTCGACCGACACGCGCTCGTCGCCTCCTTCGCGGGCCCTGGCTGCCGCCAGGATGGAGCGCACGGCGGGCGCCAGCTCCTCTGTGGTGTCCATTACTGTACACTAGCGGGTTCATCTGTGCATAAGGGTTGCGGATGACACCGCATCGCGGGGGCGCGGCGCGCGACGGAGATCGTCTCAGGAACGGAGAACTGTGGCCGCACCGACCGCACCGTCAGATCCGCTGCCGGCACAACGCCGCTCTTGCCAACACGACTCGCATCTGATGCCTGTATGATTTTAGGTGAAACACACGCCGATAATCAACCGTTACCGGGTACTGATATCGATAAAGAACGCAGAAACTGGGACCGGCTGGAACGTTCCGAACCAGCCGTAGAGCGGGAGGGCGGAAGTCGGGGACCGGGGGACCAGTCGGGCGGAGCGATGTTCGCGGTGGGGCTCCTGTGTGTCGGGTAGGGAGACTACGGCGAGGCGTCGATTACGCCGGCTCCACGCGCCACGTCGTCGCACTCGTGTACGACCACTTCTCGACTTCGAGGTCGGACGCGGAGTCCCGGAGTTGGACCATCAGAGCGCCGATCTCCTTCGCGGAGAGGCCGACCTCGTCGGCGATGAACTTGCTCTTGAAGTACAGCTCTCCCTCCTCCGCGCGCTCGCGGAGGTAGGCACGGAGGCGTTCGTACTTGCTGTCGGGGTCCGCGTCGTTGGTGGAGGACTGTGTGGTTGCGCTCATCTCTGACACCTCACTCCCCCCTTGCTGCCACGGCCACATATAAAGGACAGTCCCTTGCCGTGACTTCGGCTCGTTTCGCCGCCAAACGGGCGTAAACCGTTCGTTTTATCACCTTTCTAGAGCAGCCGAGACATTTTATAAAGCATTTTGCGGCCGTTACTCGAAATCTATCATGAATATCCGTGTTATTTGTTCCGATATTGATTTCTCAACGGATAGAGGAAAAATAACTGCCGAGCCGGACTGTGCGCGTGCCGTGTCGCTCCCGCCGTCTGACTACTGTCTGACACTGATCGACAGAGAAATAGGCGCCACTCCACTCCAGCGGGAGGAGTGGCAGTCAGTCGCGCTCGTGGACCCAGAAGGTCTCCGCCTCGGTGACCTCCTTCTTGAAGATGGGGACCTCGTCCTTCAGGCGATTGATGCCGTCCTCCACGGTTCGGAACCCCTCCTCGCGGTGCCCCGCGAGGACGACCACGAAGACGATGTCCTCGCCGTCGGGAATGACGCCGGTCCGGTGGTGGAGGCGGACGTCGAAGACGCCCTCGCGCTCCTCGAGTTCGGCCTCGATGCCCCGCATCCGGTCTTCGGCCACCGTCTCGTACTTCTCGAACTCGAGGTAGTCCGTCCGGTCGTCGTCGGGGGCGTCCTTCGCCCGGACGCGCCCGGTGAAGGTCGCGATGGCGCCCGCCCGGTCGGCGTCGGGAGAGCGTTTGACCGCCGCGACGAGCGACTCCAGCGTCTCGAACGGTTCGGTCTCCTCGATGGCAGCCACGAGGTCCGCGGTCGGGGCGCCGGCGCCGGCGACCCGAGCGATGACCTCGCCCGGCGGTTCGATGTCGCCCAGGACGATCTTCGGAAGGTCGGCCTCCCGAAAGCCGACCGCGAGCGCGTGGTCGTGGTCGGGTGCGAGCCGCTCGATGGCGTCCCGGAGCGAGGGGCCGGTCCCGCTGGCGTGCCACGCGTCGCTCCCGAGCCGGTAGGTCGTGGCGGCCTCGTGGATCCGGGCGGTCGCGGCGCCGCCGTCGGAGTGGGGCTCTCTTCCGTCCTCGGCGACCTCGCGCACGATGCCGACCCGGCCCTCGAGCGCGTCGGTCAGTCGGGCGGCCAGCGCGTCCGCGTTCGGTCCGCAGATGACGACTGCCTGCATGCCCGGGGCGAGGGCCGCTGTGTGCTTGTATCCCGCGGATGTTCGGCCGTAAGCGGAAGGTTAACCGACGGGCCGGGGGTACGGCCGGGCATGAAAGTAGTCGTCTCCGTCGGGGGGAGCGTCCTCGCGCCGGACCTCGCCGCCGACCGGGTCGCCGCCTACGGCGACGTGCTCGCGGACCTCGCCGCAGACCACGACGTGGCAGCGGTGGTCGGCGGCGGACGGGTCGCGCGGGAGTACATCGACGCCGCCCGCGAACTCGGCGGCAACGAGATCGAACTGGACCAGCTCGGCATCGGCGTCACGCGCCTGAACGCCCGGTTGCTCGGCACGGCGATGGAGGGGCCGATTGCACCGCCCGAGGAGTACGATACCGCCGCAGAGGCCCTCCGCCGCGACGGACTCGTCGTCATGGGCGGCATCGTTCCCGGGCAGACGACGGACGCCGTCGCCGCCGCGCTCGCCGAGTACGTCGAGGCCGACCTGCTCATCTACGCCACGAGCGTCCCCGGCGTGTTCGACGCCGACCCGAACGAGGACTCCGGAGCCGAGCGCTACGATCGGTTGCCGGCCGCGGACCTCGTCGAACTGGTCGCCTCGGGCGGCTCGCTGGGCTCTGCGGGCTCGAACGCCCCCATCGACCTGCTCGCGGCCAAGCTCGTCCAGCGCTCGGGAGTCCGGACGTTCGTCCTCGACGGGTCCGACCCCGAGCGCGTCCGTGGAGCCGTCCGCGACGGCGACTTCGACGGGACGGAGATCCTCCCCGACGGGGACGCGGAGGTGGACTCGTGAGCGACGAGCGGGACGACGCGGCGTCGGCGGGGGGCGGGCCGGACGGTGCAGCCGGGGAGGTCCCCGACGTGCCGCTCGACGCCGAGGCGTTCGCGGCTCGTTCTCCACACACGCTGGCCGAGAGCGACCGCCAGCGCGCCTTCTGGGCGGACGCGGTCGCCGACGCCGTCGAATCACGCGTCGAGACAGCCGTCGAGGCCGGCGAGCGCGACCCGGACGCCACCATCGTCGTCAAGGGTGGTATCTCCCCGTCTGGCGTGCCCCACCTGGGCAACATGAACGAGGTGATGCGGGGCTACTTCGTGGCCGAGGTGCTCCGCGAGCGCGGCCACGAGGTCCGGCAGGTGTTCACGACGGACGACCGCGACCCGCTCCGGAAGGTGCCCCGCAAGCTCGCGGACCTGGACGGCAACGTCGTCGGCCTCGGCGAGGTCGAGGACGCCGGCGCGCTCGGGCGCAACCTCGGCAAGCCCTACACCGACATTCCGGACCCGTTCGGCTGCTGTGACTCCTACGGCGACCACTTCTCGGAGCTCATCCGGCGCTCCGCGGAGCAGCTCGGTGTCGACATCGAGGTCGTCTCGAACACCGACCTCTACGAGTCCGGCCGACTGGAGGGTGCCACCCGCCACGTCCTCGCGAACGCCGACCGCGCCCGCACGGTGCTGGCCAACTACCAGGACAAGGTCGACGCCGACTACGTTCCCTTCAATCCCATCTGCGGGGCGTGCGGGAAGATCACCGAGACGGTCACCGCCGTCCACCTCGACGCCGGCACGGTCGACTACCGCTGCACGGACATGGAGGCCGGCGACAATACCGTCGAGGGCTGTGGCCACGAGGGCACCGCGACGTTCCGCGAGGGGAAGCTCCCGTGGCGCTTCGAGTGGCCCGCCCAGTGGGGAGTCCTCGGTGTGGACTTCGAGCCGTTCGGCAAGGATCACGCCGAGGGGTCGTGGCTCTCCGGCGACCACATCGCGCGGGCCGTCTTCGGCGACGAGCCGCCCGTGCCGATGGTCTACGAGTGGTTCACACTCAACGGCGAGCCGTTCTCCTCCTCGGCGGGAAACGTCGTCCTCGCGGGCGAGGTGCTGGAGATGCTAGAGCGGGAGGTCGTCCACTTCTTCTTCGCGAAGGACCCAAAGCGGGCGCGGGACTTCGACATCCACGCGCTCGACCAGTTGGTCGACGAGTTCGACCGCTTCGAGCGCGTCCACTTCGGCGAGGTCGGGGCCCCCGAGACCGAGCGCGAGCGCGCCGAGCGGGTGTATCCGTTCCTCGTCGACGAGGTACGGCCAGAGCGTGTCCGTATCGCCTACACTTTCGCCGCCGTGCTCGGGATGACCGACGACGCCGCGCTGCGCGAGACGATGGCCCGGCGCTCGGGGCACATCCCTGACGACGCCCCCAGGTGGGCCGTCGAGGACGCGCTCGACCGCGTCCCGCTGGCCCGGAACTGGGCCGTCCGGATGGACAACGAGTACAATTACCGCCTCGCCGAGTCGCTTCCGGACGTGGATTTCGACGCCGACACCGAGGCGGCTCTCTCGGACCTCGCGGACGTCGTCGAACGCGAGGAGCCGGACGGTGAGCGCCTGCAGGAGGCCGTCTACGAGACCGCCCGCGACCACGACGTCGAGGTCGGCGATTTCTTCACCGCCGGGTACCGGCTCTTCCTGGACGAGGACCAGGGCCCCCGGCTGGGACCGTTCCTGGCCGCGCTGGACCGGCAGTTCGTGGTGCGGCGGTTGCGGCTGGAGGGGTAGGCTTCTTACTGCAATTCTCCAGTTCGTCCCATTCCTGACGACGACACTGGCGTGAACGCCGCCCACGATGGAGTCCTGTTGAAAGCTCCCGCTCTGTTCTCTCTGAAACAGCGGTGGCAGCGACGATTACGACGGAGTTCTGGTGAAAGCCCCCGCCTGCTCCCTGTGCTGGCGACAGCGACGACTATGCGAGGCTGTTGAAAGCCCCCGCCCGCTCTCCCGACGGTGACAGCGAGGACGGAGTTCTGTTGAAAGCCCCCGCCCGCTCTCCCGACGGTGACAGCGAGGACGGAGTTCTGT
>JBDGSA010000011.1:0-5956 GCA_042217755.1 Haloglomus sp. | reverse complement strand
ATCGCGCCGGCGAAGTAGATCGTGACCACGGTGAACGCGTTCGAGAACCACGCCTGCGGATAGACGCGCGTGAACAGGACGACGCCGAACAGGGCCACCGCGCTCCCGAGGACGGCCGCCGCGTTGACGCGCTGTGACGTCTGCGGGAGGACGACCACGACGCCGAGGAACGTGACCGGGAGGCCGACCCCGGCCGCGATGCCGGCGACCTCGCGGGCCGCGAACGTCCCGAGGCCGAGCAACTCGGCGACACCCGTCGAGGTGCCGACGACGATGCCGCCGACGGTCAGGACCGCTCCGACGAGGAACAGCCCCACGCCGAGGTAGAGGCGCCGCAGGTCAGGCCCCCCGGCTCCCCCCTCGTACACGTCCGTCAGGCTAGTCATACGGTATCCTGTGGCCTCCACCCACAAAACTCCGCGTCAGACGCCCGCACGACGCCTCTCGGGCGTTCTTCCGCCTCGAGTGTCCTCGGCTGCCCGGCTGGCGGCGGCACTGCCAGCCCGCGGGCGCCGGCTGGTCGGCACCGCCGCCGGCGATTCGTTCGTCGGCGCGACCGACGACCCGCCGAGAGCAAAAACGCGGGGAAATGCCGTTTCTCGGGCTGCTCGAAGCAGTGAACCGCACACCGGAGCCCCGAGTCGGCAGGACCGGTTGGGGAATCCACGCCCCGAACGACACCCTTTCGGCCGCGACCCCCCTCGCTCGCAACATGGACGAGGCCGCCGCCGAAACGCTCGTGGAGTGGCGTGAGTGGGGCGACGACGCCTTCGAGGCCGCCGACGCGCGGGCCTGCCCCGTGTTGCTGTCGGTGACGGCGCCGTGGTGCACCCACTGTCGGGCGATGGACGAGGAGACGTACGCCGAGCCACGGGTGGCCGCCCACCTCAAGGAGGGGTTCGTCACCGTCCGGGTCGACGCCGACCGGCACCCGCGCGTCCGGGAACGATACAACGTCGGCGGGTTCCCCGCGACCGCCTTCCTCACGCCCGAGGGCGAGGTGCTCACCGCCGCGGGCTATCTGGGACTGGAGGGCTTCCGCGACATCCTCGACTCCGTCCGGCGGACCTGGGACGCGAAGGGGGCCGCGGCAGGATCGGTCCCCCGCGCACTGGGCGACGAGCCGCCGGCCGGCGAGGTCACCTCGCAGGTCGAAGCGCACATGATCGATCGCGTCACCGGCGGGTTCGACGAGGAGTTCGGCGGCTGGGGCGAGAGCGCGAAGTTCCCGCTCCCGCGGGCGGTCGAGTTCGCGGCCAAGCGCGAACGAACCCGCGACCACGCGACTCGGACGCTCGAGGCCATCCACGCCCACCTGCTGGATACCTACGACGGCGGATTCTACCGCTACGCCGACAACCGCGACTGGTCCGGGCTCCACCGCGAGAAGCTCACAGACGAGAACGCCGCACTCGTGCGCGCGTTCGCGACCGGCTACCTCTATACCGGCGAGGACACCTACCGCGAGGCCGCCGCGGCGACCGTCGACTACCTGACGACGAGCCTCTGGACCGACGCCGGAGAGCGCGGCGCGTTCGCCGGCAGCCAGGCCGGCGGCGACTACTACACGCTCGCCGCGAGCGAGCGCGAGGACGCCGACCCGCCCACCATCGACCGCACGGTCTTCGCCGACCGGAACGGCCTCGCCGCGGACGCGCTGCTCCAGTTCCACGCCGTCACCGACCACGAGGGCGCCGCGCGGTACGCCGAGCGAGCGCTGGACACGGTCCTCGCGGACCTGGTGGACGGCGGCGAGGTGACCCACTTCCCGCCGGCCGCGGCCGACGGTAGTGCGGGCAACGGTGGTGCGGGCGAGGCGCGAGGCTCGTCAGGAGAGAGCGGCGACGGGGGCGACGGGGGCGAACCCGTCGAGTCGGGGCTGCTCGTCGACCACGCGCGCCTCCTCACCGGACTGACGACCGCCGCGCAGGTGCTCGGCGACGACCGCTGGCTCGACGCCGCCCGCGAGGTGGCCGACCAGATGCTCGAACTGCAGGACGACACCGGCGCGTTCCGCGATGGACCCGCCGAGGGGCCCGGACTGCTGGACCGGCCGCTCCGGCCGCTCGACACGAACGTCGAGGCCGCCGACGGCCTCGTCGACCTCGCCGCGCTGACCGACGACGACGGCTACCGGGAGGCCGCCGCGGACGCGCTCGCGGCCTTCGCGGGCGCCGCCGGACGGATGGGGGTCGAGGTGGCGGGCTACGCGACTGCCTGCGCCCGGCACGTCAACGACCCGCTCGTCATCGAGACGCCGCCCGCCGGGACCGACCTCCACCGCGCCGCGCTCCGCGTAGCCGACCACGAGAAGGTCGTGGTTCCGGGCGAGCGCGAGAACGCGGTCGCTCGTCGTGGCGAGACGGCCTCTCCCCCTGCGAGCGAACCGGGCGAAATCGCGAGCATCGTGGCCGAGATCGACTGAACGCGCCTGCTAGAAGCTCCGAAGGGACTCTCCCCCGAAGTAAACAACTGACCGGACGAGTAAACTTCCTTGGTGTTTATGAGTGTTGGCGACGAGACGTCGGTATGGCGAGTCTCAGGGACCTCGGACTCTCGGAGTACGAGGCGCGGACCTATCGGTCGTTGCTGAAGACGGGCCCGTCGACCGCGAAGGAGCTCTCCCGGGCGAGCGACGTACCGATGGGCCGCATCTACGACGTGCTCAACAGCATCGAGCAGTACAACCTCGTCCGGTCACAATCCGCGAGCCGGCCGAAGAAGTACGTCGCCGTCGAGCCCGAGACCGCGCTCGATCGCCTGCTCGAGGACAAGAAGCGCGAACTCGAGGAGAAAGCAAAGCAGTACGAGTCCATCGTCGACGAGCTCGAGGGGGAACTCGAGACGACCGAACCCGTCGAGGAGCGGTTCTGGACGGCGGCTGTGGGCGCCGACGAGGCCGCCGACCTCCTGCAGGAGCGCATCGCCGCCGCCGACTCGCGCATCGTGATGGTGCTCTCGACGTACACCGAGCAGTACTTCGACATCCGCGAAGTCGGCAACGCGCTGCTCGACGAACTGCAGGAGGCCCTCGAGCGCGGCGTCGAGGTCGACTTCCTGATGAAGCCCGACCTGGTCCCGACGCTCCCCGCGGAGTTCGGAGACCGCTACCGCGAGACGTTCAGCGACTACGAGGACTTCCGGGTCCGGACCGTCGAGGACGTCTCCGGGACGTTCACGCTCGTCGACCACACCGAGGTCGTCATCGAGGTCCCCCATCCGCTCCAGAGCGAGGAGGTGTTCGCCATGCTCGACCTCAAGGACCGCGAGTTCGCCGACAGCGTCCGCCGGGAGTTCCGTCCCCGCTGGGAGGACGCCGAGGAACTGGTGCTGTAGCGCGACGGTCCGGCGCCGGGGGCAGTGTCGGGAGTTATATCGGGGGCCATTGCAATGTCGACTCCGGGTACAACACGATGGTGTCGCTGTCCGCGCTGTCCGTCGCTGGAATCGTCGTGGCCGTGTTCGTCGGGTTCAACATCGGGGGGTCGTCGACGGGAGTGGCGTTCGGCCCGGCGGTCGGCTCCCGGCTGGTCCGGAAGGCGACCGCGGCGGCGCTGTTTCTCGGGTTCGCCTTCCTCGGCGCGTGGACGGTCGGCCGGAACGTCATCGCGACGATGAGCAGCAGCATCGTCCCGGCGATGCAGTTCACCCCGCTCACGAGCGTCGTCGTCCTCTTCTTCACGGGGTTGTCGCTGTTCATCTCGAACCTCTACGGCGTCCCGGCGTCGACCTCGATGACCGCCGTCGGCGCCATCGTCGGGCTGGGGCTGGCCTCGGACACGCTCAACCGGGCGCTCATGTTCGTCATCGTCTCTGCGTGGATCGTCGCGCCGCTGCTGAGCTTCACCGTCGGGGTCGTCGTCGGGCGCTACGCCTACCCGTACCTCGACCGCTACGTCGCGTTCACGAAGTTCGACCTCCACCTCGTCCAGCTCGACCGCTCCGGACGGGTGCCACGCCCCCGCTTCAACCAGAACGCCTCCCCCCGGGACGTCGCCGGGTCGCTGTCGGTGGTCGTCATCGGCTGTTACATGGCGTTCTCGGCGGGCGCGTCGAACGCGGCCAACGCCGTCGCCCCCCTCGTCGGCGCCAACGGCCCGCTCACGGTCGACCAGGGAGTCCTCCTCGCCGTCCTCGCCTTCGGGCTCGGCGGGTTCACCATCGCCCGGCGCACGCTGGAGACGGTCGGCGACGACATCACGGAGCTGCCAATCCTGGCCTCGCTCATCGTCTCCGTCGTCGGAGGCACGATCATCACGGTGCTCTCGCAGTTCGGCATCCCCGCGAGTCTGGCGGTGAGCACCACCTCGACCATCATCGGCCTGGGGTAGGGCCGGGCGAGCCGGGCGGCGACGCTGCCCGAACTGGCGACGCCGACGCCCGAGCGCCCGGACCTGGAGGTCTCGACGGGGGCGCTGGTCACCTCGCGCGTCGAGGAGGCTCCCACCGGCCCGACCATCGGCGACGTCGCCCGTGGCGAGGAGCCGTCGGAGCCACCCGACGAGATACCGGACGTGCCCGAGGTCGGCGCGGAGGGGCCCGCGGACCTCGACGAGCGGAGCCTGTTCGACCCCGGTGCCGCCAAGCGCATCGCCTCGATGTGGGTCCTGACGCCCGCCCTAGCGGTCACGGCCTCCTATCCGGTCTTCCTGCTACTGGTGTGAGCGCAAGCTTCGTGGCGGTCGGGCCGGGAGAACTGACTTGTGGCACCAGCGTATATCTCGATATACGAGAATGAGCAAGACCATCCGCGTCTCCGACGACTTCCATCGGTACGTCAAGGCCCACAACCGCGAGGGCGAGACGATGGAGGAGACGCTCCGCCGCCTCGCCGGCGGGCCGGACCCCTCCTTCGTCGCGGGGTTCCTCTCCGACGACGAGGCGACAGCCGCGAAGGACGCCGTCGAGGACCTCCGCGACCGTGACACCGACCGTCTCGACGCAGCACGCGAAGCGTTCACCGACGGATGATCCTGGACTCGTCGTACCTGTTCGACCTGATGCGGAACGACCCCGACGCGTTCGAGAAGGGGGTCGAACTCGTCGAGCGCGGCGAGGTCCAGTGGCTCCCGACCCCGGTCGTCGCCGAGGCGTACTACGGCGTGTTCACGAGCGGGAGCGACCGGACGGAGGCCGAACTCCGGAACCGGCTGCTGGGCTACCCGCGGGTCGACGTGACCGAGGAGATCGCCCGGACCGCCGGGCGACTGCTCGTTCGCGCGGCCGAGGAGAACGCCGATATGGACGGGAACCCGGGCGCGAACGACGCCTACATCGGGGCGATGGCCGAGTCGATAGACGACGCGGTGCTCACGGAGAACGTCGCCGACTTCCGGAAGATGAGCGTTTCCGTTGAACAGTACTGAGAAGGTTATCAGACGAGATATATATTTCAAAATATCTACATTAGTCGATATTTTGGAATATAATTTAGAAAATGTGCGCTCCCGAGCATACCCCAGTACTTAGCCACGATTGGCTTGCTGAATACAGAGGCTGAGCCTTGTTTAGACGCTCCCGAAGGTGTCAGTTAGTAGCTCTGTCGAGGAAACAGAATCCACCAGAGCGTGCCTCTTGAACCGATCCCGGTAGTAGGAGAACGGGCGTCACGAACGAGCAGCACAGCGTCTAAACAGGGCCCAGAGGCTGTATTCGGCAGGTATCGGACGGCTATAGGGGGTGACTATCGGAAGAGGTTGCTGATGGATTCTCGACTGAGGAACCGCGGTGTTTGCTCGCAGTACTCTTCGTATGCGTCGCCATGGTGGTCACGGAGCCACGGTTCTTCGGCGAACGGGAAGAGGACGTAAATTACTGCAGTCAGGAGACCGTGTAGTGCGAGTTTTCTAGAATTGACGGCGAGGAGCGTACCGAGGATGAACGTGACGAATCCAACCGTTTGTGGGCATTCGTCTTTAGTTAAGGAATCGCGTGATAGCGGTCGGATCTCTTCGCT
>JBDGSA010000196.1:3877-5968 GCA_042217755.1 Haloglomus sp. | reverse complement strand
GCCGAGCGCGAGGTCGGTGAACGCGACCCCGCGGCGCACGAGGAAGACGTTCAGGAACGGTCCGATGAAGCCGATGGCGCTGATACATCGGTAGGCGTAGTAGGTGAGGACCGCCCGGCGGAGATCGTTCACCGCGATCGCCTCCCGGGGCGGTCGCGTCCGGCGACGGACCGCGAGTCGCGTCGACCGGATGCGTCGGGGACGGCGGGCCGAGTGCGGGCCGGGGACCGCGACGCTCGAACGCGGGCCGGCGGAGCGATTGCGGGGCGATACTGTCGATCAGGGTTCGGAGTGGCGTGTCGGAACATTCGGCGTGACGGTGGAGAGGAGTCGCGACGCTGGTCGCCGCCGGGGGTGCTCGGACGAGCGCGGGAATGCTCGTCCGAGCACTCGGCCACAGACGCACGCCGGCGTGCGTGCGACTGGCGAGCGCGCGGGCGCGCCTGTCGGACGGCGCTGCGTCGTCAGGGCTACGGTCGGAGTGTCACGCCGTGTTCGACATGTGACGCGTACTTCCGGAGCGACTGATATAAACGTACTCCCGGTGTGCGACGGTGGCGCACGGAACGTCCGCGAGCAGACGCCGCAAAGACAACTAAAGATGTCTTAAAGAATTGAGAACGATTCTCTCAAGATTGTTTCCTTGTCCGAAACGGCACCATTGCCCGCTCACCGAACGACGGTCACCGGCACGGGCGACCGCCGGAGCACGCGCTCGGCTGTGCTCCCGAGCAGCAGGCGTTCGAGGCCCTTGCTGTGGCTCCCGATCACCACCTGATCGATATCGTGGTCGGCGACGTACGCCAGAATCGCTCGGGCCGGACGGCCGGTCTCGACCGCGGTCGCCGCCTCGGCGCCCGCGTCGCGGGCGCGGTCGGCCGCGGTCGCGAGCAGGCGCTCGGCCGCCGCGGTCGCGCGGTCGTGCCACCGCTCGGCCTCGGGCAGCCCGTGCGCCTCGGCCTCGTAGACGACCCCGATGGGGTCGACGACGCGGAGGAGCGTGATCTCGGCGTCCGGGAACGTCTCGACCGCGCGGTCGAGGGCGCGCTCGGACATGGGCGACCCGTCGAACGGGACGAGGACGTGCTGAGCCATGGACAGGACGCACGCCGGCGACCGGCATAACTCCGTCGCCGTCGTCGAGTCGCGGACGGCGGAACCGGCCGCGCCGCGGGACTCGTCGGTGCTCGGCGACGGCCGTGTCAGAACCCCTCGGGGCCGGCTGCGTCAGGACTCCTCGGAGCCCGGCGGGCGCGACCCGCGAGCCTGCTCCTCGCCGGGCGGGGTCCCCAGTCCCGGCGGCTCCGGCGCGGACTGGTCGAGCCACCCCTTCCGGTCGTGGATCAGCTCGTACGCCCGCCGGACCGTCTGCTGGACGGGGCTGCGGTCCATCCGCGCCTCCACGCGGCCGTCCCGGATGGCGTCGACGACGCTCTCGGCCGACAGCTCGTCGGCGTCGACCAGCGTGTACGCCCGGCCGACCTCGACGGGGTAGTGGGCGTCGCTGCCGCCGACCAGCGGCAGGTCGCGCTCGCGGGCGAGCTGGCGGACCCACGCCGCGGGGTCGGTGCCCTTCCCGTTGACCTCGACCGCGTCGAAGTCGGCGTCGGCCTCCCGGACGGTGCTGTTGCGGTACGGATGCGCGAGCACGGCCGCGCAGTCGCGGTCGTGCGCGAGGTCGACGACCTGCTCGGGAGTGAGTTCGCCCGGTACGGTCCGGCGCGGCGGCGTCGGCCCGACCACGAGCACGTGGCCCATCGTGGTCGACACCTCGATGCCCGGCAGGACCGCGAACTCCTCGTCGCCCAGCCCGAACGACCGGTAGAAGTCGTGGTTCGTGGTGACGATTCCGTCGAGACCGCGGCGCTTCGCGGCCCAGGCCAGCAGCCGAGCGCCCACCGGGTCGAACGCGCGCCCGAGCGCCGGCGCGCGGTGGAAGAACCGGGTGTGCGAGTGGAGATCGACGGCGAACACGGCCGTCCTACGGGCCGAACGCGGGTAGTCGTTTGGGCGGATTCGCGGAGTTCGGGGACGCGGCATCCGTTCTAGGCTAATCTCACTGTATCCAGACCAACCGAACCAAGATTCTGT
>JBDGSA010000196.1:1862-3867 GCA_042217755.1 Haloglomus sp. | reverse complement strand
TCGCGGAGTTCGGGGACGCGGTAGCGGTCGGGGAGCGTCCCGGGTCGGCGCGGAGGCGTGACCGACCCTCGCCCGTTGAGAGACACCGCCGACCGTGAGCGGGATCGAGCGTGAATTGAACAGTGGCCCGAGGACAGGTCAGGGCCAGTCCGCCGGGAGTTCGTTTTCGTGGTTACTCATCAGCTCAACGAGGGGCACGATTTCGTCGAACCGAGGCCCGCGCCGGACCGTCTCCGTCCTCGGCTCCCATTCGATGAAGCCCGCGTCGTGGAGGCGCGGCAGATGGTTGTGATGCAGTGAGATCACGAAACCGTCGAGCTCCCCGTCGGTCGGGGTGAAGTCGTCCGGCACAAACTCGTCGTTGTCGCCGGGATTCGCCTCGACAAGTACTGTCAGAATCCGACGACGGCGTGGATGGCTGAGCGCCTCGAACAACCGGTCGAGCGTCGAAGTCTCCCGTTAGCCCGTGCTACAGGGGTGTGTTCGTGTTTGGTCAGTCATGGCTGGCGTGGGCGCGCGTGATAGGGGGCCGACATCCCCAGATCCCCTACTCGTGTCCCTATCCTCTATCTCGAAGGCGGCCATCATAGTAATTGTGTTTTCCGCACCACTTAGGGTGCGAATTCAGCAAATGAGCGGGGTTGTGATGTAGAAATCGCATTCTGATTCGGGATTTATTCGTTCCAGCGAACGACTTACGTCTCGGCGTCGTCGCCGAACTCGAACTCGGACCACGGGCGGGTGTAGTGATTCGTGATAATCTCCGAGGAGAGAATCTCGAAGCCCAACTCCGAGAGGTCGTTGGTGATCGCAGCCAAATCCTTCGTATCGACCGCCACCACCTCGACGAAGATGTTTCGCTGGCTCGTGAGCATCTCGTGGACGTCGATGACGCCCTGCGAATCGAGGGCTTGGACGGCCAGTTCCTCCCGCTCGTCTGCGGGTGCGCTGCAGACGAACAGCACGTGCAGCGGGAGGTTGGCCTTCTCGTAGTTGATTTTCGGGTAGTAGCCCTCGATGACGTCCGCCTTCTCCATCTCCTCGATGCGATTCCGGACGGTACTCGCGGACACCCCGACTTCCTCGGCGATGTCGGCGATGGTGGTGTTGCGAGCGTCCTTCTGGAGGGCGTACAGGATTCCCCGGTCGATGTCGTCGAGACTACCCGAGTCCATACCCCAGCCTTGCTCGCCGTGGTATTCAAACCCAGTGTCCGGTTGGGGTTCTGCGTGACTGCGATGTGTGAATCGAGAGGCCGTCAACCGAGAGATGATTATCCCATCAGCCGATTGCGGAAATATTGGGAATATGCCCATTAGTTGTGAAAATTCGTCACGTGCCCCGTATTCTTATGTGGATCTCTAACGTTCCCTCGGGTGATGAAGTCCGTTCGCCCGTCCCGGCAAGTCGTCGAGACCGTCGCCAGTCACGAGGGGATAGCTCCGAACGAGTTTTCCACCCCGCTCTACGAGGTGATCGACCCCGAGGCGTTGGACGCGCTCGTCGAGGGGTGCGAATCGCGTGGTACCGGGCCACTGGAGGTCGCGTTCGAGTATCAGGAGTACGAGGTGCGTGTCACGGTCAGCACCGCTACCGAGACCACGGTGCGTGTCACTACGACCACGCCGGAGGAGTCACAGCACTCACCCAATCACAGCGTCCCCGCAACCGAGTAGGGCGGTCGTTTACCTCCGAACGCGCCCCAATTCCCTCATGAGGGAGTGATTGACAGAATCGTCCGGCGATATACCGCGTATCGGACATACTCGACGCGTCCCGCGAATTGCTCGCGCCACGACCGCCGGAACCGTGGTTCGACAGTGCCCGTCGAGCGGCCCAGACGGCGTCCGGCATCACGCCGCCGTCAGCAGTAGCCACGCGCCGAACACCGCGCCGCCGCCGAGGAGCGTGCTCGCCACCGCGCGCACGCGGAGGCGGTCGAGCAACGCGTGGGCGTCCCCGTCGACCTGCGCGACGTCGTAGATCTCGCCGCCGAGTTCGCACT
>JBDGSA010000196.1:0-1778 GCA_042217755.1 Haloglomus sp. | reverse complement strand
GCGCGGCCGGGATGGCGGCCATGCCGACGCCGGCAGCCGGGAACAGCAGCATCGAGACGGGGCGGTCGGCCCGGCGGAGTCGGTCGGCCGCGGCGTAGCCCGCGGGCCCCTTGTGGGAGACGATGGAGAGGCCGAGCAGCAGGCCGAGGTCGGCCACGTTCCCGTACACCAGTCCGATGACCGCGCCCGCCGACAGCGCGTGGGCGGTGAGTTCGACCGCGGTGTGGTCGAACGGGAGGTCGGCGTGCATCGCGCGGTGGCCGAGCGTGTGCGCCGAGAAGCCCGCGACCACGCCGAGCGCGATGCCGAACCCGCCGAGTTGGGGGTCCGAACCGACGGCCTGCGGGACGAGGAACGCCGACGCGCTGGTGATCATCGCGCCGCTGGCGAGGCCGTAGCCCCAGACCAGGCGGTTGGCGTCGGTCGAGGCCGCCGTCCTGCCGCCGAACAGCGCCGCGCCGGCCATGGCCGCGAACGCCACCCACGAGATGGCGACCACTTTCGACAGGCCCGCGA
The DNA here is from genome assembly GCA_042217755.1 of Haloglomus sp. Lineage (GTDB taxonomy): Archaea > Halobacteriota > Halobacteria > Halobacteriales > Haloarculaceae > Haloglomus. The sequence goes on along the minus strand of JBDGSA010000196.1, from coordinate 1,262 downwards.
ACAGTGCGGGGGGCGTGAGCGCGACCAGAACGGCCGGACCGAGGAGTCCGAGACGGGACGTACGCATCTGTTGTTAACGAAGGATCTCGAATTAATAAGCCCTCCGATGGCGCGGCCGTGCGATCGTGAGGATTCGCCCCGGCGTATTTGGCGCTCGGGCGCGTGCGACGCCGTATGCGCGATTTCCCCGCCGCATCGCTGACGTGGCGCGACGGCCTGTTCGCCCACTGGCCGGTCGACCCCGACCGGATCCGCCCGCTCGTCCCGGACGACCTCGACGTGGACGTCCGCGACGGGACCGCGTGGGTGTCCGCGCTCCCCTCGGTCGCCGAGGCGGTGCGACCGTGGGGAGTCCCGCCGGAGCTCGGGCTCTCCTTCCCGCAGGTGAACCTCCGGACGTACGTCCGCCACGAGACCCGGCCCGGCGTCTACTTCCTGAGCCTCGACGCGGCCTCGGCGCTCGGCGTCGGGGTCGCCCGGGCGGTGTGGGACCTGCCCTACCACCGCGCCGAGGTCGACTTCGAGCGCGACCCCGACCCGGACGGCGGCGCGACCTGCCGGATCGACAGCGAGCGTTCCCACACCGACGACTCGCCCGCCCGGTTCGCAGCCACCTATCGGCCGACCGGCGAGCCCGACCGCGCCGAACCGGGGTCGCTCGACGCGTTCCTCGCGGAGCGATACCGGCTCTACCTCGTCCGCGGCGACCGAGTCCGGTGCGCCCGGGTCGAGCACTCGCCGTGGCGGCTCTGGCCGGCCGAGGCGACGGTCGAGGCCGACTCGCTGCTCGCGTCTGTCGGGCTGCCCGCGCCCGCCGACGACCCCGTCGTTCGGTACGCGGGCCGGACCGCGTTCACCGTCCGGACGCCGTTCCGGCCCCGCGACCCCGACGGCGAGTGACCGCGCGGCGGGAGAGCGCGCCCGCTCGACCCGAGTCCCGAGTGCTCGGTCGCGCGAGCCTGCGGAGGCTGAAAGACGCGTTTCACCTATTGGAAATTTTATCACACCGGTACCCGCAATTCGAATCGTGACACGACGGACGCGTCGCTCGGTCCTCGCCGCGCTCGGCGTCGGCCTCGCCACCGCCGGCTGCCTGTCCGACGCCGGGACCGGGACTGGAGACGAGACGACAGCGAACGAGACGACCGACCGACCCGCGGGCGAGACTCCCGTCCGCGAGACGACCGACGGCTGGGTGAGTCAGGCCTCGAACAGTCCGGAGCCCGACCACGAGGTCAGCGTCCGGAGCGAGGCGTCGACGT
>JBDGSA010000131.1:0-6052 GCA_042217755.1 Haloglomus sp. | reverse complement strand
CGCGCATCTCGTCGAACTTGTTCATGTGCTGGGCCGTCGTGACGAGGCCCACGTCCGGGTCCTCCTCGGGGGCGGCGAGTTCGTCGAGCGACTCCGCCATGATGGGCGTCACCTCGACGTTCGAGAAGAGGGGGACGTAGATGATGGAGTCGGACTCCTTCATCGGGGAGTGGCCGAAGTGGACGAACACGTCCGTCCGGCGCATCAGGTAGGTGTCGAGGTCGCAGGCGCCGTAGCAGGGCTGCCCGGAGATCATCACGCGGACTCCGTCGGGAAGCAACTCGCGGAGGTCGTCTGCGACTCGCGGGGCGCGGCGCTTCAGCCCCTCGGGGAACTGCAGCCCGACCTTCTCGGCGTCGCGTTCCTCGACGGCCTCGACGATGCGGTCGAGTTCGTAGTCCCAGGTGCGCTCGTGTTTGAGCGCCATCCCGGTGCGGGTGAGGTCGCCCTCGGTCTGCCCACCGCCCGGAGCGTCGATATCGGCGTCGTGACTCATTGCGCCGACCTACCGGTCCGAAGGTGATAACGTCCGTGATTGGCCCCAGCGTCGCGGCCGCGTGGCCCGTGGCCGCTGTCGCTGTTGCGTCTCCGGCCCTGCCCGCCGCGGTCGGCAGACCTAAAACCTCGCGGTACAAGACTCCGGTAATGAGCGTCGATTCGAGCGACGGCGAGACCGAGACCGAACGTCCAGCGGCGCGGGCGACGGAACTGGCGACCGAACTGGGCGAGGTCATCACCGAACTGCCCGCCTATCAGGAGTTCCTGGAAGCCAAGGAGGCCATCGAGAGCGACGAGGAGATCCAGGAGGAGATTCGCGAGTTCGAGCAGCTCCGCGAGGAGTTCATGCTCGCGCGCCAGGCCGGCGACGCGACCAACCAGGACCTCCGCGAACTGCAGCAGGCCCAGCGCGAACTCCACGACATCCCCGAGATGGCGGAGTTCCAGAGCGCACAGAACCGCCTCGAACTCTCGCTGCAGGAACTCAACGAGACAATCTCCGAGCCGCTGGCCATCGACTTCGGCGGCAAGGCCGGCGGCTGTTGCGAGGACTGAATCGCGGCGACGCGGGGGCCGAATCGCGCCAGGCCCAGCACGAAACCGAATCGCGACACCTCGCAGGAGAACCACTCTCCAGCCGAACACTTTTCTCCGAATCGGACCACCCGGTCCATAGCCATGCGCGAAGCACTCCGTGACGGCGACCCGGTGGTCGGAACCTGGGCGTCGCTGACCGATCCCGCGGTCCCCGAACTGCTCGCACCGGACGCCGACTTCGTCCTCCTCGACACGGAACACACGCCGAACTCGCTGGAGACGGTGACCGACTGCGCCCGCGCGGTCGATGCGGCCCCGGGCGACGCGCTTCCGCTCGCTCGCGTCCCGTGGAACGACCCTGTCCGCATCAAACGGCTGCTCGATACGGGCGTCGGAGGCGTGATGGTGCCGATGGTCGAATCCGCTGAGGAGGCCCGGGCCGCGGTCGAGGCCTGTCGCTATCCGCCCGAGGGCGGCCGCGGTATCGCGGCCGCTCGTGCCTCCGAGTACGGCCGGCGATTCGAGGAGTACTACGAGTCCGCGAACGAGGATCTCCTGACGATCCTCCAGATCGAGACCGAGGCGGGCATCGAGCACGTCGCCGAGATCGCCGCCGTCGACGGCGTGGACGCACTGTTCGTCGGCCCGGCGGACCTGTCTGCCAACCTCGGCGTCTTCGGCGAGTGGTCCAACCCCGACCTGGTCGAGGCCATCTCGGCCGTGCTCGACGCGGGCGCAGCGGCCGACACGCCGGTCGGAACGCTCGCCTCGAACCCCGAGGAGGTGCGCGACCTCGGGTCGCTGGGCTTCGATTTCCTCATCGCCGGCGTCGACATCCTCATGCTGCTGGACGGGGTGGCCGACGTCGTCGACGCCGCCCGAGAGACGCTGGCCGGCGAGTGACGCTCGCGCCTGGTGCCGACCGTCTCGACGCGAACGTGTCCGTCGATTCAGGTGACGCGTTCGTCGGCTCCATCTTCCGTGGGGTCCCGCCGCGAAACCAGTCCCGCCAGCAGGGATAGGTAGGTGAGGAGGCCCCAGGCGCCCGCCGCGAGCAGCCGGGGACGGCGACGGCCGAGGATTCCACTGGCCAGGAACAGGATTGCGCTCCCCGTGTTCACTCCCGTGCGGTCCCAGCGTGTGAGCAGTCGCTCCTGGTACCGGAGGAACGCCCACTCGGCGGCCAGGGCAGCACCGACACCCGCGAGCGCCGCGGCCGGGTCGCGGAGCCGGTCCAGCGCGTCCCTCCGGGCGAGCAGCGCCAGGAGCGCGGCGAACAGCCCACACGCGCGGCGTCCGTCGCGACGACGGTTCGGATCCACAATCGCTCGTCGGGCCACAACACGGTAGTTTTTCCGGGGCTATCGCTGCGCCCGGCATCAGCGGGAATTTTAATCTCCGCCCGCGCACACCCGGACGCATGTGCGCGCACGAACTCGGAACGTCCGACTGGGGCGACTGGCTCCCGCGGGACGTGGCCGAGGCCGACCCCGACGGCGTCGACATCTGGTATCTCGGCTGTAACGGGTTCGTCCTGAAAGCCGCGGACGGCACGACGGTCCTCATCGACCCGTACTGCGGGTTGGGCGACCCACCGCGGACCGTACGGATGATCCCGGTCCCGTTCGATCCGGACGCCTTCGCCGACATCGTCGACCCGGACGCGGTGCTGGCGACCCACGAGCACGCCGACCACGTACACGAGGAGACACAGGCGCCGCTCGTGGCGGGCGGCGCGATGTACTTCGCCCCGGACGACTCCATCGCCGTCGTCGAGGAAGAGGACTGGATCACCCGGGACGGGGTCGACGACGCGGACTTCGAGACGGTCGCCGAGGGCGATACGATCGGGGTCGGCTCGCTGACGGTCCAGGTGGAGCCGGCCCACGACCCCGACGCGACTCATCCGGTCTCGTACGTCATCGAACACGAGGCGGGGAGATTCTTCCACGGCGGCGACGCGCGGCCGGGCGACGCGTTCGACTCTGTCGGCGACCGCTACGACATCGACCTCGGCGCACTGGCCTTCGGCTCGTCGGGGATGCTGGCGGACAAGGAGACCCGCGAGCCGACGTACACGCGGTGGTACTCCTCGCCGAACGACATCGCGGAGGCGGCGGCCCAGCTCGAACTCGACCGGCTGCTCCCGTCCCACTGGGACGTGTGGAAAGGGCTGACTGCGGACCCCCGGAGCGTCCGCGACCACGCGCGCTCGTTCGTGCACCCACGAGCAGTCGAGGTCGTCGAACTCGGCGACCGGGTGTCGCTCTGAATCGGTCGTTCTCCGTCGCTCCCGGTCGTTCGCCCGGCTGCAGGCCGGTGGAGGTGCAGGGTACCTTTATGGGACTGAAGTCGAAGATAGGTAGCAAAGCATGAGTAACGCCGATTCAGAGGAGCTGGGAGTGATCGTCGAACAGGGGGGGATCAGCGTCGAGAAGTCCTTCGAGCCGGACGACTTTCCGGTTCCTGCCATCGCATTCGTCATCCACTCCGATCGCGAGGAACCGACCACCGTCCGCATCGTCGACGAGGTCCCCGACGACGTCCCGGCCCAGGACATCGGGTTCCACCCCAAGTACGGGGCGGACTTCTGGCGCGTCGAGAACGAGCGCATCGTCTTCGAGCGTGAGTTCGAGCCCGGAGAGGAGTACACCACCGTCTATGGCCTCCGCGCGAAGGACACCGACAACATCGATCGGTTCCTCACCGAACCCTCCATCGAGGGCGTCGAGGGAGAAGAGACGGTCAGCGACATCATCGGCGACGAGACGGCGCCAGAAGACGTCGAGATCGGGGCCGAGAGCGAGAACGACACAGACGAGAACGAAATCGAGGACATAGATACCTCGATCGAACTCGACGATCCGCTCGAGACGACAGAGTCCGAGGAGAACGCGGCAGGAGCCGAAGGCGACGGGACGCCCGCTCCTGCCGAGGCCTCCCCCGACGACCTCGATTCCGCCATCGCCAACGTCGACGAGGAACCGGCGGCCGAGACCGAACCCCAGACAGAGACCGAGACGAGCAGTGCCGTCGAGGCTGTCGAGTCCGCCGCGGAGTCCACACCGGACGACGAAACCGCGGAAGCCGTCGCGGTCGACGACCTCGCCGCGGCGCTCGCGTCGGAGATCCGGGCCGGTGAGGTAGCCGACGGGGACCTCGAGACACTACGGGACGCACTCGGCGCCACTGACCAATCGGACGAGGCAGTACCGGGGCACGTGGAGGCGAAACTGGATAAGTTGCAGGCCGACGTCGACGACGTCGTCGCCTACACGGATGCCCTCGAGGAGTTCCTCGACGAATCCGGGACCGCGGAGGACCTGCTGGCGCTTCGCGAGGAGTTCGACGACCTCGAGGGGACTGTCGAGTCGCTGGAATCGACCGTCGAGGCCGTCGAGAGCGACGTCGCCGACATGGACGACAGAGTCGACTCGGTGGCCGAGACCACGGAGTCGCTGGACGAGCGCGTCGCCGACATCGAGAGCGACGTCGCCGAACTCCGCGACGAGCTCGACCAGCTGGACGAGGCGCTGGTCGAGGACCTGGACGAGCGCGTCGCCGACATCGAGGCCGAACTCGCGGAGATGGAAGACGACATCCAGACGCTCGAGAACCTGCGGCAGGCGCTGGGCGGCAACTAAACCGGACGGCTTTTCTCTCTCAGTTCCGATTTCACGGTCAATGACGACCGTGCAGGTCGCCGTGCCACGGAAGGGTCGCCCGCTGGAGGCTGTTCTGGAGCGAGTCGCCCAGCACGCCGAGGCGACCGGGGCGGCCGACGCGACCGACCGCGTCGACGAGGTCATCTCCACGCTCCGACTGGAGAAGGCTGTCACGAAGGGAAAACGCGAACTGGCACAGCCGGTGTACGATCGGCTGGCCGACTACTCCGACCCGAACGACCCGTACGCCCCGGAGTACACGCTGCTCCGGGACGCTCGCGACGGCTTCCCGCGTCGGCTGGTCTTCGATTCGCTGCGGCTCCCGACGCCGGTGGGCGAGGTGCAGCTCGTGGGACGCGAAGAACCGTTCCGGGCGCTCCGCAAGCACGAGTTCGCGCTCGGCTTCGATTCGGCCGACCTCGTCCTCGAGGAGGTCGTCGCCCTTCGGCCAGAACCACTCACGTCGCTCGCCGAGGTGAATGCTCGTATCGACCCCCGGGACACGGACGTCCGAGTCGCGGGTGGCCTCGGCGATACGGTCTACCACACGCTTCTTGCCACGCCCGAGGTCCGCGGTGACGGCGCCGATCCGCTGGACCGGTCGTTCGTGGCCGACTACGAGGGCCCGCTCTGTATCTCGCCGCGCTACGAGCGGCTGGTCGAGGCCGTTCTCGGCACCGACGCCCTCGACGGCGTCGAGTTCACCTACCCCCACCCCGACTGCGAGGAGGAGGCCGCGATTGCCGATACCGGGCTCGGTGTCTATCTCACGGTGACCGGCTCGACCGCCCGCGACCACGGGCTGTTGCTGGGCGAGCAGCTGTTCCCCTCGGAGACGGTCCTGCTCGAGAACGTCGCCGAACTCGACGGACGCGCGCGAGCGCTGGCTGACCGTCTCATCGACGAGTCCGAGACGGAGCTCGTCGCGCCGGCGATGGACTGATTCTCGGTACCCGGTCGCTCGTTCCCGCCACCCGGATCAGAATTCCGCTGGAACAGGTCTGACAGGAGCCACTGATCGGTCGGATCATCCATCGTCGTCTGCCGGCCCGGCTAGATGAGGGCTGATTCTGTTGTCTGTCCAACACCGTCCGCGGGCTCGACCGGGCCTACACCGGTCTCGAATATCACAGATTATTCGGGGCCGAGTACTAATATTTCGCCACTTATCGGGTTTATTCTTGAGTTTGATAACTTTTGAGGCGTATATTATATAAAATATTCTGTGGATGTAATTTGAAATCGACGAACTTCTCTAATCTCGCAAGAACTCCGCGACTGATTCCCAGTTGATGAACCGCAGGGTGTCATAGAACCATTCACAAGGCGAGGGTGAGCGTTCAACCGTGAGA
>JBDGSA010000200.1:0-6087 GCA_042217755.1 Haloglomus sp. | reverse complement strand
GCTTCGGAGGAGTCCTCGTCGTCGCGGTTGTTCTGAGAGAGCGCGAGGGCTTCGGAGCCGTCTCCGCGGTGGTGGTGGTGGTGGTGGTGGTGGGCTGTGTGTCCGTAGCGACGGCAGCGTTGTTCGCGACGTGCAAGGGGGGCCGTCCCCCGCTATGCCCGACCCGCCGTTTCGCAACTACCAAATACGACTCTTTCGAAGCCCCCACCGATAGACATGGCCAGGCCGGAAGTTCTCGACCGAGTCAAGGAGGCCGAACGCGAGGCCGAAGAGATAATCGAGGAGGCAGAGGCAGACCGCGATGCGCGGATCGACGAGGCCCGCGAGCGGGCCGAGGAGATTCGTGAGGAGGCTCGCGAGGCGGCCGAGGAGATGAAAGAGGAGCGCCTCGCCGAGGCCCGCGAGGAGATCGAAGAGGAGCGCGAGACCATCATCGCCGAGGGAGAGGCCGACCGCGAGAAACTCCAGGCTCGCGCCCGCGAGCGCAAGGAGGAAGCGGTCGAACACGTGGTGGACCTGTTCGAGGAGGCGGTGCATGCTCAGACCTGAGAAGATGGGCCGGGTCTCGGTCACGGGATCCAAGATGGTGCTGGACGATGTGGTCGAGACCGCCCACGAGATGAACCTGCTCCACCTGACCGACTACGACGGCGGCTGGGAGGGGTTCGAGCCCGGCGCCCCGCGCGAGGGGGCCGACCGCGCCTCCGAGGCGCTCGTGACCGTGCGCTCGCTCCAGTCAATCCTCGACGTCGACGAGTCCGACGCCGAGGGCCAGCCCGTCGACGCGGAGAACCTCTACGACGAGGTTGAGGAAGTCCGCGAGCAGGTCAACGAGTACGACGACCGGCGCGACGAACTCGACGACGAGCTCCGGAGCGTCGAAGAGGAACTCGACTCCGTGCGGCCGTTCGTCCGCCTGGGCATCGACCTCGACCTGCTGGGCGGCTACGACAACCTCTCGGTCGCCGTCGGCGAGGGCGACGAGGAGGCCGTCCGGTCGGCGATGGTCGACCAGTCGGGCGTCGAGCGACACGAGGTCTTCACCGGCGACGAGGGCGACGTCCTAGCGGTGTTCGCCTACCCCGACGTCGCCCTCAGCGACGCGCTGGTCGGCGCACAGTTCAACTCCTACGACGTCCCCGACCTCGGCGGGGACGGCAAGGACGACGAGAACGTCACGCCCGAGCAGTACGTCGACGAGCTGGAGGCGCGAAAGCGCGACCTCGAGGCGGAACTCGAGGAGGTCGAGGAGCGACTCGACCGCCTCCGCGAGGACTACGGCGGCTTCCTGCTCGCCGCCGAAGAGAAGCTCGCGGTGCAGGTCCAGAAGGCCGAGGCACCGCTCTCCTTTGCGACGACGGAGAACGCCTTCGTCGCCGAGGGGTGGCTCCCCTACGATCGCTACGTCGACCTGGCCGAGGGCCTGCAGAACACCGTCGGCGACCACGTCGACATCGACCTGCTCGAGGTCGCCGAGTACGACGACCAGGGTCACGCCCACGACTCCGAGGAGGTCGGCGGCGCCGCTGGCGGTGCCGGAGAGCCGACAGTCGCTGCTGATGGAGGCGACGCCGTCGCCGATGGGGGCCCTGAACTCGGCGACATCCAGGAGGCCGAGGTCGCAACCGACGGCGCCGGCGGGGACGTGGCGATGTCCCACAGCAGTCCGCCGGTCATCCAGGACAACCCCGGCCCGGTGAAGCCCTTCGAGGCGCTGGTCGAGGTCATCAACCGGCCGAAGTACAGCGAGATCGACCCGTCGATCGTCCTGTTCCTGACGTTCCCCGTGTTCTTCGGGTTCATGATCGGGGACCTCGGCTACGGGCTGCTGTACATGGGGCTCGGCTATCTGCTGATGACCCGGTTCGAGTCGGACATCATCCGGTCGCTAGGTGGCGTCGGTCTGCTATCTGGCCTCTTCACGGCGGTATTCGGCGTGCTCTACGGGGAGATATTCGGTCTCCACATGCTCGGTGAGATTGTCTGGCCCAGCGGCAGCCCACCAATCCACAAGGGCCTCTCTCCCGAACACGCCGACTACGCGCTCGGCTGGCTCGTCTTGAGCCTGCTGGCCGGCATCCTCCACCTGACGGTCGGGTGGGTCTTCGACTTCTACGAGAACCTCTCGCACGGATTCAAGGACGCGATGCTGGAGTCGGGCTCGTGGCTCATGATGATGTTCGGCATCTGGACGTGGATTTTCTCGGGCGCCAGCGGCTCCGCGCCCGACCTCATCTACGGCTCCAGCAGCGTCTTCAACGGTCACCCGTTCCCGTTCGGCTTCACCGGGTTCGACCCCACAGTCGGCCTCGTGGGACTCGCGGTGTTCGGCATCGGGTTGGTCCTGCTGCTCGCGGGCGAGCCCATCGAGGGCGTCGAGTTCCTGAACGTGCTCGTCAACGTCCTCTCGTACACTCGGCTCGCGGCCGTGCTGCTCGCGAAGGCGGGGATGGCGTTCGTCGTCAACCTCCTGTTCTTCGGGGTCTACGTCACGCACACCGACCACGGCAACGCGTGGCACTTCGGCATCGGCGGGATGCCCGAGGTCGGCGAGACCGTCCACGGCCACGAGGTCACCGAGATCATGTTCGGCGGTCTCTCGCACGGGCCCATCGTGGCCGTGCTGGGCGGCATCGTCATCCTCGTACTCGGGCACGCTCTCGTGCTCGCACTCGGCATCACGAGCGCCGGCCTGCAGGCCGTGCGTCTCGAGTACGTCGAGTTCTTCGGGAAGTTCTACGAGGGCGGCGGCGACGAGTACGAGCCGTTCGGCTACGAGACCCGGTTCGCCGGCGACGACTAGCCGGCACCTCCGAGTTCCATTCTCGGTGCAGCCGGGGCTTCACGGGGACACCGCCACCCGCCACCAACTCGCCAGATCGGCAATCAGTTGGTGCACGGCCGCCGATTCGAGCGTGTGAGGCACGCTACCGCACGCAGGCGCCTGTGGGTTTTGAGAAGCTTTATTGGCTGGCTGTTCGGATGCGAACCTGTTCGGAAGCGAGCAATCACGGAGGAAACCTACAATGCTGGAAATCATCGCCGCAATCGCTAGTATCGTGCTGCAGCAGGCAGAACCCGCAATCCCCCCGGCCGCTGGAGCAGCCCTCGCCGTCGGCCTTGCCGCTCTGGGCGCCGGAATCGCCGAGCGTGGTATCGGGGCAGCCGCTGTCGGCGCCATCGCCGAGGACGACGACATGTTCGGGCGTGGACTCATCATGACAGTCCTGCCCGAGACGCTGGTGATTCTGGCGCTGGTCGTCATCTTCGTGGTCTGATCACGACCCAACTCTTCATTCATGAGCCTCGATACGGTCGTAGAAGACATCCGAGACGAAGCACGCACGCGCGCAGAAGAGATTCGCGCGGAGGGCGAGGAACGAGCGGAAGAGATCGTCGCGGAGGCCGAGTCCGACGCCGAGGAGATCAAGGCCGAGGCCGAGTCGGAAGTCGAGCAGACGATCGAGCAGGAGCGAGAGCAGACACTCTCCAGCGCGAAGCTAGAGGCCAAGCAGAAGCGGCTCGAGGCCCGGCGCGAACTCCTCCAGGACGTTCGCGAGGACGTCGAGACGGAGATCGCCGGACTCGAGGGCGAGCGCCGCGAGGAACTCACCCGCGCCCTGCTGGCGGCCGCCGCGCCCGAGTTCGAGGACGCTGACTCCGTCACCGTCCGGGGTCGAGAGGCCGACGCCGACCTGCTCGAGACGATCTGCGAGGACTACGACGGCTTCGAGGTCGGCGAGTCCTTCGACTGCCTCGGCGGCGTCGTGGTCGAGAGCGAGGGCTCGCGCGTCCGCGTGAACAACACCTTCGATTCGGTGCTCGACGAGGTCTGGGAGGAGAACCTCAGAGAGATCTCAGAGCGCCTGTTCGAGGAGCGATGAGCACGAACCCGAAGGCCCAGGGCGGTTCGAACTACGAGTACGTGACCGCGCGGGTACGATCCCGGCGTGCGCGCCTGTTCGACGAGGACGACTACCGGAAGCTGACGCGGATGGGTCCAGGCGAGATCGCCCGGTTCATGGAGGAGACCGAGTACGAATCGGAGATGAACGCGCTGGGATCGCGCCACAGCGGGGTCGACCTCATCGAGTACGCGCTCAACCGGAACCTGGCGAACAACTTCGACGACCTGCTCCGGTGGGCCAACGGGCGGCTGTACGACTACATCGCCCGCTACCTCCGGAAGTTCGACGCCTGGAACCTGAAGACGGTGTTCCGGGGGCTCTACTCCGGGAGCGAGCGGACGGAGATCGAGGACGACCTCATCCGTGCCGGCGAGTTCTCCGAGGAACGGCTCGAGCGGCTCCTCGAGGCCGACTCGATGGAGGAAGCGGTCGAGGCGGCCCGCGGGACGATGTTCCACGGGCCCCTCGAAACCGCGCTCGAGGTGTACGACGAGAGCAACGAGCTGGTCCCGCTCGAGAATGCCGTCGACCGCGCGTTCTACGGAAGCATGCTCGCGGACCTGCCCGACGAGACAGACCGCGCGACCGAGCTCTACATCGAGTTCCTCCGGGCCGAGATCGACTTCCGGAATCTGCGGAACGCGTTCCGGCTGGCGTACTCGGGCGCGGACATCGATCCCGCGGACTACTACATCGAGGGCGGCCGGCTGTTCGACGAGAGCGACCTGCGACAGCTGGCGAAGAACCCCGACGAGCTGGCCGCGCGAGTCCGCGAATCGCCGTACGGCGACGACCTCGACGAGGCACTCGACGCGCTCGAGCAGGCAGAGCGCCTCATCGGGTTCGAGAACGCGCTCGACGCCGCATTGCTTGAGTATTCGGAGCGACTATCCAGCCGGTACCCGCTCTCGGTCTGCCCGGTGCTCGGCTACGTGCTCGCAAAGGAGCGCGAGATCGACAATATCCGCGCCATCGCGCGGGGCCGGGAAGCCGGTCTGAGCGAGGACGAGATCGAGGAGGAACTGGTGATACTATGAGCCAGGAGATCGGCGTAGTCGGGAGCCCCGACTTCACGACGGGGTTCCGGCTCGCTGGCGTCCGGCGGTTCGAGAACGTGCCGGACGACGAGAAGGCGGATCGACTCGACGAGGCGGTCACGGAGCTGTTCGAGGACGACGACGTCGGCATCGTCGTGATGCACGACGACGACCTCGAACACCTCTCGCGGACCGTCCGACGCAACGCCGAGACGAGCGTCGAACCCGTGCTTGTGACGCTCGGCGGGGACTCGAGCGACGAGGCTCTCCGCGAGCAGATCAAGCGCGCGATCGGCATCGACCTGATGGACGAATAACAATGAGTCAAGCGACAGACACGACCCCTGACAGGGATGGGGTCATCGACAGCGTGAGTGGCCCGGTCGTCGTGGCGACGGACCTGGACGCGCGGATGAACGACGTCGTCTACGTCGGCGACGAGGGCCTGATGGGAGAGGTAATCGAGATCGAGGGGAACCGCACCACCGTTCAGGTGTACGAGGAGACCTCCGCGGTGGCACCCGGCGAACCGGTCGAGAACACCGGCGAGCCGCTGACCGTGGACCTCGGACCGGGGATGCTGGACTCCATCTACGACGGCGTCCAGCGCCCGCTCGACGTGCTCGAGGACCAGATGGGTGCCTTCCTCGACCGGGGCGTCGACGCGCCCGGAATCAGCCTGGATGAAACCTGGGAGTTCGAGCCGACCGTGGAGGTCGGCGACGAAGTCGAGCCCGGCGACGTGCTCGGGACGGTCCAGGAGACGGTCCAGATCGAGCACAAGGTGATGGTACCGCCCGAACGGACCGAGGAAGAGGACCACCACGGCGAGATTACCGCGGTCGACGGCGGCGAGCACACCGTCGAGGAGACGGTCGTCGAGCTCGATACCGGCGCCGAGATCGCGATGCGGCAGGAGTGGCCCGTCCGGGAGCCGCGCCCGACCGAGCAAAAGGAGACGCCGACGACGCCCCTCGTCAGTGGGCAGCGCGTCCTCGACGGGCTGTTCCCGCTCGCGAAGGGCGGAACAGCCGCCATCCCGGGGCCGTTCGGCTCGGGGAAGACCGTCACCCAGCACCAGCTCGCGAAGTGGGCCGACGCGGACATCGTCGTCTACGTCGGCTGTGGCGAGCGTGGCAACG
>JBDGSA010000174.1:0-6160 GCA_042217755.1 Haloglomus sp. | reverse complement strand
TAATAGTTCGCGAACGTCGCGGTAAGGCGGTTACCGCCGGGTAGGCGTCGCTACTCCTCGCGTTGCTCGGAGAGAGCGAGCGCGGTGGGACCGAGCGAACGTGACGCGTTCGCGAGGGTCACCGCGGGAGCGAACGGATAGCGCTAGCGATGAGTGAACGAGCGCGGTGGGATTCGAACCACGGTCGGAGCGGAGCTCCTCTCTGATTCGAATCCCACGGGCGTCGCTACTCCTCGCGTTGCTCGGAGAGAGCGAGCGCGGTGGGATTCGAACCCACGACCATCGGATTAGAAGTCCGACGCTCTAATCCGGGCTGAGCTACGCGCCCTCGATTCCAGAGACGGCCGCCCCGCGCAAAAGCGGTGCGGGTTCAGTCGTCGGACTCGACCCGCTGGGCGTCGCGCCGCTGGGCGCGCTCGACGAACTCGTCGGGGAGTTCGTCGATCTCGCCGGCCTGCACGCCCCAGAGATGTGCGTACAGCCCGTCGTCGTCGATGAGTTCGTCGTGCGTGCCGCGCTCGACGATGCGGCCGTCTTCGAGGACGACGATCTTGTCCGCGTCCTTGATCGTCGAGAGGCGGTGGGCGATGGCGAACGTCGTCCGGTCGGCGGTGAGCCGGTCGAGCGAGCGCTGGATGAGCATCTCCGTCTCCGTGTCCACGTCGCTGGTCGCCTCGTCGAGGACGAGGATCTCGGGGTCCTTCAGGATGGCCCGGGCGATGGAGATGCGCTGGCGCTGCCCGCCAGAGAGCTTGACGCCGCGCTCGCCGACCTCGGTGTCGTACCCGTCCGGCAGGCTCGTGATGAAGTCGTGGGCCTCCGCTGCCTTGGCGGCCTCGACGACCTCCTCGCGGGAGGCGTCGAACGTCCCGTAGCGGATGTTCTCGGCCACGGTGCCGTAGAACAGGAAGGTGTCCTGGCTGACGTAGCCGACCTGCCGGCGGAGGCTGGGGATCGTCACGTCGCGGAGGTCCTGTCCGTCGATGCTGATCGAACCCTCGTCGACATCGTACATCCGGAGGAGGAGCTTGAGGACGGTCGATTTCCCGGCACCGGTGGGACCGACGAGCGCGAGCGTCTGGCCGCCCTCGACCTCGAAGGAGATGTCCTCGACGATGGTCTCGGTCTCGTCGTAGCCGAAGGACACGTCCTCGTAGGTCACGTTGCCGTCCTCGACGACGAGTTCGCCGGCGTCGGGATCCTCGGCGATCTGCGAGGGCTCGTCCATCAGACCGAAGATGCGCTCGGCGCTGGCGTGGGCGCGCTGGTACATGTTGATGATCTGGCCGAACTGCGCGATGGGCCAGATGAACCGCTGGGTGAACAGGATGAACCCGACGAACTGCCCCGGCGTGAGGGCGCCGCTGAAGATGAATGGCGCGGTGCCGGTCTCCTGGTACGAGAGCACCCAGAGGCCGCCGAGCAGGAAGGTGACGACGAACCCGACGCCCGCGAGCACGCGCAGGCCGGGGAAGAACTTGATGCGGGTTCCGATGGCGTCCCAGTTGGCGTCGAAGTAGTCCCCGGAGACGTCCTCGACGCGGTTGGATTCGTAGTCCTCAGTGTTCGACGCCTTGATGACCGAGATGCCGCCGAGGTTGTTCTCCAGCCGAGAGTTGACCTGCCCGACCGCAGAACGCACGTCGGCGTATTTGGGTTGGATGGTCTTGACGAACTTGTAGGTAAAGACGATGATGAGCGGCACCACGCCCAGGGTGATGACCGCGAGCTGCCAGTTCCAGTACAGCAGGATGGCGGCGATGCCGAGTACCATCACCGACAGGCGGAACGCGGCATTCATTCCCTCGTTGAGGAACCGCTCGAGCCGGTTCACGTCGTTCGAGAGGACGGACATCATCTCGCCGGTCTGCTTGTCGGCGAAAAAATCCATGTTCAGCCGCTGCATCTTGTCGTAGGTGTCCGTCCGGATGGCGTGCTGGATGTGCTGAGAGAAGGAGTTCCACCCCCAGTTGCGCGTCCAGTGGAACGCCGCTCCGACGAAGAACGCCACCGCGATGAGCCCGACAGTGAGGTAGAGCTGTTGTTGCTGGGAGAGGCTCTGGGACCAGTCGCCGACCAGCGGGAGCCGGAAGGGCCGGGTATCGAAGAAGATGGCGTCGATGGCGATGGCCAGGAGGACCGGCGGCGCGAGGTCGAGCACTCTGGCGGCGATGCTCGAGACCACGCCGACGCCGAACGCCACCTTGTTGTCGGTGCCGTACTCGGCGAACAACCGCTGCATCGGGTTCTCGGCCTGCTCCCGTTGTTCCTCGAACGGGTCGTCCTCGTCGGCCGTCGCTACGTCCATTACTTGTTTGTTCGGGGCTGAACCGCAAAAGCGTTCGCTAAAAAGCACTTCAGTAACGCGTCTGATAGTGGGTTGTGGTACCGCTCCTCACGAATACTCGATTGCTGCCGCGTGCGGTCGTCGTTCCGACGCTCAGTCCGCGTCGTATCCCTCGATGCGCACCTTGTCGCCGACGGTGACGTTGTGGCGGGTCGTCCAGTTGTAGTTCACCTCGAGAACGTACTGGCCGTAGCCGGGATACTCGACGTCGCTCCCGTCGGTGCCCTCCGGGGGCTCTGGCGCGTGGTGGATGCGCGTGATGGTGCCGTTCGCGCCGATGTAGACGATGTCGATGCCGAAATCCATCCCGCGCATCACGTACGTGTGTCGCCCGGGCTCGTCGTAGGGGAACAGCATCCCGCGGTTCGGCGGGAGGGACTCGGTCTTCGAGAGGCCGGTGTACTTCTGCTGGTAGCTCTCGGCGACTGCGGCTCGGACCCGCCCGAGTTCCGTCCCGTTCTCGTCGACGATGACGACCGTCGCGTGCCGGTAGTCGGAGTTGACCGGGGTCGAGGTCCCCCCGTCGCCGACTCCCGACCCGTTTCCGGGCGCGGCGGTCGAATTCGGGGGATGGTACCCGTCGCCCGTCAGCAGCGGCGCGACGAGCGCCTGCCCGCCGACGATCAGCACGACCGCCAGAATGCCGACGACGACGATTGCAAGCCCCACGCGACGGGTATCCATCACGGCCTCGTACGAGCGAACGCGGGCTAAGACTTGCGGGTTGGTACTCCCGACCAGCAGCGACTTACGAATGCTCATCTAAAATTCGCAGAATATTCTAACAATAAGTCAAATTATTAATTTATTTTGAATATAATAAAATTGTATGCGAGTTCGGTGAACTATGTTGGAAGGCAAGCGTTATTCCCGTCGGCACGTTCATCCGCGGATGCGGGGCCGTGGTCTAGTGGTTATGACGCTTCCCTTACAAGGAAGAGGTCGGTGGTTCAAATCCGCCCGGCCCCACTGAGACCCCGCGAGCGACAGCGAGCGGGGGCGACTCGAAAGTTCGGTTGCGGCCTTGGTCCCGGGACCGTTCGTTCGGCGGCCGGCGATTGTTCCGCGTGCGGTCGTTGACGCGCACTGTCTGTCATACACCACGGTGCGAGCTAACTGAGAGTGATTTCAGCCGAATGCGGTGGCTTGCGACGCCGTCGTTCAGACACAAGGGGTTTGTCGGGTGGCCGCATACGGCGGGTATGTCCAGCCAAGCGGGTTCCAGTTGTCCAGAGTGTGGCGGGCAGCTCGTCTCCGACGACGGGATGGAGTACGTCTGCCGGGACTGTGGACGCAGCTTCGACTCAGCCGACGTGTTTCTCCTGTAGGGGGAGCGCTGCTACCCTGACCGCGGTCTCGCGAGTCCTCGTACGAGCGAAAATCACCTGCTTGCGGGGCGCCCTCACGGCATTCCGACACCCTTTTGTTCGGAATCGTCCTTCGCTGGAATGCACGCCGCCTTAGCTCAGACTGGGAGAGCACTCGACTGAAGATCGGGCTGTCCCCGGTTCAAATCCGGGAGGCGGCATTTTCCTGCAATCGAAGGGAGCAGTGAATACGCTCCCGACCGCGATCTGAACCAGAGAGGTCGCGCGCAGCGTAGCGAGCACGTCCGCCGTGGTTCATAATCCGGAACAGCCCTCCAATTCTCCACGATGCCACACAGAGCCCTTGCCATACAGGGACCTTGTCTGTTCGACTGGATATCCGGCCGTCCCTCGGTGGCCGGAGCGAAGCGGACGTCGAACGGCGGACGCCAGCGAGTCCTCGCCTCATACGGTTTAGTGTAACAGTTTACCGGTGCGTCGGCCGACCGGGGCGCCGATGCGCCGGGAACGATTTACAGTAAACCGTATCAGACGTGGTCCTGCTTGTCGGCGGCGACGACCTCCCCCGCGTCCTCCCATTCGTCCTCCGAGAGCGCCCGGCGCTCGAGCTGAATCGTGCCGCCGGGTTGCGGGCCGGTCGAGAGTTCGACGAGGCGGTCCTCCTTGTCCGCACGTCGGTCGCGCCCCGCGGCGTGGAAGCCGCGCTGTTCTGAGACCTCGACCGCGTCGAGTTCAACCTCGAGGGTTTTTCCATCCTCGAGCGTCAGTTCCCAGGGTCCCTCGCCGAGCTTTCCCATGGTGATCGCCAGGTCGTCCAGATCGGCCATGGAGGCGGCTCGCGGATGGAGACACAAAAGCGGGGGGCCAAAGCCCGCGATGGAACCGAGGCGGTGGCCGCGCCACGGGAGCGACATCACTCGGCGGCTGCCGTCTCGACAGTTTGGCCGGTAGTTGACCTCCGAACGCGGTCCCCACCCTGACATGGACCCGGAGGAGTTCATCGACGCCGTGCAGGCGGAGGGACCGTTCGAGTCGCCGTCCGAGGCGCGGGAGGCGACCGAAGCCGTGTTCACGACGTTCGGCGAACGAATCGCGGCCGGCGAGGCCGAGGACGTCGCCTCGTTCGTCCCACAGGAGTTCCACGGCTGGCTGGTGACTCATGACCCCGAGTCGGCCGCGGACTTCGGCCTCGAGGAGTTCTGCGAGCGGGTCGCGGAGCGGGGCGATGTCCCGACCGAGCGGGCACGCGAGTGGGCCGAAGCCGTGTTCGATGGGCTCGCCCGGTACGCGCCGGCCCGGGAACTCGGGCGGGTTCAGGTCCAGCTTCCGCCGGAGTACAAGACCGTCCTCGACTGGCCGTCCTGGACCAGCGTCGAGCAGGAGACAGAGCACGAGGCCCGCAGCGAGCAGCGCCAGGCTGACTTCGGCGGGTCATTCGAGGAGACCGAGCAGTGACCGGGAACCACCCTCGACACCGTCGCGACCGCGAGCCGACAGACCCAACGGTTCGTCCGCGGAAGTGACCCCCACGATGGCGGCGCAGTCGGAACGAGAGCGTCTCGACGACCACCTCTCCTATCACGACATCCTGCGGCGCGAGATCCGGAACGCGCTCCGGGAGATGAACCGCCCGGCGCCCGCGGTCTTCATCTCCGGCGTGGCGGCGGGGCTGAACGTGAGTTTCGGCGCCTTGTTCATGGGGATGGCCCTGGCGCTGTCGAACGGATTCGCCTCGATGCTGGTCGAACGACTCGTCCTCGGATCGGTCTCGACCGTCGGCTTCCTGTTTGTCATTCTCGGCCAGACTGAACTGTTCACGGCTCACACCGCGATGGCCATCCTGCCGGTACTCGACGGCCGGGCGTCGCTGGGTGACCTCGGCGAGCTGTGGTCGGCGGTGTACGTCTCGAATCTGCTGGGGTGTGCCGGCTTCGCGGGGCTCGTCACCCTGGCCGCGCCGATGCTCGACATCGCGAGCGGCCCGGCGTTCACGCGGCTCGCGACCGCGCTGGTCGCGCCGAGCGCTCCGGCGATCTTCGTCAGCGCGGTCATCGCGGGCTGGCTCATGGGGCTCGTCACCTGGCTGGTCGCCGGCTGCCAGGACACGATGAGCCGGATCTTCGTGGTCATTATCGTCACCGCCGGCATCGGCTTCGCTCCCTTCCACCACGCGCTGCTCGGGACGACGGAGGTCCTGAGCGCCGTGCTGCTGGGTTCGAGCATCTCGCTCGTCGAGTTCGGGCACTTCCTCGTCTGGACGACCGCGGGCAATATCGTCGGCGGCTCGGTCTTCGTGGCGCTGCTGAACTACGGTCACGTGGCGTACTTCACGGGGTCCGAGTCGCGCTACTACGACCGCGACGCGTGAGTCCTCGAGAAGCGGGGAGCGGGGAGCGAGAAGCGAGAAGCGGAGAGCAGAGTGCGGGCCTCTCAGTGGGCCGCCCCGCCGAGGAAGACCGTCCGGACCACGACGAACAGGCCGACC
>JBDGSA010000178.1:0-6235 GCA_042217755.1 Haloglomus sp. | reverse complement strand
CTCCTGTTCGTCGTCCTCTTCGTTCTCGCGGTCGTCTTCGTCCTCCTGTTCGTCGCCCACTGCGTGGTCGTCGGCAGCCTCGTACTCGTACTCCTCGGAGACGAGCGTCAGCTGGCCGTCCGCGACGGCGTATTCCTGCTCGGCCTCGAAGCTGCCGGCCTCGACTTCGACGCTCAGTTCGTCGTCGACACTGACGTTCTCGGCGACGACGGTGCCGTTGGCGTCGGTCGCGTACGCCTCGCCAGCGACTTCGACGGTCGCGTTCTCGACGGCCCCGCCGTCGTTCGTGACGATCACCGTAACGGTCCCGTTGTCGTACGTCGCGGCCACGGCCGCGTCGCGAGGCGTGTCCGCGTTCGCGTCGGCTGTCGGACTCATCGAGGTGCCGGAGACGGCGGCCGCGCCGCCGACCACCGTCAGCATCGCGGCCACCGTCACGGTAGCGAGTTTGAGGTTCATCGCACCCCACCTACCGCCCGGACCCATATCAACCGGCGACAGCGTTCGGACGATTCAGATCCCTTCGTGACGGTTTGAACGGTCTGAACGGCCCGGGGGCTCCGCGATTTCCCGGGCGCTCGCGGAGCGCCGCTCTGGGATAGCGAGGGTGCCGAATACTTTCGGGACGAATTCCCGGTCCTCTGGCATTCGCCCCGGGATACTTGACCTAGGCCGTGACAGCCACTCGCATGCAGGTTTCGCGCCGCACCATCGCGAAACTGCTCGCGTTCGCGTTCGTCGCGAACCTCGTCGTCATGGGCGCCGGCGCGTGGTACTCCTACCAGCACGCGCCGCCCATCCCCCGCGAGTTCGAGGGGCCCGACGGCGAGACCGTCGTGACCGCAGAGCAGATCCACGCCGGGAAGGTGGCGTTCCAGCGCAACGGGCTGATGAACCACGGCTCCATCCTCGGGAACGGCGCGTACTACGGCGTCGACTACACCGCCGACGCGCTCGATCTGAAGGTCGAATACATGCGCGACTACTACGCCCGCGAGCGGTACGGCGACGAGTACGCGGCGCTCGCGGGGCCCGAGCAGGCCGCCGTCGACCGTCTCGTCGAGGAGGACCTTGCGAGCACGGACACGACCGCGCCCGTGCAGTTGTCGGCCGCGGAGGCGTACGCCCACGAGCAGGTGCGCGAGACGTACGTCGAGCGGTACCACGCGGGCGCCCCCGAGCGCGGCGTTCCCGCGGGGATGATCGAGACAGCCGAGGAGGCACGCCGCTTTGCGGACTTTGCCCTCTGGACCGCCTGGATCGCCCACACCGAGCGCCCGGGTAGCAGCCACACCTACACCAACGACTGGCCGTACCACCCCGTGGCGGGGAACGCTCCGACGGCGGCGGCGATGACCTGGAGCGTCCTCGCGATGGTCCTCCTGGTGGCGGCCGCCGGCGGGGGCATCTGGCTCTACCGCTCACTCGACCTCCCCGACCCCGAAGTCGAGGGTATCTCCGTTCCGGAACCGGATGCCGTCGACCTGCTGCCGAGCCAGCGCGCCGCGACGCGGTTCATCCCGGTCGCGGCCGGACTGTTCGCCGTCCAGACCCTGCTGGGCGGCCTGCTCGCGCACTTCTACATCGAGCGCGACGGCTTCTTCGGCCTCGGCGCGCTGGTCGGCGTCGACGTCCTGCAGGTGCTCCCGTTCGCGCTCGCGAAGACCTACCACATCGACCTCGCGGTGCTGTGGATCGCGACGCTGTGGCTCGGCGCCGGCCTATTCCTCCCGGCGCTGTTCACCCGCGTCGAGCCGGCCAACCAGGCCCGCTACGTGAACGTCCTGCTGGGAGCGCTCGTGGTCGTCGTGGTCGGCGGGTTCGCCGGCATCTACCTCGGCTCGAACGGTTACTTCGGCGACTGGTGGTGGCTGCTCGGCAACGAGGGACTCGAGTATCTGGAGGTCGGGAAGGTGTGGCAGTTCGGCCTCCTCGTGGGGTTCGGGCTGTGGACCGTCCTCGTCGCGCGAGGGTTCCGGCCGCTCCTCTCTGCGGAGTCGCGCTACGGGCTCGCCCACATGATCCTGTACGCGGGCGGCTCCATCGGCCTCCTGTTCGTCGCGGGGATGCTCTACACACCCCAGACGAGCATCGTGATGACGGAATTCTGGCGCTGGTGGGTCGTCCACATGTGGGTCGAGGGGGCCTTCGAGTTCTTCATCGTCGCCGTCGTCGGCCTGACGCTCGTCTCGATGAACCTGCTCTCGCGGGAATCGGCGGAGAAGGCCGTGATGGTCGAGGCGCTGCTCGTCATGGGCACGGGCGTCATCGGCGTCTCGCACCACTACTGGTGGATCGGTCAGCCCGACGTCTGGGTGCCGCTGGGGAGCGTCTTTTCGACGCTCGAACTCATCCCGCTCGTCTTCATCCTGTTCGAGGCCATCGCCGAGTACCGGACGCTCGGACGGGCCGACGAGTCGTTCCCCTACAGCCTGCCGTTCGCCTTCATCGTCGCCTCCGGCGTCTGGAACTTCGTCGGCGCGGGGGTCCTGGGATTCTTCATCAACCTCCCGCTCGTGAACTACTACGAGCACGGCACCTACCTGACGGTGGCACACGCCCACGCCGCGATGTTCGGGGCGTTCGGGTTCCTCGCGCTGGGGCTCGCCACGTACATGCTCCGGTTGACCGTCGACCCCGAGCGATGGACCGAACGTCGGCTCCGGTGGGCGTTCTGGCTGTGGAACGTCGGCCTCGCGGTGATGGTGTTCGTCTCTGTCCTCCCGGTCGGCATCCTGCAGCTGGAGACCGCGTTCACGCAGGGATACGACGCCGCCCGCTCGCTCGCGTTCTACAACCAGCCGGTGGTGCAGGCGCTGTTCTGGGCCCGCCTGCCGGGTGATACGATGATCATCGCGGGGACGCTGCTGTTCGGCTACGACGTGGTCCGCAAGCGGTTCCGTCTGCGCGCGGTCACGCCCGAGGACGAGCGCGCGCCTGCCGACGAGGGCGTCCTGGCCGACGACTGACTCCAATCGACTATTTAACTCCGCCGGCGACTGCTGCCGGAAGGCCTTCACCGGCTGAGCCCCTACACGGAGACGTGATGTCCGAAAGCACCCTCTCGCCGCCCCGGAAGTCGGATTCGGCTCCCGCCCCTCCGTCTATCTACGCGTGGCTGGCCTGCCCCTCGTGTGACTCCCGCGAGGTCGTCCGGGGTCCCCGAGACGCCGACGGCACCGTGGAGATCCGCTGTGAGGCCTGTGGTCTGACCGGCTACTACGAGCTCTGAGTCGGTCCCCGACGTCTCTGCTGTCGAATCGCCCGCCGGCGAGCGCGGAGCGTACGGGTCACGCCAAGCTACGTCACGTCACGTTGATTACCCGTCCGGCCGCCGGCCGCGACATGCAGTTCGACCTCACCGAGCACCAGCGGGCCATCCGCGCCGACGCCCGCGAGTTCGCTCGCGACCGGATCGCACCCCGCGCCCGCGAACTCGACCGGGCCGGCGAGCACCCGACCGACATCTTAGCGGCCGCGGGCGACCGCGGTTACGCCGGTCTCACCGTCGGCGACGACTACGGCGGGGCGGGCGAGGGACTCGTCGAACTCGCCCTGGTCACCGAGGAACTGTCGGCCGTGCTGATGCCGGTCGCGAGCGCGCTCGCGCTCCACCTCGGCGTCGCCGAGGCCGTCGAGCGACTCGGTACCGACGCCCAGCGCGAGCGCTTCCTCACCGGAATGGCCGACTTCGAGACGGTGGGCGCGCTCGGCCTGAGCGAGGAACACGCCGGCAGCGACAAGACCGGAATCGAGACGACCGCCCGGCGCGACGGGACGGAGTGGGTTATCGACGGCCACAAGCGCTGGGTCACCAACCTCCAGCACGCCGACGAGGTGCTGACCTACGCCCGGACGGGCGAAAGTAACGGTAATGATGATGGCGATGGTGACGGTGACGGTGGTGCCGACGCCGGCGACGCGGCCGACGGCATCACCGCGTTCCTCGTTCCCGCCGACGAGTACGAGGTCGAGACGGTCTGGGACACGCTCGGCGCACGCACCGTCAAGTCGCCGAAGGCGACGCTCTCTCGTGTCCGCGTCGACGACGCTCGGCAGGTCGGGACGGTCGGCGAGGGGCTGGCCGAGCGCGGACAGCTCCGGACGGGTATCAACGTCCCTGCCCGCGGCGTCGGCATCGCCCGCGCGACACTCGACGCGACGGTCGAACAGACGCGTAACCGTCAGCAGGGCGGGCAGGCCATCGCGGACCATCAGGGCGTCCGCTGGCGCGTCGCCGAGATGGCCGAACGGGTCGACGTCGCCCGCCTGCTCCTCCTTCGGGCGGCCACGCGACTGGAGCAGGGAGGTGACGCTCGACGGGAGTTCGCGATGGCCAAGACCTACGCGACGGAGGCCGCCGTCGAGAACGCCAACGACGCGCTGCAACTGCACGGCGGCATCGGCTACACGACAGAGCGGGACGTCGAACGCCACCTGCGCGACGCGCGGCTGCTGACCATCGCCGGCGGACCGAACGAGGGCCACCTGGACACACTGGCGGACGCGGTCTACGACCAGTAACGCTGACGCGGCCGTGTGACCTGCTCTCGCGGTGACGACAGGTTCAATTCGCCCTCCCGGCTACGTCCGGTCGATGCCCATCGACGTGGACGGCGAGCACACGACGGCACGGGTGCTGGTCGAGGACGAGTCGCTGGTTGAGCAGGAACTCCTCGACCAGGTGCAGGAGTTCGTCGACCATCCCGCGTTCACCGAGCCCGTCCGGGTGATGCCCGACGGTCACTGGGGGATGGGTGCCCCGGTCGGGTTCACGATGCCGCTCCCGGAGCAGGTCGTCCCCAACGTCATCGGGCTCGACATCGGCTGCGGGATGCACGTCACGCACCTCGGCGAGGACCTCCCCCTGGCGCACGCCGAGCGCGAGCGCCGCGTCCGCGAGGCCGTCCCGATGGGGCGCGAGGTGCACGACTACGACGACGCCGTTCACCTCGTCGACGAGTTCCCGTTCGAGCGCGCGAACGAGCGGTTCGCGGCGTTCGATGCGGCTCACCGCGAGCGCTTCGGCGAGCCGGTCGATTCCGCGTTCGGCTTCGACGGCTACGGCGGGGCCTACTTCGAGCGCCTCTGCGAGCGCGTCCTCGTCGACCAGCGCCAGGGGATGGGCCACGTCATCCGCTCTGCCGGCACGCTCGGCGGCGGGAATCACTTCGTCGAGTTCGCCCGCGCCCGCGAGTCGGGCGAGTACTACCTCGTGGTCCACAGCGGCTCGCGCTACCTCGGGAAGGCCGTCGCGGAGTTCTGGCAGTCCCGCGCCACGGAGCTGCGCAACGCCGACCGCGTCCGCGAGCGCATCGAACCGGGCGACGAGCGATTCCTGAAGTTCGATCCCGACGAGGCCAGCGACCAGGAGCTCTTCCGCTGGGTCACCGGCGGGATGGGCGAGTCCCACATCCGCAAGGCACGCGTCCGCGAGGAACTCGAGGGTACGGAGATCGAGCGGACCTTCGACCGGCTAGGCGACCTCCGACCCGAGACGGGCGACGAGGGCCGGAACACGGACCTCGACCCGCTGGTCGGCCGCGAGGCCCACGGCTACTACGTGGACATGCTGTTCGCCCAGGAGTACGCCCGCTGGAACCGGGAACTGATGTCGGCGGCCGTCTGCGACGCGCTCGGAATCGACCCGGTCGAAACCTGGCACTCGACGCACAACTACATCGACTTTCGCGACCTGACCATCCGGAAGGGCGCCACGCCGGCCCGCGAGGGCGAGCGCCTGCTCGTCCCGTTCAACATGGCAGAGGGCGCCGTCATCGCCCGCGGGAAGGGCAACGAGGAGTGGCTGCGGACGGCACCCCACGGCGCCGGCCGGCGGATGGGCCGGCGTGACGCGCACGAGACACTGTCGATGGCCGACTTCGAGGCCGCCATGGACGGCGTCTACTCCGAGTCCGTCGTCGAAGACGCGCTCGACGAGGCGCCGCAGGCGTACAAGCCCGCCGACGCAATCGAGCGGGCGCTGGAGCCGACCGCCGAAGTGGTCGAGCGACTCGACCCCGTCCACAACCTGAAGGCGACGGAGTAGAGGCCAGATATTGGGATTGTTCCTTTATTTGGGTAATAATATCGGAAATTCTATGTTTATAATTAGAATAATAGATATATAAGGTCATTTGGGGTTGATTCGGAGAACAGCTCCGAAGCCCTCGCGCTCTCTTTCGACAACAGCGACGGCCACGACGGCGAGGACTCCTACGAAGCCCTCGCGCTC
>JBDGSA010000034.1:0-6264 GCA_042217755.1 Haloglomus sp. | reverse complement strand
ACCGCCTGCTCGCCAGCCGCCGAACCGACCCCGCGACCTCGGGGGCACGTCGCCGAGAGCGGTTCGGCACTCCAGGGGCGGAATCGGACTATCGTCTGTCGGCAGGACCTGTAAGGATAGCCCGTCCGCCCGTTGATAAACGGGCCTCGCGGAGACCGGGGTATCTTCATAGTCCTGCAGGTCGCGTGTCGGCGTGACATGACACGGTACGCCGACGACTCGCGGGAGATGCGGCTGGACCCGGACTCATTCGCGAGCGGGTACTTCCGCCACGCGGTCTACAACCACTGGGACCCGTACGAGGACATCAGCGCCGAGAAACTGGAGACGGACCTCGAGCGCATCGTCGCGGACGACCCGACCGAGGCGGAGTTCGACGAGTTCCGCCAGTTGCTCGCGCAGTTCGGCGCCGGCGAAGAGGCTGTGACCGAGGACCTCGCGCCGATGAGCGTCGCGCTGGACGACATCGACGACCAGCTGTTCATCTCCAGTCAAATCTACGAGGAGGCAAAGCACGCGGTCTTCTTCGACCGGTACTGGCGCGAGGTGGTGGACCCGGCCGCCGAGGAACTCGGCTTCGAGCCAGTGCCGCCGACGCACGAGGGCTACTTCAACGACTCGTACGTCCACATCTTCGACGAGACCGACCGGAGCATGGCGAA
Source organism: Haloglomus sp. (assembly GCA_042217755.1). GTDB lineage: Archaea > Halobacteriota > Halobacteria > Halobacteriales > Haloarculaceae > Haloglomus. Next base: position 5,602 of record JBDGSA010000034.1, on the reverse strand, counting down.
GTTGCTGGACGACGACTCGCCCGAGCAGATGGCCCGCGCCATCGCGCACTACCACATCGTCGTCGAGAGCGTGATGGCACAGACCGGGTACTACTCCTTCCAAGAGATCTATGGCGCGGGCGACTCGGACATCACGGACCGCGAGATGCCCCACCTGCCGGGGGTGCTCGAGGGCGTCGGTTACATCCGGAGCGACGAGGGACGCCACGTCGGCTGGGGCGTCCGCAAACTCCGCAACGCCGTCCAGAGCGGTCTCGTCGACCCGCAGATCGTGCGTGATACCCTGCAGGACCTGATGGTCCACGTCGCCAAGAACAACAACGCCTACTCCGTCATCTCGGACCCCGGCGCGATGATCTCCTACTCCCGCGACAAACTGACCCGGCGCATCGAAATCATCACCCAGCGCGACGCCGAGGTGCCGGACGTCGAGGAACTCGTCGCTCTGGAGAACGAGCCAGACGCCGCGGCGGACTGACGGCCGCACTCGGCCAAAATGCACGAACCGTAGCAGACTTGAGGAGAGCTACCCAGTGGATGCTCCGGACCCCTGCGAGAACAGCTCGTCGTTGCAGCGCTTGATGAACGCCGACAGATCTTCACTCACGGAGCGGTCCAGGGAGACGTAGGCCGCCTCGTTTTCCTCGCCACAGGGGATGAGCAGCAGGTAGGCATCCTCGAAGGCGAACAGGCCGGCGTGAGACTGTCCCAGCGAGGTGTGGTAGGTATTGAGCCCGTGGAGTGCCGCGGCTGTCTCGGTCGCAGCGTCCTCCAGCCCCGCCAGTTCGCTCTGGGTGTACCGGCGCTGCAGGTCGTCACGCATGTAGGCCGGGTCCACGCGTCCGTCGCTGACGAGGCCGACGGCACGTACCTCGCCGCCGAGTCGGTCGCGGCAGAACGAGGTCAGGCGCTCGACGTTGGCCATCGTCATGCGACCTGGTACCACGAGGCGGCACAAAACCACACCGACCACTCCCCTGCGATTGGGGGCGACGGGCGACCGGGCTGTCAGGAGGGCTGTCGGGACAGCTACTCGTTAGCTTCCGGGCGCAGTCGGGCGATTCGCAGCACCGCCTCGGTCAGCAGGTCGATGCCGATAGGGAGCGACCGCTCGTCGACGTCGAACGTTGCTGTGTGGTGCCCGCCAGGGTGGTCCGTCCCCACGCAGACGTAGGCGGCCTGACCACCGCGCTCCTGGACGTAGCGCAGCAGCTCGGTCGCATCCTCGCTCCCGCCGAGGTCGTCGCGGTGGGTGACGGAGTCGACGCCGTCGACGCCGCCGGCGAGGTCCTGGACGACCGAGACGATCGCCTCGTCACTCGTCGCCGAGGGGGCTGCACCCTCGACTTCGATCTCGGCCTCGCACGAGTGCATGGCCGCCGCGGACTCGATGATCTGCTCGGCCCGGTCCTGCATGTAGTCCCGGAGCTCGGTCGTCTCACCCCGGACCTCGCCCTGGAGGTGGGCCTGCTCGGGGATGATGTTCGACGCCGTCCCACCGCCGACCTGTCCGGCGTTGACGCGGGTGACGCCATCGCCGTGGCGCGGAATAGCGTAGAGGTTCTGGACCGCCGTCGCCATGGCCTGTACCGCGTTGCGTCCCTCCTCCGGCCGCGCGCCGGCGTGCCCGGAGGCACCGGTGAACTCCGCCCGCAACTGGGTCACCGCGAGGAACCCGTCGATGCCGGCGACCACTTCCCCCGTCGGGTGGTCGAGTCCGACGTGGACCGCAAGCAGGTAGTCCACGTCGTCGAGATGCCCCGATTCCGCGAGCGGCTTCCCGCCCCCGATTACTTCTTCGGCCGGCTGGAACAGGACCTTCAGCGTCCCCTCGAAGTCGCTCTCTCGCACGCGTTCGAGAACGCCCACGCCGAACGTGGCGTGCGCGTCGTGACCGCAGGCGTGCATCGCCCCCGTCTCGGAGCGGAACCCCTCGCGGGCCGGCAGGTGGTCGTCGTCCGTCGATTCCGCCCGCGGGAGGCCGTCGATGTCCACGCGGAGCGCGATGGTGGGACCGTCGTCGTGGTCACCCTGGCGCAGGACCGCCACGACGCCCGTGTGGCCGCCTTCCATCCGCTCGAGGAGGTCCGGATCGGCACCCGCTTCGAGCGCGCGCTCGCGCCACTCTGCGAGTTCTGCGTCGTCGGGCACCCCCATCCGCTCCTCGCTGGCCAGGACGTCCGGCCCGACGTGGTACTCGTCGACGCCGATGCGCTCGAGTTCTTCGACGATGCGCGCGGTAGTGTAGAACTCCCGCCACGCGGGCTCGGGGTGGCGATGGAGGTCGCGCCGGAGAGTGACGAGGTGCGCTGGGGCGGTCGGGCCGTCTGGATATCCGCTGGACCTGTCCGGGTCGGTGGAGCTATCGCTCATGCTCCTGACTGACGGGCCGCGGAGTTAAACGCTCACCCCGAGATTCACCCCGGGTTGCTGACCTGTTCGACGTCGACCTCGATGTGGATGCTGGAGGGGTAGTCGTCGCGAGCCACGTCGCGGGCGAACTCGTCGTGCCCAACGATGACGATAGAGCGGACGTACACCGGATACGTCCAGGCCCCGAATCGGCCGCTGTCCGGGTCGAGTCGGCGGTAGAGCGGAACGGAGACGTCCCGCTGTGGTTCGGGGTTCGGCCCCCGGAGCTCGACGCCCTTGCGCTCGGCTCGCTCCTTGATGTCGGTCACCACCCGTTCGAGTGTCTCGCGGTCCCCGGACTGGAGCGTGAGCCGAGTCACGAACGGCATACCCGTGTCTGGTCCGGGCGCGGACAAAACGGGTTCGGTCCCGACTCGCTGCGGTCGCATCGGTCGCGCCGTTCGATTTATCACGGACGATAGTGTATGACAGGGTATGGCAGTCGAAGAACCAACCGGTGTCACCGCGCTTGACCGGATGCGCGAACGCCTGACCGAGACGGAGTCGCGGTGCCCGGCGTGCGGGAGCGACGCCGCCGAGTGGACCTGCGAGACCGACGGCTCCGAGGTCCGCTACGAACGGACGTGTCCGTCATGTGGTGCGGTCGCGAGCCGGACGCTTCGACTCGGCCAGTAGGCGATCGCCACCCCGAAGGTTAGGTACGGCCGGGGCGACCAGCGGGCCGTGAGCGACGACTACGACTACGAGAACCTGCGCGTGACCGACGAGGACAGCGTCCGTCGCGTCGTCATCGACAGCACGAGCAAGATGAACACCATGAATCGCGCGATGATCGACGAGCTGACGGACCTGTTCGTCCAGCTCGAGGACGACCGGCCTCGATGCCTCGTGCTGACCGGTTCCGATGGCGTGTTCTGCGGCGGCGGCGATGTCCTCGACCTTGGGAACACCGACGCCGCGACGCCGGCTCGAGGCTTCCGCCAGGGTGCGGCCGTCCTTCACGACGCGATGCTCCACCTCCATCAGGCGGAAGTCCCGGTCGTGACGGGCGTCAACGGGCCCGCCGTGGGAGCGGGCTTCTCGCTCGCGCTGGCGGGCGACTACACGCTCGCCAGCGATGACGCGTACTTCCAGTACGGCTATCCGAAGATCGGACTGACGGGCGACGGCGGCTCTACCTTCTACCTCCCGCGGACGGTCGGCCGGCGCGAGGCCAAGCGGCTCGTCCTCCTGAACGAGCAGGTCGACGCGGCGGACGCGACCGAGCGCGGTCTCGCGACGGAGGTCGTCTCCGAGGACGAGTTCGACGACCGTCTCGACGAGGTCGCCGGCGAGATTGCGGCCGGACCGACGGTCGCACTGGGCCGGACGATGCGCCTGCTCGACGAGTCACACGCCCGGGACATGCCCAGCCAGCTCGCACAGGAGACCCAGGCGATGGCCGACTGCGCGAAGACGGACGATCACATCGAGGGCATCACGGCGTTCGCGGAGAAGCGCGAACCGGAGTTCACGGGCGAGTGAGCGCTCCCGACCGTCGTCGGCCAGCGCGAACGACTGCACTCGTCACTGCACTTCGGCCGGCCGCTCGTACTCGGGATCGACCATCTGGGCGGACATCGGGGCCGGATTCCCTTCGGTCAGGTTGTACTTCGAGAAGTCGGTGACGCCGTTCTCCACGAGGAAGTCCTCGTCGTAGACGGCGTTGCCCGTGAACTCCGCCGGGTCGCGGTCCAGGATTCCGAGCACCGTGTCCGAGACAATCTCGGGCGTCCGCCAGTCGTCCTCGGTACCCATCCCGAAGTAGCGGGTGGCACGGGTGTCGATGGCGGTGACGGGCCAGAAGGAGTTACAGCCGATGTCGTCGCCGGCCAGTTCGCCCGCGAGCGACAGCGTGACGAAGCTCATCCCCATCTTCGACCACGCGTAGGCCGACCCGCCGACCTTCCGGTCCGTGCAAACGGGCGGCGCGTTGGTGAGCACCCACGCCTCCTCGCTCGCGTCGCGCAGGTGCGGGATGAACGCCCGGGAGGTGACGTACGTGCCGCGGACGTTCACGTCGGTCAGGAGGTCGAACCGCTTTGCGGGCAGGTCCTCGACGGTCGCGGGCTGGATGGCCGACGCGTTGTTGATGAGGATGTTCACCTCGCCGAAGTGGTCGACAGCCTCCTCGACTGCGTTCTCCACGATCTCCTCGTCGCGCACGTTCAGTTCGACGGGAAGGGCCTCGACGCCCTTCGCCTCGCATTCGCGAGCGGTCTGCTCGATGGTCCCTTCGAGGTCCTTGTCGTCGCCGTATGAGTTGTTCTCGCTCGTCTTCCCGGTCGAGACGATGTTGCAGCCCTGCTCGGCGAGCGCCAGCGCCAGCGACTTGCCGATGCCGCGGGTGGTACCAGTGATGAACGCCGTGCTGTTCGAGAGGTCTGGCTTCTCGAGGCTCATGGGTGCCGTTCAGGGGCAGTTCGCATAATGGTACTCATCGGCAGTGACTGCACGATGCAACGCAACGGAACGCGTCTCGTCACGATGCGTTCTCGGCGCGGTGCGTTCTCGTCCCAGCGCATTCTCGGCGCGGTGCGTTCTCGTCCCAGTGCGTTCTCGGCGCGGCCTCGCGGACGCTCGTCTCCGCGGAAGTCTGCCCCGGCGCGTCCTACAGCTCCGCGAGCGCGTCCATCGTCCGCTCCTTGTCATCTTGGTCCATCCCGGCGACGAAGGCACACCGGACGGCGTCCACGCCCTCGATGCCCGCGAGTTCACGGTAGTGTTCGCGCACCTCTTCCGGCGTGCCGGCGGCAGCCAGTTCCTCGAGTGCCTCGTCCGGAAGCGCAGCGGCCATTGCCGCCGTGTCACGCTCCTCCCACGCCGCCCGAATCTTCTCGACTGCGTCCGCGTACCCCTGCTCGGCGACGGAATTCCCGTAGAACGGGCCGTACGCGCCGATGAGAAACGACACCATCTGCCGTGCCATCGAGCGCGCGTGGTCGCCGTCCTCGTGGGTGAACGTCCGGACGATGGGCGCGACGCGCAGGTCGGCGACCGACCGGTCGCCGAGGTCCGCGCCCCGTTCGAGGTCCCCGAGCCGGTCGCGGAGCCCGTCGGCCGTGAACAGCTGCGGGACCCAGCCGTCCCCGAACCGGCCGGTCATCTCGACCGCTTTGGGGCCGAGCGTCGCGAGATCGATGGCCGGCGGGTCGTCGGGCACCTGCCGGTCGTACTCCATCCCGCCCAG
>JBDGSA010000118.1:6021-6270 GCA_042217755.1 Haloglomus sp. | reverse complement strand
GAGGATAAACTCTATACGGCGATAGCAAACCGGCTCACAGCGTCGACGCCAGCCACGCGCAGACGTCGTCGCGCACGGCCCGCGCTCGCGTCACGTCGTCGGTGAACGAGAGGAAGCCGTGCGGGAGCGCCGGTGCGTGGACGTGTTCGACGGGGACGCCGGCGTCGGTCAGTCGGTCGGCGTAGGCCACCCCCTCGTCTCGCAGCGGGTCGTAGCCGGCGGTCGCCACCAGCGCGGGTGCGACCCCGT
>JBDGSA010000118.1:5625-6011 GCA_042217755.1 Haloglomus sp. | reverse complement strand
ACCGGTGACGGGCAGTACTGTGCCCAGAAGTGCTCCATGTCTCGCCGGGTGAGAAGCGGCCCCGCCGCGTTCTCGGCGTACGAGTCCGTATCGAACGAATCGTCCGTGATCGGATACAGCAACGCCTGCGCGTCGGGTTCGGGAGCCGCGAAGTCGCGGCCGTAGAGCGCGACGGCAGCCGCGAGGTTTCCGCCCGCGCTCGTTCCGGCCACCGCGACGCGGTCGGGGTCGCCGCCGAAGGCGGCAGCGTGTTCGCGCGTCCACTCGTAGGCCGCGACGCAGTCCTCCAGGCCCGCCGGGAAGGGGTGCTCCGGCGCGAGCCGGTAATCGACAGCGAGCACGACCGCCGGCGTCTGCGCTGCGACCTCTCGGCAGATGTCCTCGAC
>JBDGSA010000118.1:3595-5615 GCA_042217755.1 Haloglomus sp. | reverse complement strand
GCAGGGTGCCGGCTGTCGCGGGGCGGACGACCCGGAGTGGAATCTCGCCGTCGGGTCCGTCGACGGCGACGTCTCGCGTGTAGGAGACCGGGGTGCTCCGGGTCGCACCGAACAGGTCGGCTTCCAGTCGGCGGGCACTTTCGACCGAGAGTGCGTGCCACTCGGGGAGCCCCTCGACCGATTCGACGACGGCTGCGGCCTCGGGGTCGAGTTCGGCAGCGCGGGCTGGGTCTGGCATACGCCCGCTTCGTCGGCCAGCCACTCATAGGGTCGGCCGTAGGCTTCCACCGACGCGTATCGACCGGCCCCGAATCGCACATTAGGCTCCGGGCCGACGCCGCGGTATGGACGTTCCAGCCGCCACGCGCGAGAGCGCGCGGGCCCGTGACGAACACGGGCTGGCAGCCGAGTTCGGTGACCGGTTCGACGCGCCCGGTATCTACCTCGACGGGAACTCGCTGGGTCCCGTGAGCACGGACGCCGAGCGGGCGCTCGACCGCGCCGTCGACCAGTGGCGGGAACTCGCCATCGACGGCTGGACCGACGCCGACCCCGAGTGGTTCACGTACGGGGAGCGACTCGGCGACCGGCTGGCCCCGCTCGTGGGCGCCGAACTCGAGGAAGTCGTGGCCGCGAACGCCACGACGGTCAACATCCACACCCTCGTCGGCACGTTCTACGACCGCGCCGACGGGGGGACCGTCCTCGTGAACGAACTCGATTTCCCGACCGACCACTACGCCATCCGCGCGCAGTTGCGCCAGCGCGGGCTCGACCCGGACGACCACCTCACCGTCGTCGAGTCCCGGGACGGTCGCACCATCGAGGAAGCCGACGTCGAGCGAGCGCTCGCCGAGGAGGACGTCGCGCTCCTGTTCATGCCATCGGTGCTCTACCGCTCCGGCCAACTCCTCGACGTCGAGCGGTTGACCGATGCCGCCCACGACCACGGCGCGTACGCTGGATTCGACCTCGCCCATTCCGTGGGGGTCGTTCCCCACGACCTCCACGACGCTGGCGTCGACTTCGCCACCTGGTGCCACTACAAGTACTGTAACGCCGGTCCCGGGGCGATTGCGGGACTCTACTGCCACGCGGACCACTTCGGGGTCACCCCCGCGCTCGCGGGGTGGTGGGGCCACGAGAAGGCGACCCAGTTCGAGATGAACATGACCTACACGCCCGCCCGGAGCGCGGGCGCGTTCCAGATCGGGACCGTGCCGATTCTCTCCGCAGCGCCGCTCGACGGTGCACTCGACGTCATCGAGGAGGCCGGTATCGACCGCATCCGCGAGGAGTCGCTCGCGCTCACGGCGTACCTCGCTCGCCTGGTCGAAGACCTCGACGGGTACGCCGTGGGGACGCCTCGCGACCCCAACCGCCGCGGCGGCCACGTCGCCGTCGAACACCCCGCCGCGGCCCGCGTCACACAGGCGCTGCGAGACCGCGGGGTCGTGGTCGACTATCGCCCGCCGAACGTCGTCCGGATGGCGCCCGCCCCGCTGTACGTCTCGTTCGAGGACGTCTTCGACGCCGTCGCCCACCTCGCGGAGATTCACTCCTCCGGCGCGTACGAGACCTACGAGCCGCCAGGGGACGTGACCTGATCCTCGAACGTACGCGGCCGTCTCACCGGCGTTGTCTGTGTCCGATAGGTGTGCCAGTGCCTCAATTTGCTATCGCAGTATGTGGTTTATCAGATACCCCGGCCCGACACGGAACTGGGGGTTAGCGTAGACCGTGGCGGACGTGGGCGAGTTGGGGACCTGGATAGACGTGGGCGAGTTGGAGTACGAAGTCGCGGGCGGGTTGGAGTACGGGTTGAACTCTTCGCGGCTCGGGCGTGCGTGCGCGAGTCGGGGCGGAAGGTCGATACGCGCTGCCGCCCACAGGGTGGATATGAACGTGGAAGTCGTGTTGTTCGACGGGTTCGACGAACTGGACGCGATCGGGCCGTTCGAGGTGTTCCAGAACGCCGCGCGGGCGGGCGCGGACCTGACCACGAGCCTCCGGACGACAG
>JBDGSA010000118.1:3106-3585 GCA_042217755.1 Haloglomus sp. | reverse complement strand
TCGCGAACGCCGGTCGGATGGGCGGGGACTGCGAGGTGACGCTCGTCACGCGCGCCGGAAAACCGCACGTTCGCGCCGGTCACGGGTTACGCGTGGCCGTGGACGGCCAGCTCGGGGAGACCGATCCCGACCTCGTGGTCGTTCCCGGTGGTGGGTGGAACGACCGCGACAGCCCGGGTGCCTGGACCGAGGTGCAGTCGGGGCTGTTGCCCGCGGCGCTGGCCGACCTCCACGAGGAGGGGGTCCGACTCGCGTCGGTCTGTACCGGCGGGATGCTGCTCGCGGAGGCCGGCCTGCTGGACGGCCGGCCGGCGGTCACACACCACACCGCGACCTCTGACCTGCGCGAGGTCGCCGACGTCCGCGACGCCCGGGTGGTCGACGCGGGCACGGTCGTCACCGCCGGCGGCATCACGAGTGGCCTCGACCTCGCGTTCTACCTCGTCCGGGAGTCGTTCGGAACGGAGGTGGCAGAACGC
>JBDGSA010000118.1:1388-3096 GCA_042217755.1 Haloglomus sp. | reverse complement strand
AGATGGAGTACGACCCGAGCGAGGACGTGCTGGTCGCCGAATAGCCCGGATTCGACGGCACTCACTGCTCTCGCGTTCTCGAGGCAGCCCTCAGCTGAGCCCACCGCTCGAGGAGATAAACCGTATAGCGGGATATAGAATCTCTCCGAGAGCGCTCCGGCTGGCGTACGTTTTTGTGGGGGCGGGGGATGTAGCCGGGTATGTGGTCGTCGCTACCGACCGACGCGGAACTCGTCGACCTGAGCATCGGACTCGAAGCCGGCGTGGCGAGCGAGCCGTGGCCGCCCGAAATCGACTACTTCGACCACGCAGAGGGCGCAGAGTTGCTCGCGTCGAATTTGAACGCACAGGGGTTCGACGTCTCGCCTGACGACTTCCCCGACGACATCGGGCTCGCGTGGGAGCAGCTGTCGGTCATCCCCCACGCCGGGACGCACATGGACGCGCCGTGGCACTACGGCCCCGAGGTCGACGGCGATCCCGCGAAGACCATCGACGAGGTGCCGATCGAGTGGTGCGTCGGCGAGGCGGTCGTCCTCGATTTCACCTGGAAGGAACCCCGCACGACCATCACCCGCGAGGACATCGAGGAGCAACTCGACGAACTCGACTACGACGTCTCCGAGGGCGACATCGTCTTCATCGAGACGGGGGCCGACGACCTCTGGGGGACGGCCGAGTACCTCACCGAGTTCCCGGGGATGAGCGCGGCCGGGACGAAGTTCCTCGTCGAGCGGGGCGTGAAGGTCATCGGGACCGACGCGTACGGTTTCGACAGGCCGTTCGACGCGATGGGCGAGCGCTACGTCGAGACCGGCGACGAGGACGAACTCTGGCCGGCGCACTTCGCGGGCCGCGAGGTGGAGTACTGTCAGATCGAGAAGATGGCGAACCTCGACGCCCTGCCGCGACGCACCGGGGTTCCGGTCGCGGCGTTTCCAGTCAAGATACAGGACGCGAGTGCGGGCTGGGTGCGACCCGTCGCGTTCGTCGAGTCGACGTGACGAGCGAGTCGGCGTGACGAGCGAGAGGTTTTAACCGTGGGACCGCCGAGTGGGTGACGTGCGAATCGAGAACAGTTTCATCCCGGTGCGCGGCGTCGGGGAAGCGACCGAGCGCGACCTCTGGGCGCAGGGGGTCACCCACTGGGATGCGTTCGACCCGTCCCACCTCGGTGCGACGACGGGCGAGCGCGTCGCGTCGTTCATCGCCGAGGCCTCGGAGCACCTCGACGACGGGAACGCGGACTACTTCGGCGAGGTCTTCCCCGACGGCGAGGCGTGGCGACTCTACGAGAACTTCCGCGAGGACGCGGTCTTCTTCGACATCGAGACGACGGGGCTCTCCCAGTCGAGCGACCGCGTGACGACTGTCTCCTTCTATCGAGACGGCGAGACCACCACCCTCGTCCGGGGTGGCCACGGCGAGTACGGCCCCCTGACGGCCGACCGGCTGCGCGAGCAGCTCGACGCGCCGCTCCTGGTGACGTTCAACGGCGCGCGGTTCGACGTGCCGTTCCTGGAGGAGTCGTTCGACCTCACCATCGACCGCCCGCACGTGGACCTCATGTACCCGTGCAGGCGGCTCGACCTGACGGGCGGGTTGAAGCAGGTCGAACGCGACGTCGGCATCGAGCGCGACCGGCCGGACATCTCGGGCCGGGACGCCGTCCGGCTCTGGCGCGAGTACGAGGCCGGCGACGAGTCGT
>JBDGSA010000118.1:0-1378 GCA_042217755.1 Haloglomus sp. | reverse complement strand
CTCCTACAACCGCGAGGACGCGGTTCACCTCCGCGCGCTGATGGACCACGTCGCGGAGCGGCTCCACGAGGAGGTCTTTGCCGCCGCCTGCGGGCCCTAGGCTTTCACGGGCGAGGCTCGCGTCCGTCGGAACATGTCCCTCGTCGCCGAGTTCGAACTCCAGGGTGACTCGTTCCCGATCGGACGCGTCGTCGGTGACGGGGTGGGGGTCGAGTTCGAGCGCATCGTGCCCACCGACAAGGGGGTCACGCCGTCGTTCTGGGTCGATACGACCACGATGTCCGACGTCGACCGGGGGCTCTCTCGGCTCGAATCTCGACTCGCCGAGAGCGACGCGGTCAACGCCTACACGAAACGGGCCACCCTCGCTGACCGGGCGCTCTATCGCGTCCGCCTCCACCCGGCGGAGGGTGGGCTCCTGCAGGGGTTCTCGCGGGCCGACGCGACGCTTCTCTCCGCGACGACCGAGAACCCGTGGTCAGTCCGCGCCCGCTTCCCGGACCACGAACGCGTCTCCACCTTCTCCGACTACTGTGAGCAGCACGACGTCTCCTACGAGTTGACGCGACTCGTGCCGATCTCTGCGACGACCGATGCCAGCCTCGACGTCACGCCGGCCCAGCGCGAGGCCCTCGTGCGGGCCGTCGAGGGCGGCTACTTCGCGGTCCCGCGCGGGATGACGCTTTCGGAACTCGCGGACGAACTGGACATCTCGAAACAGGCCGCCTCCGAGCGGGTGCGCCGTGCCGCCGGCGCCGTCCTCCGGGACGTACTGTAGCCGTCTTAGTCCCTTTGACATAACAAGCACCAGTCGGTTCCCTGCGACAGGCGACACTATCGCATGCCGGCGCCCGATTCCGTGTCGGTGCCGGCCACCGGGTGGCCGCACTCCGGTCGAGGGCACCCGAAACACGGCGGCGGCGGCCGCGCGTCGCCGACAGCGGCACCCCCGGTGATTTCTCCGCGACCGCTTTTGTGTCCTCCGGCCCGACCGCTTTCACCCATCGGCGCAACCGCTTTCACCCCCGTGTGCCTACCCGGCGCCATGAGTGACCGCGACTGGCGCCTCGTCCGCGAGGAGGCGCTCGACGGCCCCCTCGCGATGGCGTACGACGAGATCGCCGCCGAAACCGTCGCCGAGGGCGGTCCTGCGACCGTCCGCGTCTACCAGTGGCGCCCCGGCACGCTGTCGATGGGCTACCGACAGGACCCCGCGACCGTCGACTTCGACTACTGCGAGGCGCAGGGAATCTCCGTCACGCGCCGGCCGACGGGCGGTGGCGCCATCTATCACGATACCGTCGGGGACATCTCCTATTCGATCATCGCGCCCGCCGACGATGTCCCCGGGAACCTGATGGACGCCTACGAACAGCTG
>JBDGSA010000124.1:0-6288 GCA_042217755.1 Haloglomus sp. | reverse complement strand
GGCACGTCGGCCACCGCGGGGTCGGCGATGGCGGCGTGGCCGTCGGCGAACGCGCACTTGAGCGCCTCCGCGAGGACGTGGAACCGCTCGGGGGCGGTCGGGTCCGCCGGCACGTCGAACTGCTCGGCGATGTTGAGCGCCTCCAGCGCGATGGCCCCCTGGCCGTTCGGCGGGTGCTCGAGCACCTCCACGCCGCGATACGTGGTCGAGATGGGCTCGGTCCACTCACTCTCGTACGCGCGGAGGTCCGCGAGCGACAGGAGGCCGCCGTGCTCGCGGACGGTCTCGACGACGCGCTCGCCCAGCTCGCCGCCGTACAGGACCTCGGGGCCGTCCTCGGCGAGCAGTTCGAGCGAGTCGGCCAGGTCGGGGTTCCGGAACCGCTCGCCGACCCGCGGGGCGCGGCCGTCGGGCAGGAAGGTGTCGGCCGTCGCCTCGACCGTCCGCAGCCGCGACGCCGCGGACTGCCACTGCCCCGCGACGAACTCACTGACCGGAACCCCCTCGCGTGCGTAGCGAATCGCGGGAGTGAGGAGCTCCTCGAGCGACCGGGAGCCGTACCGCTCCAGCAGGCGGCGCCAGCCGTCGACCGCGCCGGGGACGGTCACCGGAAGGCCGCCGTCGGTCGGGATGGCGCTCTCGGCGCCGCGCTCGGCGTACGCCTCGAGCGTTGCGTCCGCGGGGGCCGGACCGCTGGCGTTGAGCGCGTCGTAGGTCCCGTCGTCGTGGACGAGCACGAACGCGTCGCCACCGATGCCCGTCATGTGCGGCTCGACCACGTTCAGGACGGCGGCGGTCGCGACGGCCGCGTCGGCCGCCGTGCCGCCCGACTCGAGGACGCGGAGCCCGACGTTCGCGGCGAGCGGGTGGCTAGTCGCGACCATTCCGCTGGTCGCATGGGTCGCAGAGCGGCGACCGCCGAACGTCCAGGGGTAGTCGAAGTCGACGGCATCGGGGCCGTCGGCCGTGGGGTCGAACATGACCCGTCGTGTGGCCGGGCGTGGCAAGAAGGCTCGGGCGTCACGGGATGTGCAGCCGGGTCGCTACTCACTTCCGCACAGCGAGTGTCTGCACCCAGTTCCCCTCCGTCCCGACCCTCCGCGTGGTGAACCCAGCCGTCTCCAGTCGCTCCCGGAGCTCCGCCGGCCGGTACTGCTCGAAGTATCGGTCCTCCTCGTTGTAGCCGCTATCGTCGCCGTGCAGGACGGTGACGAAGGCGGCGCCACCCGTATCGAGCACGCGGCCGAACTCCGCGAGCGTCCCCGGCACCGCCCCGCGGGGCAGGTGGACGAGCGCGGCACAGCACCAGACGCCGTCGAAGTGATCGTCGCGGAAAGGGAGCCGACGCATGTCGCCTCGCACGAACCCGGCGGTCGGGACCCGTCCGCGGGCGGTCTCCAGGAACGAGTGCGAGAGGTCCAGTCCCGTCACGTCGAGCCCCTCGTTCGCGAACACGGCGGCGTCGGGGCCGGGACCACAGCCCGTGTCCAGCAGGCGTGTACCGGGCATGGCCTCGCGGAACTCTTCACCGGTGCGTTCGGCCAGCACGGTGCCGAGGAACTTCTCCACGAAGTGATCGACGTGGTCCTCGTACGCGTCGAGTGTCCGGTCGAGTTCCTCCACGGTCGAGGGTCGACGGAAGCGGAGAAAAGCCCGGCGACCGCTTCAGTTCATCCCCTCGGTCCCGACGTGTGGATTCTCGCGGTAGAACGCCACGAGGTTGTCGGCGTACTCCTCGAACGCCGGGCACTCGATGCCCGATCCCTCCAGGTCGGCGACGGCGTTCGAGCAGTCGAACGAGGCGGGCCAGGTCTGGTACTCCAGGCCGCCGCTCTCGAGCAGCTCCGATTCGGGCTTGAGCGTCTCCAGGAACCCCTTCACGATGCCCTTCGGGTACGGGACGACGAACGTGCGGTCCTTGCCGGCGGCGTCGCCGAGGATTTTCACGAGTTCGGTCGTCGTCGGCGGGTCCGGATCGGCGAGGTGGTACGTCTTCCCCGCAGACTCCTCGATCTCGGAGAGGTAGGCGATGGCGTCGACGATGTAGTCCCGCGGAACGACGTTGAACTCCGCCTCGCTCGCCCCGCGCGGCGCGGGGATGACGGCGGTGTCACCCTGATCGATTAGGCCCTCAAGGAAGGCGTACATGCCGTCGTATTTCTGTGTCTCGCCCGTCTCGCTGTCGCCGACGGCGACGCCGGGGCGGTAGATGGTCGTCGGGACCTCGTCCATCCGCTCGCGGACCTTCACCTCGGCCATGTGCTTGGTGGACTCGTAGTAATTGAAGAACGACTGACCCTCCTGGAGCATGTCCTCGGTGAACCGGCCCGCGTAGTCGCCGGCGACGACGATTGTCGAGATGTAATGAAAGCGGTCGGCGTTCGCCTCGACGGCGAAGTCCGCCACGTGGGCGCTCCCGTCGATGTTGACGGCCTTGCCCGGCGCGCGGTCCATCGTCAGGTCGTAGATGGCCGCGAGATGGTACACCTCGTCGGTGTCGCGGGCGAGACCGTCGTAGCCGTCGACGGCGAGTTCGGCGTCCGTGACGTCGCCCTCGACCAGGTCGACCCGGGCGGTCGCGTCGGCGTCGACACCGGTGTCGATCTCCGCGACCCGCGTCTCGGCCTCCGAGTGGTACTTCGGCTGGACGAGACACGTGATAGTGCCGTCGTCGTGGCGCTCGAGCAGCCGCTCGACCAGCGCCGAGCCCAGAAAGCCGGGGAATCCAGTCAGGAACACGTCGGTCATGGCCTCGTCCGGGCGGGCCGCCGACAAAGGGATTGCCCCGCGCGTCCACGCCCCGCTTATGCTCCATCCGCGGGCGCGTCGCCCACGGGGCTACTCAAGCAGGACTGTGAATCCCCATTCGGCGCTCGTCCCCTCGCCGAGGCTCGACGCGGCGTCGCCGATCTGGTAGCGCGTCCGGAACGTGTGTTCGCCGACGGGGAGCCCCCCGTCGGTGGGGGCGGACGTAGCGCTCGGCGTGGCAGTCGGTGTCGGAGTGTCGGCACTGGTGAGACAGCCCGCGAGGAGCCCGAGACCGGCGAGGCCGCCGGCCCGGAGGAGCGCCTGGCGGGTCGGCCGGTCGATGGAGTGCATACCACCCGGACGCGCGCACAGAGCATCAGCACGACGGTAGATGGAACGGCTGTTTGCGGTACCGTGTGGCCTGCTCGCGCATATCTCGGGAGCGCTCGGTCGGGGTTGGAGTCGGGGCCGAGGCTTGATGACGCCGCCGTCCCCAGGGCTGTGCGTGTCCCGGGAACCAGAGCCACCAGCCGACGAGCGAAACGTCCACGGCGAGCCGCTCGAACCCTGCAGCACGGACCCGATGACGGGCGCCTTGCGGGACGGGGAGTGCCACGCTCTCGTGCGCGACCCCGGTCGGCACGAGGTCTGCGCCGTGATGACCGAGGAGTTCCTGCAGTACACCCGCGCACAGGGGAACGACCTGACGACACCTCGTCCAGACCGCAACTTCCCGGGACTCGAACCGGGCGACCGCTGGTGTGTCTGTGTCCCGCGGTGGCTGGAGGCGGCCGAGGACGGCCACGCGCCCCCGGTCGTACTGGCCGCGACGAACGAGTCGGTGCTCGACAAGATCGCACCGTCGCGCCTCGAGGCCCACGCACACAACGCCGACGATTGAGGGAACGACGGTCCACGCACACGGCGCTGACTGACAGAGCGACCGCCGGCGATTGATACGGTTTAGTGTAACAGTTTACCGGTGCATCGGCCGACCGGGGCGCCGACGCGCCGGGAACGATTTACAGTAAACCGTATGAGGGAACGACGGTCCACGCACAGGACAACTAAACGGAACGATGCCGTCGGTACCGCTCCGGTCGCGCTCGCGCGCGGTCATTCAGCACGGTCGCGCCGAACAGAGCCGCCGTCGCTCCCCGCACCGGACCGGCGTCGTGAACGCGTGTCCAGTTCGGGTCGGCTTCGAGAACCGGTTCTGGACGCGCGAGGATACCCGATTCATTATATCCGTCTCAAGACTCCGCGGTTCGCAGTTTCTCGGGTAAATTTTTTCTTATTTGTAAACGATAACGCGTAAATACATTCATTCTGTCTTATTATAGCGTGAAAACGTGATGTTCGGAAGCCAATACCGCGTATCGGTTGACGAGCGTCGTTTCGCAATCCGCCAGGTGGTGGTCGCATGAGCGAGTGGGTGTCGACCACCTGTATGCGGTGTGCGGTCGGCTGTGGCCACCAGCAGCGTGCTGTCGACGACGGCTACGGCATCGACACGGCGCGGGGGGATCCAAGCCACCCCGTCAGCGAGGGATTGGCGTGTCGCCGTGGAACCCGCGAGTCGGCCGACCCCGACGGGACGTGGCTCACCCGGCCGCTCGTGCGGCGCGACGGCGAGTTGCTCTCGACGACCTGGGAGAACGCGCTCGACGAGGCCGCAGGCGCGATGCGCCGGGCGATGGCCCGCGACCCAGACGCCGTCGCGGTGCTGGGGAGCGGCCAGCAGACAAACGAGGCCGCCTACGCACTCGGGAAACTCGCTCGCGGCGGCATCGGGACCCGGTACTACGACGCCAACACCACCCTCTGTATGGCGAGCGCCGTCACCGCGTACTACGACACGTTCGGGAGTGACGCGCCGCCGTGCACGTACGACGATATCCCCGCCGCGGAGTCACACGTCGTCTGGGGCGCCAATCCGGCCGTGGCACATCCGGTCATGTTCCAGTGGATCCGCGAGTCGGCCGAAGACGGCGAACTCCTGGTCGTCGACCCGGTCGCGACCGAGACCGCGGCGCTCGCCGACCGCCATGTCGCGCTCTCGCCGGGCGGCGACCTCGCGCTGGCGCGGGCCGTCCTCGCCCGCGTCGTCGACCGCGACGGCGTCGACGAGGACTTCGTGGCGGCCGCGACCGAGGGGTTCGACGAGCTCCGGGCGGACCTCCCGGACGCCGCGACCGCCGCCGCCGAGGCCGGCGTCGCGATGGACGACGTGGACGCACTCGCTGCCGCCCTCGACGCGCCGACGCTCGTCTACTGGGGGATGGGCGTCAACCAGTCCGTCGACGGAACCGCCACCTCAAGGGCGCTCATCGACCTGTGTCTCGCGACGGGGAACCTCGGCCCCGGGACGGGACCGTTCTCCCTGACCGGCCAGGCGAACTCGATGGGCACGCGCGTCTGCTCCTCGAAGGGGACCTGGCCCGGCCAGCGGGACTTCCAGGCCCCCAACGAGCGGGCCGCCATCGCCGACTACTGGGACGTCCCCGCGAGCCGGCTGCCAGACAGGACGGGACCCGGACCAGTCGGCACGCTCGCGGCCGTAGAAGCAGAGGTCGACGTCGTCTGGACGGTCGCGACGAACCCGGTCGCGGGCGTGCCCGACGCCGGAACCGTCGCCGAGCGGCTGGACGAGGCATTCGTCGTCGCCCAGGACGCGTTCCACTCTGAGACCGTCGAGTACGCCGACGTCGTCCTGCCGGCGGCGACCTGGGGCGAGTCCGAGGGGACCGTGATGAACATGGAGCGGACGGTCTCTCGCGTCCGTGCGGCGACGGACACGCCCGCCGGCGTCAAGCAGGACCTCGACATCATCGCGGAACTCGGCGCGCGGCTCTGTCCGGGCCTGCTCGACGAGCCGCCGCTGGACCCCGAGCGTGTCTTCCGCGAGTTCTGTGACCTCACGGCCGGGACGGACGCCGACTGCGCCGGGCTCTCGTACACCCGGCTCGAGGCCGAGACCGCGGTGCGCTGGCCCGCCCCCGACCCGCGGGCGAGCGGCGGCTACCGGTACTGTGACGCCGACGCCCCGGCGGCTGCCAGCGACGGCGAGGTCGCGGGCCCGACCGGCGCCGCAGCCGACTGGTCGTTCCCGACTCCGACCGGGCTGGCGCGGTTCTCGACTGGGGTCGAGACCCACGACGCCGAGCCGCCCGGCGAGGAGTACCCGCTCGTCCTCACGACGGGCCGGGAGGCCGACGGCTACAACACCGGCGTCCGGAGCCGCGACGGCGAGGGGCCGGGCGAGCCGACGGCTCCCGTCGCGAGAGTGGCACCGGCTACGATGGCCGCTGTCGCGGACGGCGAGCGCGAGGCCACGCTCGCCTCCCGGCGCGGGGCCATCGACGTCACGCTTCACCCCGACGAGGCCGTCCCGGAGGGGCTGGTCTGGCTCTCCATCCACCACCCCGCGACGAACCGGTTGACGACGCCCGAGCGCGACCCCCGGTCGGCGGAGCCGAACCTCAAGCAGTGCGCCGTTCGGGTCGAGGCCCGGAGCGACGAGGAGTCCACCGAGGAGTC
>JBDGSA010000206.1:0-6301 GCA_042217755.1 Haloglomus sp. | reverse complement strand
AGAAGCGGAGAGTACCGGGGACCCGGACGCGACTGGCGAAGAAGCGGAGAGTACCGGGGACCCGGACGTGACCGTCGAGTACCACGGGCGCGAGGGCATCGAGGGGGTCGCGACGCTCACCGGCCCGGACTGGTCGCTCGAGGCTCACCTGGCGCTGCTCGGCGCCCACCAGGCCAGGAACGCGGGAGTCGCCGGCGCGCTCGTCCGGCAGATCTTCGACGTGCTCGCGGAGGGCGGGACCGACGTCGACGCCGACCTCGACGCCGACGTCGATGCGGCGCTCCGGACGGGCCTGCGGAACGCCCACTGGCCGGGCCGGTTCGAGGTGCTCTCGCGGGACCCGCTCGTCGTCCTCGACGGCGCGCACAATCCCGGAGGCTGTGCGTCCGTGGCCGCGACACTCGCGGAGTTCGAGGACGCCTTCGACGACCTCCACCTCGTCGTGGGCGCGATGGCCGACAAGGACCACGCCGGGATGGCGGCGGCGCTTCCGCCCGGCGAGGTCTACGCCTGTCGCCCGGATGTCGACCGCGCCGAGTCCACAGCGGCCCTCGCGGCCGCCTTCGAGGCCGCCGGCGACGACGCTGACGACGACGCGGGCGCAGACGGCCGCCACGGCCCGGTCCACCCGACGGGGAACGTTCCGGGCGCGCTGGACGCGGCCCTCGCGGCCGCCGACGACGACGATGCCGTGCTGGTGACCGGCTCGCTCCACACCGTCGCCGAAGCCCGGACGCGCTGGACCCGGCTGCACATCCCCAAGCGGGTCGACGACCTCTCTACCGCGGAGGCGACGCTCCGGGACGCGAACGTCACCGACCCCGGCGTCTGGCGGATGCGGGGCAAGACGGTCCACCGGACGGTCCGCACGCGGGTCCGCGTCCGGCAGGCGGAGTACCTCAAACAGGAGATGCTGTCGCTGGGCGGAGAGTGTGCCACCTCGGGCGTCTCCCGGCGGGACGAGGAGCCCGTCGACGTGGTCCTCTCGGGGACGCTCGCGCAGTTCAAGCGGCTCGTCGAGAAACTCGACGGGCAGCCCTACGGCCTCTCGCAACTGGGCGGACAGCTTCGAGAACAGCTGGGCATCCGCACCGACCCCGACGCCGCCGCGCGCGAGCGAGGCTATCCATGGGCCGACCGCACCGCGGTGATGGGCGTCCTCAACGTGACGCCGGACTCGTTCCACGACGGCGGCCGGTACGACGCCCTGGAGGACGCAGTCGCCCGCGCGGAGGCGATGGTCGAGGCGGGCGCAGACATCGTCGACGTGGGCGGCGAGTCGACACGGCCGGGCGCCGAGCCAGTTCCCGCAGAGGAAGAGCGTGACCGCGTCGTGCCGGTCATCGAACGCATCGGAGACCTGGACGCGATGGTGAGCGTCGACACGCGGAAGGCCGAAGTGGCCGAAGCGGCACTCGACGCCGGCGCCGACCTGCTGAACGACGTCTCCGGGCTCGAAGACCCCGCGATGCGGCTCCTGGCCGCGGAACGCGACGTGCCCGTCGTCGTGATGCACTCGGTGAACGCGCCGGTCGACCCGGACGTCGAGGTCGACTACGACGACGTTGTCGAGGACACGCTCGCCGGGCTCACAGAGCGCGTCCTGCTCGCGGAGAAGGCCGGCCTCGACCGCTCGCAGATCATCGTCGATCCTGGGCTGGGCTTTGGCAAGAGCCGCCACGAGAACTTCGAACTGCTCGGACGCATCGGCGAGTTCCAGGCGCTCGGCTGTCCCGTCCTCGTCGGCCACTCGCATAAGTCGATGTTCGGACTCGTCGGGGCGGACCCGGACGAGCGGCTGGCGCCCACTGTGGCGGCGACGGCCCTCGCCGCCGACCGGGGCGCGGACGTGGTTCGCGTCCACGACGTGGCCGAGAACGTCGCTGCCGTCCGGACCGTCGAGGCTGCCGACCAGCCCGACGACGTCTGAGCGACCGTCGACGCCCGACTCGCGGGCGAGCGGCGGACTGGCTCGGAGTTCAATCTGTGAGGTATATACCCGTACAGACGGCGAAGCAGAAGCAATACAAGTGGCCGCAGGCGTACTCCGTACAATGGCAAACGCCCGGTACTCCATCGGTTCCCTGGCGTTCGCGGCGCTGCTCACGCTGCCGTGGGTGGGAGTCTGGGCGACAGGGGTCGTACACGGACTCTCGACGATTCTCCGGGTCGTCATCTCCGGCGCTGCCGTTCTCGGAGCCTCATTTCTCCTCGCGTGGGGCGCCGAGACCGCCGAGAAGGACGTCCCTCGGGCGTTCGCGCTCGCCGTCCTCGCCGTCCTCGCGGTGGCCCCCGAGTACGCCGTCGACGCCCTCTATGCCTACCAGGCCGGCCTCGACCCCGGTAACTCCCAGGCTGCCAACCTCGCGGTCGCCAACATGACCGGCGCCAACCGCATCCTCATCGGACTCGGCTGGTCGGGCATCGCTCTGTTCTCCATCCACAAAGCACGCTCTTCGGGTGACGAAGCGGTCGACCAGAGCGGCGACAGCATCCTTTCGAGTGCGGTGAAACTGGACAAGAGCATCGCCACCGAGATTCTCTTTCTCACGGCCGCGACGGTGTACGCCTTCATCGTCCCGTTCCATCTTGGACTGAACCCTGGCCCCCGCGGCATCGACATCGTCGACATGACCGTCCTCGTCGGGCTGTACGTCGCCTACATCCTCGTCATCGTTCGGGGCGACGTCGACGAGGAGGAGGCCCACGTCGGCGTCCCCGCCTACCTCCAGGGATTCACCAGGCGCATCCGGATCCCCATCGTCCTCACCCTGTTTGTCTACTCCGGCTTCCTCATCTTCACTGCCGTCGAGCCGTTCGCACACGGACTGGAGGCGCTGGGCAAGAACTTCGGCATCCCCGAGTTCTTCATGGTGCAGTGGTTCGCGCCGCTGGCGAGCGAATCCCCGGAACTCATCGTCACGGCTTACCTCGTCAACAAGGCTCGGTCGACCGCGGCGTTCAACGCACTCATCTCCTCGAAGCTCAACCAGTGGACGCTCCTCATCGGGACCTTGGTCGTCGTCTACTCCATCGCGCTCGGCCGGTACGGCGCGCTCCCGTTCGACCCGAAGCAGGCGGCCGAGATCTGGCTCACCGCCGCCCAGAGTTTCTTCGCGCTGGCTATCCTCATCAACTTCCGCATCTCCGTCAGAGAAGCGGTGGCGTTGCTGGTGCTGTTTCTCGCACAGGTCGGCGGCGAATTCGTCCTCATCCAGACGCTGTCTGAAGCGGCCGCCGAACAGTGGAGCATCACGCTCCTGTTTGCCTTCACTGCTATCTACCTCGTTCTGGGGCTGGCGCTGTTCGCGTATCGCTTCGACGACGTGAAGCGGGTCGCCTCGATCAGCCGCCGCCAGTACGAGGGCACCGCCGACGCGGCTGAGGTTCGGGCCGACGATTAGCGAGTAATCTGAGGATTTTATCATATATTACGCCTGTTTCTTCAATAAGCCCGGATTACGTCTGGTAGAAGCACACCAATCGTGCTCGAGTCGCGCCTCCCGACCCCGGAGGCCCCGTGTTCGTGTGGGCGGCGTCTGGAGAGCGCGGCCGCGATCGCAAAGTCGCGCCTCCCGGCCCCGGAGGCCCCGTGTTCATGTAGGTGGCGTCCGGAGGGGAGGCATGCTCAGACTCGGGGTCGCAACCGACGCCGAGACGCTCGCCCGGGTCCGCGACCCGCTCGCTGCGCGTGACATCGAGGCCGTCCACGTGCCGACGGCCGAGCGGACGGTCGACCTCACCGCGCCCGACGAGGCGTACCCCGAGGTCGACGTCGGCTTCGTCTACCCGCCCCGGCTGGCAGAAGGCGGCGTGGCCGACGCCCTGCTCGAGATCCCGTGGGTGAACGGGCGCGAGGCCGTGCTGCGGTCGCGTCACAAGGGGGAGGCGCTCGCCCGACTCGGGGCGGCGGGCGTCCCGACGCCGGATTCGGTCGTCGTCTCGAATCCGACCGACGAAGCGGCCGTTCTCGACGCCATAGAGCGGGTGGGCACACCCGCGGTCGTCAAGCCCAACTCCGCGACGCGGGGCATCGGCGTCGCGAAGGTAGGCGACGCGGACTCGCTGCTCGGCGTGACCGACTACCTCGACCTGCTCCACGAGTTCCCCGCGACCGGCGACCGCTCCTTTCTGGTGCAGTCGCTCGTGCCGGCCGCCCGCGACCTCCGCGTGATGTGTGTCGACGGCGAGTGCGTCGGCGCGGTCGAGCGGCGCCTCCCCGCCGCCGACCGCGAGCGGGGCCGCTGGAAACACAACGTCCACCGCGGCGCCGAGGCGACGGGCGTCGACCTGCCCGACTCGCTGCGGGACCTGGCCGAGCGGGCCGCCGCGGCACTCGACATCCCCTGGCTGGGTATCGACCTGCTGGTGCCCGAGCGCGACGCCGCGAGGAGCGACGGAGCCGACGGCGACACAGAGACAGGACCCAGAACGGAAAGCGAAACCAGAACGGAGACGAGAAGCGACAGCCTCGACGCGCTCGCCCACGACCGGGCCGTCGTCAACGAGACGAACGCCCGGCCGACGGTCGATACCGCCACGAAGTACGAGCCCGACTTCTACGACCGACTCGCGGGGCTGATTCGACAGACGGCGAGAGGAGAGTAGCCGCGAACGGCTCGGTTCGGCGGTAGCTCAGTCGAGGTCGATGCCCGTGCCGGCGCCGGCACGCTCGAGGACGATTTCGAGGACGCCGTTGTTGAACGTCGCCTCGGCGGAGTGCTCGTCGACCCGGACCGGGAGGTCGATGCGCTCGTGGTACTCGTGGCGGTCGGTTTCGGCACTGACGATGAGGTCGTGGCCGTCGCACTGGACGTCGATGACTTCCTTCTCGAGGCCGGGCAGGTCGCCCACCACCCGCACCAGGTCGTCCTCGCGGTCGACCCGGAAGTGGACATCGTCGCCGAAGCCAGAGTCGGCACCGCCCATCATCCGCTCGATCTCGCGGAAGAAGTCGGAGACGTCCGAGAACGGATCGTCGTCGCGGTCGTCGCGGCGCATTACGGTTTCTGCTACGGCGCGCCGCGGCAAAAGGCTTCGCACCCCGACAGCGCTCGTGTCGAACGACAACGCGAGACTCGGGCGTCAACGAGGGCACTACAGCCCGACGCCCATCGTCTCGTTCGTCCGCCCGCGGGACTCGGCAGCGTCAGCCGTCCCGAGGACCGCGCGGATCGCGTCGACGTTCTCGGGGACGACGTCGGACTCCTGGTGGATGGCCTGGAAGAGGTAGAGGTCGTCGTCCTCGACACTGATGGATTCGCCCCAGATGCAGTTCTCCCAGATGTCGCCGCGCGGCCGGTCGCGGTCGAGCGCGTACTCCTTGAGCTTGCCCGCGCCGTCGATGTCGTGGCGGGGCTGGACCATGAACGTCCGGTCCTCGCCGGCCAGCAGGTCGCGGACCTCCTCGGCGCTGGGAATCTCGTCGGCGTCGGGTTCCAACTGGACGTTCACCGAGTGTGTGTGCATCAGCGTCGCCGGCACTTTCAGCCCGAGCGTGTCGATGGCGAGGTCCGGGAAGATGGTGTTCACGTCGGGGCCGTGGTGCGAGGGGAGCGTGACCGGGTTCGGGAGGATATCGTTGATGGGGCCGCGCCCGGTCTGGCCGGGATCACCGCCACGACGGACGAGCGTCACGCGGGCCTTCTCGACGCCGTAGGCCTCCTCGAGCGGCGCGAGCAGCCGCGACAATCCCGTCGTGTTGCACGAGACGACGCGGACGTGGTCGGCGCCCTCCGCGTCGGTGTAGTTTGCGCGCGCGTTGAACGACGTGTCGACGAGGTCGGCGTCCTCGCCGCCCTGGTAGAGCGCGGGCGTGTCGTACGCCTCGTACAGTTCCTTGTTCTGGGCGCCGATGCCCGACGGGCACGCGTCGACCACGACGTCGGCCGCATCGACGAGTTCGTCGACGGTCCCCGCGAGTTCGATGCCGGCCTCGTCGAACAGCTCGATGCGGTCCTCGACCGCCGCGTACAGCGGGTAGCCGTTCTCGACGGCGAGTTCCGCCTCGTGGTTCGGACTCGTCTTGGCGACGCCGACCAGCTCCATGTCGGGCTGGAGCGTCACCGCGTCCGCCACGCGCTTGCCGATGGTCCCGTAGCCGTTGACCGCGACCTGAATCATGCTTCGAGGTGGTGTACGGCCGGGCGTAAGCGTTTCGAGAACGGGTGTCGGCTGGCGGGACTTTCGACGGCGGCAGCATGACGGAACCGCGTTACTAGCCGCTCGCACTCGTTCAGGGACACTGCGGTGACAGAGACACCTACGAAGCCCTCGCGCTCTCGACCGGCCGGGAGTCGCT
>JBDGSA010000176.1:0-6332 GCA_042217755.1 Haloglomus sp. | reverse complement strand
CTCTGGCCCATCCACTCGTTCGTGACGGCCAACCCCCTCTCGGGGTTCGAGGACCGGCCGTTCGACGAGGCGGTCGAGCAGGCCGCTACTTTGTTGGGCGGCCGTGGCTGCCCCAGCGCCGAGACGTTCCGGGCGGCGATGGAACGCGGCCAGATCGACCCGGAGATCCTCGAAAAGGAACTCGCCGAGGCGGGCTACGAGGACAACCCCGAGACGCTGCTCGACCGCATGGCCGACGCGGTCGACACCGAGGAGAGCGACGCCGATACCGCCGCGGACCACGTCGACCGGGTGCTGACGAAGTGGCTGTCGGCATTTCTCGAGGAAGGGAGTGCCCACTGGTCGATGCCGGACCGCGAGTCGGGGTTCTACGCCGCCTTCCGTGGGATGGCCGAACACGACGGCGAGATCCCCGACGAGGGGGTCGTCGCTGACCTGCCCGGGACGCCGGTCGAGGCCATCGAGACGGTGCTGGCGCCGTACCCGGAGGGCCAGTGGGAGCCGATCTTCGAGGAGCAGCTCGCTGCCCTCCCGGGCTGGACGGGATTCATCAAGCAGCGCGCCGACGACGAGGGCGAGTGGCAGTCGGCGTATCCGATCTCGCTGGACGGGTACCTCGCGGCGCGGCTGGCACTGCTTGACGCTGTCGGTGCCGACATCGAGCCCTCGAACGACGGCGGCGACGCCCACCCGGCCGACGAGCTCGCCCGGGCGTTCCTTCGCGCCTGGGAGGGGACCTACCGCGGTGAACTTGTCGAGACCATCGCCGCGGAGAGCCAGTCGATGGCCGGCGACGATCCGTCGGGCCGCCCGGACGCCCAACTGGTCTTCTGTATCGATACCCGTTCGGAGCTCATCCGCCGTCACATCGAGGCGGCGGGTGACTACGAGACCCACGGGTACGCCGGCTTCTTCGGCATCCCGATGGAGTACCAGGGATACGACGCCGACGTGGCGGTCGATGCCTGCCCGCCCATCCTCGAACCAGCGCACCACATCACCGACTTCCCGACCGACGACGACACGCAGGCACGCCACGACCGCCGGTCGGGCATCCGCGAGGCCGCCGCCGAGACAGTCGAGATGCTGAAGGCCAACGCCGCTACGGCCTACGGGTACGTCGAGACCGCCGGGAGCGGCTACGGCCTCGCGCTCGCGGCCCGCACGCTCGTCCCCGGGCGCGTCCGCGATCTGTTCGCCGCCGCCGAGGAGTCGGTGCCCGACGACCACGAGTTCTGTGAGCCCCTCGTCCACCACCAGCACACGTACACTGGCGATCTGCCGGTCGGGCTGACAACCGAGGAGAAGGTCGAGTACGCCGCCACGGCCTTCGACCTGATGGGCTGGGAGGAGTTCAGCCGCCTCGTCGTCTTCGCCGGCCACGCCAGCGAGACGGCCAACAACCCCTACGATTCGAGCCTGGACTGCGGTGCCTGTGCCGGTAATCCCGGGGGGCCGAGTGCCCGTGTGATGGCGACCATCTGCAACGACGCCGAGGTCAAAGCCAGACTCCGGGAACGTGGCTTCGAAATCCCCGAAGACACCGTCTTCCTCGCCGGCCAGCACAACACGACGACCGACGAGGTCGAACTGTACGACGGCGACGTCCCCGAGAGCCATGCCGATGACCTCGAGCAGTTGCGGGCGGACCTCGCGACCGCTCGCGAGGGGGCGACGGCCGAGCGGGTCGAGTCGATGGGCGGCGAGGGCCATATCAACGAGACCGAGCGCCGCGCCGCCGACTGGGCCGAGACCCGCCCCGAATGGGGACTGGCCGGCAACGCTGGCTTCGTCGTCGGGCCCCGCGAACTAACGCGCAATCTCGACCTCGACGGCCGTGCCTTCCTCCATTCCTACGACTGGTCGACCGACCCAGACGGCGACGCGCTGGAGGCGATACTCACCGGCCCGATGGTCGTCACGCAGTGGATCAACAACCAGTACTACTTCTCGACGGTCGACAACGCCGTCTACGGGAGTGGGTCGAAGGTGACCCACAACCCCGTCGGAAACATCGGCGTCTATCAGGGCAACGGGGGCGACCTGATGACCGGCCTCCCGCTCCAGTCGCTCATGGCGGCCGACGACCAGCCACACCACCAGCCGCTCCGTCTCTCGACGGTCATCCACGCTCCAGTCGAACGCGTCAACGGCATCTTGGCGGACCACGAGGAGGTAAGGGAACTGCTCGACAACAACTGGCTCTCGCTGACAGTCGTCGACCCGACACTGGACCACCGTTCGTTCCACTACGAAAGTGATCTGGAGTGGACGCCGGTGTCCGAGCGGCCCGGAGCCGACCCGACGGTATCGACCGTCCAAGCGGTCGCAGACGACTAACCCGAGACGAAGCCGGCCCGGACAACCACTGCTCCGTCTCGACCATCGCTGTTTCTGTATCGCGGCATGGAGTTTACACGGCGAATCACTCGAGACACGGGCCGTCGTCAAGACCAGTAGGTTCAACAGCGACGCGGCCGGAAGCGGGCGTATGAGCCTCGAGACGAAGCGGTACTGTCCCGAGTGCGGCGAGGAGCGGACGTTCTGGCGGGCGGCGAGCACAGAACTTCACCTCGGCGAGAAGGTCAAGTGGCATTGCGAGGAGTGTGACTACGGGTTCGTCCGCATCGGCGAGGCCGTCGACACCGGCGTCGACGCCTGACTGTTCTCGCGGCCCGGGGTCGCCGTCTCCACGGATTCCCGGCCACTCCGGGCACGTCGACGCCGACGCCGTCGGCGAGTATCGCGGTCCGGAGCGAGAGCGACCACTCGGCGGGGAGCGACGCGGCGGTTCCTGTTTCAGTGTGGGACTGCCGCCGCAGCGATCCAGGGCTGTGGGAACGGCAAGAAAACGGGCCGAGTTCGACGGGATACGGAGCACGTGACCGGTGGCCGCTCGACGCCGAGTCTACGTGACCGATGGCCGTTCGACACGGAGTGACCGGTGACATGCTCGCCGAAGCATAGTGGTCGCCCCGACGGAGGTGCGTCGACGTGCAGACTCGTGGGAGACCGCGCTCCCGTCGGCGGACCGTGCTTCCTGTCGGTGGCCGGGCTCGGGTCACGCGCGCGAACACGATCTGGTCTCTTGCTCCCCAGGCTCCCCGCGCCAGGGGCGCGACTCCGAGGCCGAGCCCGACGACCCAGAGAGTGACGCTATCGGACGCCCAGAGCGGATACCAGAGAGCGGAGTCAACTCTCGGGGAGTACCTATAACCGGCGAACCCAACCGATTAATTACATAATTCTGATGTTATTGGCGGCTCGGATCGAGAACTCGTAAACCGATAATCGCGATAGAAAATCGAGCGCGAGCACGAACCGGGCAGGCACAGCCAAACGATACGCTCGGAGCTGCTGTTGCCCGAACGGACCGGATCCGAGCGCGAAAATCGTGAGTGTCGGCTCCGGATCGCGTCACTCCTCGCCGTCGAGCGCCTGCCACGAGAGCCGTGGCTCGCGGGCCGCCGCCGCCTGGTCGATGCGGCTGGCAGCGGTTCGCTCGGGCGCCGCCTCGAGCGTCTCGTCGTCCTCGGCGTGGACGGCGTTGAACGCGGCGGCGAGCTGATCGAGCGTCCGCCGGCTCTCGACCTCCGTGGGTTCGGTCATCAGCGCCTCGCTGACGATCTCGGGCCACTTCGTCGTCGGCGGGTGGACCCCGTAGTCGAGCATCCGCTTTGCGGCGTCGGCCGCGTCCTGGTCGCCCGCGCTCGCGACGAACTCGTGGTGGAACGGGCCGAAGGGCACCTCGTAGTCGACCTGCTCCGCGAGGTAGTTCGCGTTGAGCACCGCTTTGGCGCTCGCGTCCGCGAGCCCGGGGTCGCCCAGGCGCGCGATGTAGGCGTACGCCTTGACGAGAACGAGCCAGTTGCCCCGGTAGCCGTGGACCTTCCCGATGGACCGCTCGGGCGTGTAGGTCTCGTAGCGGGTCTCGCCGCCGCGCTGTGTGGCCCGTACGTGCGGGTCCGGCAGGAACTCCGCGAGTTCCTCGACGACGCCGACCGGACCAGCGCCGGGGCCGCCACCGCCGTGGGGTGTGGCGAACGTCTTGTGGACGTTGTAGTGCATCACGTCGAACCCCATGTCGCCGGGGCGGGCGCGCCCGAGCAGCGCATTCAGGTTCGCACCGTCGTAGTACAGCAGGCCGCCGACGTCGTGGACCAGGTCCGCGATGGGCTCGATGTCGCGCTCGAACAGCCCCAGCGTGTTCGGGTTCGTGAGCATCAGCGCCGCCGTCTCCTCGGAGAGCGCCGCCTCCAGCGCCTCGAGGTCGACGCGGCCGTCGTCGCCCGAGGGGAGCGAGACCACATCGTAGCCGGCCAGCGCCGCGCTCGCGAAGTTGGTGCCGTGTGCCGACTCCGGGACGACGACCTCGGAGCGCTCGTCGTCGCGCGACTGGTGGTACGCCTTCGCGATCAGGATGCCCGTGAACTCGCCGGCGGCGCCCGCGGGAGGCTGGAGCGTGACGGCGTCCATCCCGCCGATGCGCCCGAGATAGTCCTGCAACCGGTACTGGAGTTCGAGCACGCCCTGGACAGACTGGTCGGGGCGGTCCGGGTGGACGTGGCCCGCCGGGTCGGCCGCGACGTCCTCTGTGAACTTGGGGTTGTACTTCATCGTACAGGACCCGAGCGGGAAGGGGCCGTTCTCGACGCCGTAGTTCATCTCCGAGAGGCGCGTGTAGTGCCGCGCGAGTTCCGGCTCGGAGGGGTCGGGCAGCTCCAGCGCGTCCCGCGTCAGGTCGTCGGGGAGCGGCTCGTCGGCGTCGCGCTCAACCGTTCGCGAGCGCTTCTCCGACAGGAGTGGCTCATAGCGCTCCTCGTCGTCGGTCCAGCACGCCTGGTCGAAGATCATCGTGCCACCTCCTCGACGGCCGCGACGAGGTCGTCGGTCGCGTCGGCGTTCAGCGCGGTCACGCAGACCTGGAGCAGGTGGTCGTCGACCGTGTGGACCGCGAACCCCTCGTCGCGCAGGTCGCGTGCGACCGCGCTCGCAGGCTTGTCCGTCCGGACGCAGAACTCCCGGAGGTGGTGCCGGCTGTGTTCCGGCGCCCGGAGGCCGACCACGTCGTCGAGGTCGGCGGCGAGGTCACGAGCGTATCGGACGCAGTCGTTCGCCAGGTCGCGCAGGCCCGCAGGACCCAGGGAGGCGACGTGCATCGCCGCCCGGAGCGCCACCCACGCCTGGTTGGTGCAGATGTTCGAGGTGGCCCGCTCCCGACGGATGTGCTGTTCGCGGGTCTGCAGCGTGAGCGTGTACGTCCGGCGGCCGGTGTCGTCCTCGCTCGCGCCGACGAGCCGGCCGGGGATCTGCCGGAGGAAGTCCTCGCGGCAGGCGAACAACCCCAGACCCATCCCGTACGCCGTCGGCAGGCCGAGCGAGCAGTCGCCCACGACGACGTCGGCGCCGACGCTCGCCGGTTCCTCCAGCACCGAGAGCGCAACGGGGTCAGAGCCCAGGGCGAACAGCGCCTCGTGCTCGTCGGCGAGGTCGCCGAGTTCCGAGAGCGACTCCTCGATACACCCCCGCACGGTGGGGTTCTCGGCGTACAGCATCACCACCTCCTCGTCGAGGCGCTCTGCGAGCGCATCCGTGTCGGCGTTCCCGTCGGCCATGGGGTAGGACTCGACCGCGAGGTCCTGCCCCGTGACGTAGTTCTCGAGCACCGCGCGCCGGCCCGCGTGCAGGTGCGCGGGCACGAGGACGCGCGTGCCAGAGGTCTCTCGAACGCGTGCGGCGAGCGTAGCGGCCTCCCCGAGCGCGGTGGCGGCGTCGTACATCGAGCAGTTCGCGACGGGAAGGCCGGTCAACTCGACCAGCATGGACTGGTACTCGAACAGCGCCTGCAGGAACCCCTGTGCGACCTCGGGCTGGTACTGGGTGTAACTCGTCAGGAACTCGGAGCGGTCCGAGAGGTGGTCGACGGCCGAGGGGACGTAATGGGCGTAGTGACCCCGTCCCAGGAACTCCGTGAGGTCGTCGTTGCGCGAGAGGATCTCGCCGACCTCCTCGCGAACGGCACGCTCGGTGCGCGGTTCGATGCCGAACTCGCCGTCGAACTGGACGGGCTCGGGGACGTCGAACAGCGCCTCCTCGTCGTCGACGCCGACCGCCGACAGCATCGCCTCCGTCTCGGCGGCAGTGTGGGGCGCGAACGGGCTGTCCTGGTTTCGGCTCATGGGTCTCCTCCCTGCACCAGATCAGTTGGCGGCGTGAACATCGGATTGTGCGAGATTACGAGGCGGTGATAACAACCCCTTCGGTTCCGCCGGTCGGTGACAATCAGTGCAGAATCCCACGACGGCCACTCGATTCCCGTCCGGAACTCCGCG
>JBDGSA010000163.1:0-6373 GCA_042217755.1 Haloglomus sp. | reverse complement strand
CTCGACATCGGCGTCCACGTCGACGGCTGGCTGGCCGACACCGCCGTCACCGTCGACCTCTCGGGGAACGCCGAACTCGCGGAGGCCTCCGAGCAGGCGCTGGAGGCCGCCCTGGAGGTCGTCGAAGCCGGCGTCTCGACCGGCGAGATTGGAGCCGAGGTCGAGGATGTCATCGAGGGGTACGGGTTCAATCCGGTCGTCAACCTCACGGGTCACGGTCTCGGACACTGGGAGCAGCACACCAGCCCGAACATCCCGAACCGGGCGGTCTCGCAGGGCGCAACGCTCGAAGCCGGCGACGTGGTCGCAATCGAGCCGTTCGCCACCGACGGGAGTGGCAAGGTCCAGGAGGGGAGCGAGGAGGAGATCTTCGCGCTGGAGCGCGAGGCCTCTGTCCGGAACCGGCAGGCCCGGCAGGCCCTAGAGCAGATCGTCGAGGAGTTCAAGACCCTCCCCTTCGCGACGCGCTGGCTCGAGACCTCCCGCGCGGAGATGGCACTCCGCCGCCTCGAACAGCAGGGCGTCGTCCACGGCTACCCCGTGCTGAAGGAGGACGACGGACGCCTCGTCAGCCAGAAGGAACACACTGTCATCGTCACCGAGGACGGCTGCGAGGTCACCACACGGTCGCGATAGGTGACCTGGCTCTCGATTCGGCCCTCGACTCGACCCACGCTGTACCGGGGCCGCGCGCTACTCCCGAGACGACACGGGCGATACTGGCCGGAGGGCCACGCCCCGGGCAGAGAACGGCGGCGGGAGCGGCAGTAGCCACAGTGACAGCGGCGGGGGCGGCAGCGGCGACAGTGACAGCGGCGAGAGTGGCGCCGGGTGCTCCTGCACGGAACGGGAGAGCGCAAGCACGAAGCAACAGAGCGGCAGCACGGAACGACAGTGGGGCAACGCGGAACGACAATGGGGCAACGCGGAACGACAGTGCGCCGACGAGTTCGGGCCGCGCGTTACGCGTCGTTCATCCGCACCGTGTCCTCTTCGCCACAGACGAGGCAGGTAGCGACGCGGTAGGGCTCTCGAGAGAACTCCGCGTTCTCCGTCTTCTGACGCTCCGTTCGGATTTCCACCGAGACCTGGTGGGCGGTCTCGCGACTGCAGGTCGTACACTCCTCGACCACGTCCCCGTCGTCGGATCGAGCGTTCACTGACATCACCAGAGACCAGGACCGAATCGCCCGTAAGAACCCCAGACGGTTCGGCCAGTTCGGACCGTTCACGCGACCCTGCCCGGCGATAGCGGTCGGAACTGACACTGGCGGTCTTGATACGCGTTCTCGCCGCTGTTCGCCGGGTGGTTTCGATCGTTCAGACCGTTGAACGGCCAACAGATTCTTGTGTCAGCAGTAGACCGCCCGTTCAGCCGGCCCCGTCTCGGAGCGACGCTATGGCGACTCAGGGCGCGCTGTGACGGTCCTCTGTGGCCACGGTCCGGAACGGGGGGAAGGTGCATCCAGGGTCCCGATCGGAAACACTCCAAGGCCCGCCCAGGAGTGCGTTCGAGACCCGACCGAGAGTGCATTCGAGAGCGGGAGCGCGTCCGGGAGAGTGCGGGAGACTGATATCGCTCGTGCCCGTCCGGCCTTCATGGACCAGCTCTTCGCCCCGTGGCGCATCGAGTGGGTCGAGCGCGACCCCGACGACCAGAACCCCGAGATGGGCTGTCCGTTCTGTGAGCTTCCCGAGCGGGAGGACGCCCGCGAGGCGCGGGTGGTCGCGCGCTCGGCCCACGCGTTCGTTCTGCTGAACAACTACCCCTACAATCCCGGCCACGCGATGGTCATCCCGTTCGAGCACGGCGGCGACTACGGCGACCTGGCCGACGAGGTCCTGCTCGACCACGCGCGGCTGAAGGCCCGAACGCTCGACGCGCTCGACGACGCACTCGGGCCCGACGGCGTCAACACCGGCGAGAACCTCGGCGGGTCGGCCGCCGGCGGTTCCATCGCGGACCACCTGCACACACACGTCGTGCCGCGCTGGAGCGGCGACACCAGCTTCATGCCCGTCATCTCGGACACGAAGGTCATCGTCGAGGCGCTCGAGGACACGTACGACCGGCTCCACGACACGTTCGCCGCCCAGACGGACGCCGAAGCCTCCGGGGCGAACAGCGCTGTCCGGCTGGACCTCGTCTGAGCCCGCAGCATCGGCGCCGACGCCGCCGTGGCCACCCGATAGGCGTTAGTGTGCGGGGCATCCACTCCCGGGTGATGGCGGACGCCGAAGCGGAGCACTCGGCCGAGACCAACACACATCCCCGGAGCGGCGGGCAGGCCGCCGAGGAGGCGACCGGTGAGCGCCGGCGCGGCGACGTCCTCCGACGGGTCGGCCTGCTGGTCCTCGGCGTCAACCTCCTGCTGGCGGCCGCGAAGGGCGCCGTCTGGTATCTCACGGGGAGTCTCGCGGTCGGAAGCGAGGCCGTCAACAGCCTTGCTGATGCTCTCTACTCTATCGTGGTGCTGGGCGGGCTCTACCTCACCACCCAGCCCCCGGACTTCGAACACCCCCACGGCCACGAGCGCATCGAGCCGTTCGTCTCCCTGTTCGTCGCGCTCGGAATCTTCCTCGCCGCCGGGGCCGTCGCCCGGAACGCCGTCCTCGCACTCCTCTCGGGAGACGTGGCAGCCGACGGGGGCGTCACAGCTGTCGCCGTCCTCGCGGTGACGGCCGCTGTCAAGCTCGGTCTCTACCGATACGTCCTCGACGTCGCCGAGCAGCACCGGTCGCCCGCGCTCCGCGCGACCGCGCTCGACAATCGCAACGACATCTTCACCGCCGGAGCAGCACTCGTCGGCGTCCTCGGGGCTGGCGCGGGGGTCCCGTGGCTCGACCCCGCGGCCGCGCTCGTGGTCGCCGCCGCCATCGCCTACACCGGCGTCGAGATCGTCCGCGACAACATCACCTACCTCGTCGGGCGGGCGCCACCGGAGGAACTCCGCGCCGAGATCGTCAAGCGCGCGCTCGAACATCCGGACGTCGAAGGCGCCCACGATGTCATCGCCCACTACGTCGGCCCGGAGGTCGACGTCTCGCTTCACATCGAGGTGGCCGGCGACCACACCCTCCACGAAGCACACGACATCGAGACCGACGTCGTGAGCGGCATCCGCGAACTCCCAGAGGTCGACGACGTGTTCGTCCACGTCGACCCGAAGGAACTCGGAGAGTGGAAGACCGACCCCGACGTCGACCGACTCGCCGACGAGGCCGACGACTCGACCCCCGAGCAGCGCGGCGACCCGACCCCTGAACAACCCGGCGATCCGGCCTCCGAACAGCCCGACGACGAGCGCCGGTCCGACGACGCGGCGAACGCAGACGGCGACTCCGTGTCCCGGCGCTGACGGCTCCGGCTGGACCGGGGGACCCGCCAGACGGAACACCCAACTCGGCGGAGCCCGTCTGTCGGCGTGATGGAGTCCGGTCAGGAGACGGTCGACGAGGTCAGGGGGGTGGTCCGGACCGACCGCGACCGCATCGAGCGAGCGCTCGTCGAGTTCGACCGCGAGGCGCTGTGCGCGCTCGGCGTCGACCCGGACGCGGTCGTCGGGGCGCTGTTCACGCCGGCGTTCGTCGACGAGAACACCGACTTCGCGGACCTCGACGAACTGCTCTCGGTCGCCGGCGCGGCGTCGGTCTGGGATCTAGCGGAGTGGATCGACTGGGTACTCGACTGGCACGTCCTCGGCAACACCCGGTTCTGGTCCTGGGAGTGGATGGTCCACGCCGCGGTCGCGGCCCGCGCGACGGCGGCCGCTGTCGGCCCGGTCCGCTGTCCCTGCGGCGGACCCGTCGTCCCCATCGCGGCAGCCGACGCCGAGGAACCGGGGCGGGCCGACGGCCGCTGGGTCGAGTACCGCTGTGAGGTCTGTGGGTCGACGGGCCGCGCCACCCGCGCCCCGGACGGTTCGGAGTCGATAGACGGACTGGAACGGCCCTGAGTCCGATCTCGCGGTCACGGACGTCCCCTCCGCGCGTAATCCGAGAGGTCTCACCGGCACCGCATGAGTCGACGGCCGATCGCAGAGCGCGGTGTCAGTCTGTCGTCGCGGCCTGGGACGTGGCGTCGCCGCCAGCCGTCTGAGCCCGAACCTGCACCGTCTGCTGGTTCTCGCGGTGGTAGAGAGTGTACTGACCGGTGAGGGTCCGCTCGTCGCCTGACGCGAAATCGGCGGCCAGCCGAACGTCGCCCTGACTGTAGTCCGCGATGAACCCCTCCTTCGGCGTCTCGTGGTCCAGCACGCCACGGAAGGTTCCCGCGCCGCCCGCGTTCCGGACGACGAGCTCGTAGTCCACAGTCGTGGTGGGGAAGTCGTCGTGGTCTGGCGTCGGCGACTGGTGCCGCGTCGGTCCAGGCGTCGTGTCCGGTTCGCCCGCGACGAACGACTTCAGGGTGAACGAAGGGGGCTCGCGGGCGAGCATCGACAGTGCGTCCCGCGAGAGTCGCCCCAGCGTCCGTTCCTCGTCGGGCCACTCGACGGCGGCCTCGTCCGGCGCGATCTCGGCGGGGAGTTCGAACGCGGTCCACGCGCCGGCGGCGTCCCCGACCAGTCGGTAGTTCCGCCGGCGGCGCTCCTCGTAGGTCTGCACCACGTCGCCGGCCCGGACGGAGAGTCGCAGCGCCCCGCGCTCGGGGTAGCCCGCCGGGTGCGGGTGGGCGGCGCTGTTCCCATCGGGTGCGTGGCCGCCCTCGGTCCCGACGCCGACGTACACCAGCCAGCCGTCGCTCGTTCGCAGGTCGAGGAACCCGCCCGTGACGTGCTCGCCGAGTGCCGAGGACTGCACCGAGACGTCCGTTAGCGTCAGGTCGTCGGGGTCGACGGGCGTCGGTGATTCGTCGGGGTCAGTCCCGGTCGGCGTGTGCTGGTCGGTCGGTGTGTGCTGGTCGGTCGGCGTCGGCGTGGGCGTCGAGCCGACCGGAGTGGGGTCCTCGCCGGCACCGCTGCCGAGGTCGATACACCCGGCGACACCCGCGAGTGTCCCGGCCGTCAGGCCGAGGACAGCGCGTCGTGACCGTCTCCCGGCCGATGCGTCCGCGGCGGACTCGTCTCGCATGCCTGTGGCTCCAGACGGGAGCAATAAACGCTTCGTGGAGGGACAAAAGGTTCTTTGATTGGTCGAATTATCGAAATATGGGCCGTATTCATGGATAATTTTCGCATTTATCCTATAATCTGGCACTCAGTCGGCGGCAGGCGTCCGTGCCTCGTCGGCCCGTTCGGCCGCCGGCCGGACCGGCTCGCCGAAGCAGTAGACCGTCTCGGCCGCCGTGACCTCGACCGCGAGGAAGTCACCCGGTTCGACGCCGTGGTCGCTCGCGTTCTGGACGATGATCTGTCGGTAGGCCGAGTCGCGACACTTCACGGAGTCGCCGGTGCCCTCCTCGACACAGAGCACGCGCTGGCGCTCTCCCACCATCTCCTCGTGTGCCTCGAGCACGACCTCGCGCTTGAGCTCGGACATCGCCTTCGAGCGCTCCTTCTTGACCGTTCCGCCGAGGCCCTTCATCTCCGCGGCGTCCGTGTCCGGGCGCTTCGAGAACCGCGTGACGTTGATCTTCTCGGGGCGGACCTCGCGCAGGAGGTCCATGGACGCCTCGTGGTCCGCTTCGTCCTCGGTGGGGAAGCCGACGATGAAGTCCGTCGAGAGGGTCCAGTGGTCGAGCCGGTCGTCGAACGTCTCGACGATGTCGCGGAACTTCTCGACGCGGTGCTGCCGGCGCATGTCCGCGAGGACGTCGTCGCTGCCCGACTGCACTGGGAGGTGGATGAAGTCGTACAGCTCCTCGTTCCGGGCGAACACGTCCGCGAGTTCCTCGCGGATGCCGTGGACGCCGCCGGGGTTGGCCATCCCGACGCGGACGCGGAAGTCGCCCTCGATATCACAGATCCGGTCGAGGAGTTCCGGGAGTTTCCGCTCGCCCTCGTCCCAGCCGTAGACGCCGGTGTCCTGACCCGTGACGCGGAGTTCCTTCGCGCCCGCGTGGATCAGCGCCTCCGCTTTCCGAACGTTCTCCGCGACCGGCGGGCTGTCGATGCGTCCGGTCGCGAACTTCGTGATGCAGTACGAGCAGTTGCTCGCACACCCCCGCGCGATGGGGAGGATGCCAACGACCCCGTCGAGGACGGGCTCGGCGTCCGGCGTTGTCGTCGGACACTCGCCGTTCGTGACCGCTTGCGGCACCTCCTCCCAGTGGAGTACCTGTGCGTCGACGCCTGCGCCCGCGAACTCCTCGCCCTGTGCGAGCGCCATGCAACCGGTGACGATGAGGTCCGCGACCTCGTCTTCGAGTTCTTCGGCCCGCCGGAGCATGTTGCGCTCCGTCTTCTCGACGACGGTACAGGTGTTGAGGATGGCC
>JBDGSA010000141.1:0-6380 GCA_042217755.1 Haloglomus sp. | reverse complement strand
AGACGCTCGCTAACGCTACGCAACCGAGGTGTGAGGCTTAGCTAAAGACGAATGCCCTGAGGGGCAGATTGGTGTCGGTATCATCGTCGAGGATAATATCGATAACGAGTACGACCCAGTCGCCCAGAATAACAAGGTCCGCAAGAACAAGATAACCGACTTCGCAACTACCTTCGAAGACCAAGGGTCAGAGACGAAAGTCGACCCGGCGAATCCCTAATCACCGGCCCAGAATCCATCTCATATTTTTTCGTCAGAAATCGCGATCTACTGGGCTGAGAACCGGTCACGGGACAAAGCGAAGTACTCTTGACTGCCTTGGAGAAGTTCCAGTGCTCGTGAGCTGGAGTAGGTCAGAACGCCATTCTCAGTGTCTGGAATCGATGGAATCGGCTGAAACGATCTGGTCCATTGATATGCTCCTGCGAGAATAATTCGATCGAACCGCATGATGGCGCGGACGGCTGGCACACGGGATGCCGAATTCGCACCCACCAATTTCCCGGCTTATGTAGCCCGACAGATAGAGATTGGCCTGCAGGTGGCTGGTCAAACTGCCCGAAATCACCCTACAGCGGCAGCGGCGCGTACAGCACGACTGCGACCGCGACGGCGATCCACACCACCTTCAGCGCCGTGTTCACGATCACGACCTTGGTTCCGAACTCGGCGCCCCAGATGCCGAACTGGAACGGGATCGAGCGCTTGAACGTCGAGACCGCAAAGGAGACGATGCCGCCGATGAGCATCGTGGCGACCGCCGCCCGGACGCCGAAGGTGCCGTCGCGGACGAGTGGTGCGAGCACCAGCGCGCCGTTGGTCGTGTCTAGCGCGAAGACCGCGATGACCGGGACCGCGGCGCCCGGGAGCCCCGTCGCCGCCGAGAGCGGTCCCGCGAGCGACGTCAGGTTCGAGGGGTCGTAGAACCGGGTGACGAGCACGACGAGCGCGTAGATGACCGCCAGCCGCGGAAGGATGTCCCGGACCTTCTCGGCGCCGGCGCGGGCCGCGCCCACCAGGCGCTCGCGGGCGGTAGGCTGCTCCGAGGGGTCGTCGTCCGATCTCGTTCCCATCCCGCCGTCCGCTTCGACCTGCGCCGCCACCTCGTCGCCGTCGGCATCCTGGGGGTGCTGGTCCGGCTGGTCGAGAAGCAGCCGGCCCGCCGCGACGCCCGTGCACGTGATTGCGAGCGCGACGAGCGCCCGCGCGGTGACGTACGCAAGCCCCACGCGGAGCCCGAGAATCGGAATCAGGACCGGCGCGTAGAACGTGGGGATGTGCTGGACGAACCCGAAGAACGTGTTGATAGTCACCGCGACGAGCGTCGCGCGGTCGTCCAGCCGTCCCTCGTCGCGGTACTCCGCGAGCATCCCGTACCCCGCGGTCGTGGAGGCGGCGGTGGTGACGATGGCGGTGCCGGCCTCGTCGGGCAGGTTGGCGGGAGCGGTGAGTCGGCGTGAGAGGCCCGTCACCCGCTCCAGCAGGCCGGCCGACACCAGGAGGTCGGCGAGCGCCACCCCGACACCGATGAACAGGGCGATCTTCGCGACCCGTGGGAGGACCGTGACGAGGACGTCCTCGGCGAGCGCGACGAGTGCGGACGGCTCCATCACCCGGCCCCAAGGGCGCGAGCGACAAGTCGGTATCCCCGCGGGTGGCTCGACGGCTCGGCGTCCTCCCGAATCCTTTCTCCCATCCTCTCTCGAATTCTTTCTCCCGACATCCTTTCCCCAGTGCCTGTGCACGCCCGTGCATGCGCAAGACCACATTCGTTCGGGGCGACGCCCGCGAGCCGACCGTGGCGAACGGCGTCGTCACGCACCACCCGGACCACGACCGCGTCCGGCTGTCCGGGATGACCTGGCCCGAGGGCTCGCCGGGCGAGCAGGCGCGTCGTCTTCTCGCCTACGTCGAGGCGTTGCTGGAGCGGGAACTCGACGGCGAAATCGGCGACGTGACGTATCTCCGATTCTTCCTCCGGGAAACACACGCCGATGAGGCGACGCGGGAGGCGATCGAGGCCGTCGAGCGGGAGTTCTTCGAGCCGCCCGCGCTCCCGGGGACGACGATGGTCGGCGTCGCGGACCTGCTCGCCGAGGGAGCGGCGTTCGAACTGGAGGTGGAAGCGATGGTCCCGACGCGCGAGCGCGAGACCGAACTGCGGCGGCTGTCGCCCGGACGGGCCGACCGGGAGAATGGAGGTCCCTGAATGGAGGCATCCGAGACGTGTCGCGTCTGCACCGACGAGGACATCCGCGGGGTGCTGTCGATGGCCGAGGTCGTGAGGACGATGCGCCTCGCCTGCCGCGAGCACGCCCGCGGGAGCCTCTACGCGCCGCCGCGGTGGTCGCTGGACGTGCCGGACGGGGCGCTCGTCCTGACGGCGGGCGCGGCGATGGGGGTCGGGACGATGGGCTTCCGGGCGTACGAGACGCTGGGCCAGGGGCCGGGCCATCAGGGGCTGGTCGCGGTCTGGAACGCCGAGTCCGGGACGTTCGACGGCTGCATCGTCGGGCACCGCGTCGGTCTCCTCCGCACCGCGGGCCTGAACGGCGTCGCCGCGGACGCGCTCGCCCGCGAGGACGCGTCTACGCTCGCGGTACTGGGCACGGGCCCGCAGGCGCGCCAGGGCGCGCGAGCCGTGTGTGCGGTCCGCGACATCGACGCTGTCCGGGTGTTCTCTCCGACGCGCGACCACCGCGAGACGTTCGCCGAGCGGATGCCCGAGAAACTGGGTCTGAACGACAGCGCCGCGATCGCGCGTGACGACCCCGAGCCCGTGGTGCAGGGCGCCGATGTCGTCTACGCCGCGACCGACAGCGAGCGGCCCGTTCTGGACGCCGACTGGCTCGACGCAGGAACGCACGTCCATACGCTCGGGCCGAAGCGGGCCGACGGCCACGAACTCCCTCCCGACGCGTTCGACCGCGCGGACGTGGTGGCGACGGACTCGCTGGACCAGGTCGCCGCGACCGATGCCGAGCACGAGAACGGGGGCGGATTCGTCGTCGACGACTGGACCGAGCAGCTGGTCGAGCTCGGCGACCTCGTCGCGGCGGGCGTCGACCGCGACCCCGACGCACGCACGGTGTTTTGCTCGGTCGGACTCGCGGGGACGGAGGTGGTGCTCGGCGACCGGTATCTGCGGGAACTGGCCCGCGACGAGGCGGGCTGACGCTCCGCGGCCGCGTGCCGTCAGTCGCCGTCGGGTCGCTCGGCGGCCCGTCGACAGCGCTGTACCCACTCCTGCTCGTGACGCTCGGCGCTCACGACGCGTCTCACCAGGTCCGGGACGCGCTCGACGTCGGCGTTCTCACACCAGCCGACACACTCGCGGTAGAGCGCGAGCGGCAGGTCCTCGCGGTCGGGGTCCGGGCGAACGTCGACCGCTTTGGTGCCGACCAGGTGGGCCGCCAGCGCCCGGGTGTGGCCGCGCCGCGGTAGCGCCGGCCGTCGAGTTCCAGCGTCGGGAGCGGCTCGGGTGCGGGGTCGTCGGCGTCGAACCAGCCGAGGATGTCGCGGAGCTTCGCCGCACTGACGAGCAACCGCGACGGCCGGAGGTCGGCGAGCGGAACTCGCTCGATGTCGTCGTCGGTCATCAGTTCGCCGTCGAGACGATTTTGACGACGTCGCCCTCGGTCAGTTCATGCTCCTCGCCGATGCGGCGACCCTCACGGGCGTCGATGGCGTGGAGGTAGCCGTCGCCGATGTCGGAGTGGACGGCGTACGCGAGATCCTTCGGGCCCGAGCCCTCGGGCAGGAGGACGGCGTCGGGCAGGACGTTCCCCTGGCCGTCGGTCCACTTCGTCTCGTTCTGGACGGGGTAGACAGTGATTCGGTCGAGCAGGTCGTAGACGGCGTAGTCGAGTGCCGTCTGAACGCCAGTGCCGCCGAACTCCTCCATCACCGCCCGGATCTGCTCCAGCCCCTGGGCCTGAGCATCGCTCAGGTCGCCCGTGATGGTGAAGTCCTCGTCACCTGGGTCGTAGTCCACGACGCCGTTCTCGACCGCGCGCCGGAGCGCGAGTTCTCCCTCCGCGGTCGCGGGGATGACGTGTTCTGCGGCCTCGTGGAGCCGCTCGATGTTGTCGTCCGGGGCGATGTCGGCCTTGTTCGCGATGACGACCAGCGGCTTCGTCTGGGCGCGGAGGTCGCGCGCGAGGCGCTCGCGGTCCTCGTCGTCCCACTGGATGGGGTCGTCCGGGTAGTCGAGGTTGCGGAGGACCATCATCACGTCGTACTCGGTGGCGCCGACGCCGGTCAGCATCTCCGTCAACGCCGCCTCCTGGTCGAAGTCGGGCGAGCGCGACTTGCGCTCGATCGACTCCCAGTTCCGTTCGACGATGCCGGCCAGCCACAGATCGAGTTCCTCCTGGATGAACTCGACGTCCTCGACGGGGTCGTACTCGCCGACCTCGATGGGTTCGCCCTCGGCGTTCGTTCCGCCGGAGGCGTCGACGACGTTCAGGATGACGTCCGCGCCCGTGAGCGCATCGAGGAACTGGTTGCCCAGCCCGCGCCCCTCGTGGGCGCCCGGGACCAGCCCCGCGACGTCGAGCAGTTCGACGGGAACGTAGCGCTTCCCGTCGTGGCAGTGCTCGTTGCCGCAGCGCTCCTCGCGGTCGAGACAGGGACACCGCGTCCGGGCGTGCGTGATCCCCCGGTTCGGGTCGATGGTGGTGAAGGGGTAGTTACCGACGTCGACGTCCGCGAGCGTAGCGGCGGTGTAGAAGGTGGACTTGCCGGCGTTTGGCTTGCCCGCCAGCGCGACCGAGAGCATACCGCAGCCTGCGCGCCGGGCCGGTTGGCGCTTTCGGTCCCCGGGCCGCGACGCCCCGCGTCGGCCGGCCTCGACAGTGACGGCCTCGACGGTGACGGCCTCGACGGTGACGGCCTCGACAGCGACGGCCTCGACAGTGCCGACCCCGGCACCGATACCCGACTCCGGGCGGCGACGCTTGATTCCGGCGGCGTTCCCAACCCCGGCGTCTTCGGGGTTGCCGCCCCAACACACAAACCGGCACGGGGCGAGGTGTCGACTAGTGACGACTGCCGTCTACTTCGACCTCGACGGGACCCTGCTCCAGTTCACCCGCCCGTACGGAACCTTCGTGGCCGAGGTGCTCGACGCCCACCTCGGCCGGGCGCCGGACGAACTGGTCGAGGCCTACGACGAGGCGTTCCACGAACGGTTCGTGGCCATCGAGCCGGCGCCCGTCCGCGGCGCTATGCAGGCAGTCGTCGACCGCGCCCACGAGGCGGGCTACCCGGTCGGGGACCCGGACGTCGACGAGATGGTGGCGGCGCTCTCCCGGGCCGAGTACGCCGGCACGCGCGTCGCCGAGGGCGTGTCCGACCTGCTGGCCCGGCTCGACGCCGCCGGCTGCCGGCTGGGCGTTCTCACGAACGGTCTTCCGGAGTGGCAGACCGGGAAACTCGACACGCACGGGCTCACCGGTCGCTTCGAGGCCGTCGTCACCTCCTACGGCGCTGGGGCGCACAAGCCCGACGCCGCCATCTTCGAGGCGGCCACAGAGCGCCTCCCCGCCGACCGGCACGTGATGATCGGCGACGACTTCGAACCCGACGTGCAGGGCGCCCGAGACGCCGGCTGGAGAGCCGTCCACCTCGACGGCATCACGGGCGCCCGCGCCGGCTCAATCGCGGAACTGGAGGCCACGCTCGCGTCGTTCGACAACGAATAACGTACGAATATCTCGAATTTTCTATTTAAAATGATTATTATAGATATATTGCATATATTTGGATAATATATTCGGAGGTGGGTTCCGAGCGGTTCCCTCGCCTGAGTCGTGGCCGGTGTCCGTTGGTCGCCTCCAGAGCAGGCGCCCGCCGAAGCGACAGGTCTACCCTCGCGCGCCGACCACTTCGGGTCATGCAGGGCTTCTCGGAGGTGGCGGTGCTCCGACTCGGCCACCGCCCGGGGCGCGACGACCGGATGACGACCCACGTCGGGCTGACGGCGCGGGCGCTGGGGGCCGACCGCATCCTCCTCCCGGACGAGGCCAGCGGTCCCGCAGAGACCGTCCGGGACATCACCGGTCGCTTCGGCGGCCCCTTCGAGGTCGAGGTCCGCGAGGACTGGCGGCCCGTCCTCCGGGACTGGCCGGGCGTCGTCGTCCACCTCACGATGTACGGCCTGCCAGTCCAGGAGGTCGAGGCCGACGTGCGCGCGGCACACCGCTCCGAGCCCGTTCTCGTGGTACTCGGCGCCGAGAAGGTGCCGTTCGAGGTGTACGACCGCGCGGACTACAACGTCGGCGTCACGAACCAGCCCCACTCCGAGGTGGCGGGACTGGCCGTCTTCCTCGACCGGCTGTTCGAGGGCCGGGAACTCGACCGCGAGTGGGTCGACGCCG
>JBDGSA010000051.1:0-6458 GCA_042217755.1 Haloglomus sp. | reverse complement strand
ACGCGTCGGTCCAGAGCGTGGGGTCGGCGACGGACGACGCGTCGGTCCAGAGCGTTGGGCCCTGCGGCGCGAAGGCAGGAGACTTAAGCGACAGACGAGCGTCAGCCCGAGCGTATGGCAGCTGGACCGGGCACAGGGCTCTATCTCGTCGCCGCCATCATTGGTATCGGCGTCGTCGCACAGATCCTGTCGGACCGGTTCGAGGTGCCGAGCATCATCTTCCTCATCGCGGCGGGCATCGCGCTCGGACCCGAAGGGCTGGGCCTGGTCACGCCATCGACGTTCGCGGGGGCGCTCCCGACCATCGTCGGGCTGTCGGTCGCCATCATCGTGTTCGAGGG
Organism: Haloglomus sp.; assembly: GCA_042217755.1. Lineage (GTDB taxonomy): Archaea > Halobacteriota > Halobacteria > Halobacteriales > Haloarculaceae > Haloglomus. The sequence goes on along the minus strand of JBDGSA010000051.1, from coordinate 6,117 downwards.
AGCCTTCCACCTCCGACTGGAGAAACTCCGGGAGACTCCGGCCGCCACGACGCGGCTCGTGACCATCGGCGCGGCCATCGCGCTGTTCGGAACATCAGCGGCCGTCAAACTCGCGTTCCCGACCACGTCGTGGGAGTTCGCCTTCCTCATCGGATCGCTGCTGGTGGCGACCGGCCCGACCGTCATCACGCCGATCATGGAGGTCGTCCCTGTCCGCGACCGCGTGGAGGCAGCCCTCGAGACGGAGGGCATCGCAAACGACGTCACGGCCGCCATCCTCGCGGTCGTCGTCTTCGAGGTCATCATCACGGGCGGTTCCACGCCACAGGAGTTCCTCCGGCTGTTCGTCGAGCGCCTCGGGACGGGGATGGTGGTCGGGCTGCTCGTCGCGGGTGTGCTGTACTACGCGCTCCGGTACGTCGACCTCTCGCCGGGGAACGCCCCGCAGAACGCCCGGCTGCTGGTGCTGGCGGGCGCACTGGTCGCCTTCGCGGCCGCCGACTTCGTCTTCGCGGAGGCCGGTGTCGCGGCGGTCGCCGTCGCCGGCGTGGCCCTCGGCAACATGGGCGTCCCCTACGAGGAGGACATCTCGGAGTTCAAGGGAGACATCACGCTGCTGGTCCTCTCGTTCGTGTTCATCGCGCTCGCCGCGCTGTTGCGGTTCGAGGACCTCATCCGCCTGGGGCTGGGCGGCGTCCTCGTCGTCGTCGCGGTCGCGGTGGTCATCCGCCCCGCCCTCGTGTTCCTCTCGACGATCGGTGGCCGCTTCACCTTCGAGGAGCGCGTCTTCATGTCGGCCGTCGGCCCTCGCGGTATCATCCCAGCCTCGGTCGCGACGCTGTTCGCAGTCGAGTTGCAGAACCGGGCGGCAGAGTTGCGGGCAGCCGGTGAGGTGGCGCGGGCGGCACAACTGGAGACCGGTGCGACGCTGCTGGTCGGGACGGTGTTCCTGGTCATCCTGGCGACGGTCGTATTCGAGGGCGGCCTCGCTCGGTACATCGCGGAGTTCCTCGACGTGATACCCATGCGTGTAATCATCGTCGGAGGCGGGCAGGTGGGCCGGACGCTCGCCGACCGCCTCGAAGACAGAGGAGAGAACGTCGTCATCGTGGAGGTCAACGAGGACGCGGTCGAGCGGGCCCGCAACGAGGGCCATACGGTCCACATCGGCGACGGGACGGACACGGACGTCCTCCGGTCGGCCGGGGCCGACAACTGTCGCATCCTCGTCGCCGCCACCGGTGACGACGACGTCAATCTCCTCGTCGCACAGCTAGCAAAGAGCAAGTTCGACATCGAGACGGTGCTGGCTCGGGCCAACAACCCCGACAACGTCGAGGCGTTCGAGGACCTCGGCGTCCGCACCATCTCCTCGGCCGTGGCGACCGCACAGGCGATCGACAACGCTATCGAGCGGCCGGCGCTCGACAACTGGATGGGCGAACTCGGTCGGTCGGGCGACGTTCAGGAGATCGAGGTCACCTCCGAGGACCTGGCCGGGCGTCCCGTCCGCGAGGTCGGCCCGGAACTCCCGGGCGGTGTCCTCATCGCGCTGGTCGCCCGCGACGGCGAGACCCGCGTCCCCGACGCGGATTTCACGCTTGAGCGCGGCGACCGGATCACCCTCATCGGGAACCGGGAGGCCGTCCGCGACGCGATGGCGTTCTGTCACCCCGACGAGACGTAGGAGTCCCCACCGGTAGCAACCGCCGGCCAGCGACCGCCGGCTGGAACCGCTGGCCGCACCGTAACCGTCGGTGGTTCCGCCGTCCGCGATGCGGTCGTCCATCGGCCACCGCGTAACCATCCTCCGTTCCGAACCTCCGATGAGTGCCTCCGTTGGCCGCTCCGTCGTGCGTTTTTTACTCACGGTGCTCGTTCGTCACGTACGATGATTCACAACCGCGGTCCGCTCTGCAGCATCGACGTTGGGGAGCGGACGACGACGGAGGAGGACATCACCGGGGTGAACGAGCAGTTCATCGGCGGGCGCGGGGTCGGCACGAAACTCGCCCACGACCGCATCCCGTTCGACGCCGATCCGCTCAGTCCGGAGAACCGACTCGTCTTCGCCACCGGGCCGCTCCAGACCTCGATGACCTCGTTCACCGGTCGGATGTCCTGCACCGGTCTATCGCCGCTGACGGGGGGCTTGCTCTCCTCGAACGCCGGCGGCTACATGTCCCGCCCGTTCGCCGCGACCGGCTACGCCGCCGTCGAGATCAGGGGCGCCAGCGACACCCCCGTCGGCGTCCACGTCACCGACGAGGGCGTCGAGTTCGAGGAGGTGGACGACCTCGCTGGCGCGACCACGAGCGAGACCATCGAGCACATCGAGGAGACCCGCGACTTAGACGAGGGTCACACCGCCGTCGTCGGACCCGCCGGCGAGAACGGCGTCCGGTTCGCCGCGATCATCACCAGTCGGTCCCGCGCGTTCGGCCGCGGCGGCCTCGGGGCCGCCCTCGGAGCGAAGAACGTGAAGTTCCTCACCTTCGACGGCGACTCCGCACCCGAAATCGACCTGAACGAGGAACTCGGCCGGGAGATCCACAGGGAGGCCTCGACCTCTGACAGCCCGATGAAAGATGCCGGGACGGTGTCGGTCTCGGACTACGCCAACGCCACGAACGCGCTCCCGACGCGGTACTTCGAGGACCAGTCCTTCGAGCATCTCGATCAGATCGGCTCCGGCGCCGTCATGGAGCACAAGTACAAGAAGGGGACCTGCTCGCAGTGTGCCTTCGCCTGCAAGCTCCCGACCAAGGACGAGGAGAGCGGCCTCGTCACGGAGGGCCCGGAGTACGAGACGATGATGTCGTTCGGTTCGAACGCCGACAACGACGACTTCGTCGCCATCATGGAGTCCAACGACCTGTGTGACGAGCTGGGGATGGACACCATCTCCTGTGGCGACGTGGTCTCGGCCTACCTCAAAAGCGAGGGCGAACTCGGCAACGAGGAGCTGATGGTCGAGACGGTCGAGAAGATCGCCCGTCGCGAGGGCGTCGGCGACACGCTCGCCGAGGGGATCGATCGCATCCACGACGAGCTGGGCGTCGCAAACTGGACGATGAAGGGGATGGAGTTCGCCGCCCACGACGGCCGCGCGCTCAACGGCCAGGGCCTCTCATTCGCGACGTCGAACCGCGGCGCCGACCACATGTACGCCGAGATGTACCAGCTGGAGTACCCGCTGGTCGCGCCGAACGAGGCCCTCGACAAGGAGGGCGTCGCGGGCAAGTCCGAGCCGCTCATCGAGCAGGAGAACAAGAACGCCGTCCACGACTCGGGCGTCCTCTGTAAGTTCGCGGCCTCGAGTTTCGACCACGAGCGCTACGAGCAGCTGTTCGACGCCTCCTGGGCGGAGCTGATGGACGTCGGAAGCCGCATCGTCGAACTGGAGCGCCACTTCAACTCGAAGCGCGGCTTCGACCGCTCGGACGACGACGCGCTCCCCTACGAACTGGAGGACCTTGACGAGGAGCTCTCGAACTACTACGACCTGCGCGGCTGGAACGAGGACGGCACTGTGCCGGACGCGAACGTCTCCGGGAGCGGCGGCGCGACACCGGCTGACGACTGATACGCAGTTTTCACCTGTTGGGTTCGCGGGCGAGTCCGCAAACCACTCCTCGCGGGAACTTGCGGAAAGCCGCCGCCGGCCTCCCCATCGCTCACTCCGCCCGGTGCACGGCGCTCGCTCCGCTCGCGCCGAGCAGGCTCCGTGTTATCGACGGTATTCGAATAGCGGTGCGGCAATTCATATGATATATGCGAGATTATATGAGAACTCAGGGTATACATAAATAATTGCGTATTCGAAATAATTGCTCTGTCGATCTCCGCAGTTACCGATGGCCCTCGCGTGCCGAACATTGAGTATGAACACAGCAGGAGGGTCGGTGGCTCGGGCCGGAGTGGATTGCCTGTTCTGGGCTCTACGCACCGCTCAGGCGGCTGGTTCGAACTGGTGATAGGTGACGACCGTCTCGAATCCCATCTTCTGGTAGAGTGGATAGGCCATCTCGGACGATTGCAACACCCCCATCTGGCAGCCGGCGTCGCGTCCCGCACGCAGCACCTTCCAGGTCATCGCTTCTCCGATTCCCTGCCGGCGGAACGCTTCGACCACGCCGATCGTGTAGACGCCCGCCACGTCCTCGCTCTGTATCAGGAGGCCGCACGCGGCTGGCTGTCCGTCCACTCTCTGGAAAAACAGGCGGATCTCGTCTCCCGCCAGCGCGGCTCGATAGACCGTCTTGGCGACCTCCAGCGGCGTCTCGAAGGCCGACGCCGCAACCTGGACGAAGTCGTCGAGTTCGTCGAGGTCGGTCACCTCCGAGATGGCGGCGCTCGACTCGTTCGACGGGATTCTCTGGAGTGTGGGCATCACCATCCCTGGCTGTGTCACGGCCTTCGCGAGGCCGAGATCATCTCTGAGACGTTCGAACCTTTCGACCGCGGACTCTACCACGGTCACCCAGTACGGCAGGTCACGCTCTTCCAGCCACGCGACAGCCGCGGCGAGGTCGTCGCGGGATGGGGACTCGAAGACAAATACTCGGTTGTAGATCGGGACCGGGAGTCCTGCCGAACCTACCACGAGGGGGCCGAACTGTCGTGTCGCACCGTCCGGGGTGTTCTCTGCCAGTCGCCGAAAGGCAGTCTCGAGGTTATCGTTCGCAGCAGCGACGAGATTCCGGGCCATGGATACAACGTCGTGCTGATTTGTGTTGATAGTTACCGTACAGCAAGAACGCGGCGGCTCGAACGGTCACGATGAGAGCGACTCGCCGAAGTTTGACCGCTGAACTCCATCGTCGATTGGGAACGTAAACGAGTTCGGAAATGATGTATTGTGGAGTGAAAATTCAGAAATAGCGCACTTTGGAGTGAAAATTCGGAAAAACTGGTATTCTGTGGAGTAAAATAAGTTCAGGAGTAATTTATCGATGTACGCGCGCCGGAGGCGCGCGTTTCCCCGCTCGGAGCGAGCGTAGCGAGCGGAGAGCGGCTTTTTTGGTGCAGATTTTTTGCGCGAGTGGTGCCCACAGCGGCGCGCTCCGCGCGCCGCGAGGACACCCGAGCGCAAAAAAGGTGCGTTAGTAGTTCTTCGCGAAGTACGCCGTCTCGACAGCCTCCTCGCCACAGACGCCACAGGTCTCGTGGACGGGTGCCTCGTCGCGGTCGAGGGGCACCATCACGATCTCGGCGGCGATCTGCTCTTTGATCTCGGCCTCGCAGTCCTCGTCGCCGCACCAGCCCGTCTTCACGTAGCCGCCGTGCTGGCCGAGCGTGCCGAGGATCTCGCTCCGGCCGTGGGCTTCGCGGATGTTCTCCTCGAGATTCTCCTCTGCGGACGCGTAGAGTTTAGCGTACACCGAGTCGAGCGCGTCGCGGACGCCCTGGCGCAGGGCGGCGGGGTCGTCGGGGTCGAAGTCGAGTTCCTCGCGCTCGCCGTCCGGGCGGTGGACAAGCGTGACGGTCTCGTCTGCGGCCTCGTTGGGGCCGAGTTCGGCACGGAGAGGGACCCCCTTCAGCTCCCACTCGTTGTACTTGAAGCCGGGGTTGCGCTCGTCGCGGTCGTCGAGGTGGACGCGGACGTCCTCGTCCAGCGCGTGCTGGATGGTCTCGGCGTAGGCGAGCACCTCCTCTTTGGTCTCCTCCTGCCAGATGGGGACGATGACGACCTGTTCTGGCGCGAGCGCGGGCGGGAGGACGAGCCCCTGCTCGTCGGAGTGGGTCATGATCAGCGCGCCCATCGCGCGCCAGGAGAGCCCCCACGAGGTGGTGTGGGCCGTCCGCTCTTCCTCGTCCTCGTCGGCGAACGTGATATCGAACGCCTCCGCGAAGGAGGTGCCGAGGTAGTGTGAGGTACACGCCTGCACGGACTTGCCGTCGGGCATCAGCGCCTCGATGGTCGTCGTGGTGTGTGCGCCGGGGAACTTGTCGTGTTCGGGCTTCCGGCCAGCGAGACCGGGGATGGCCATCACCTCCTCGTAGAGGCGCTCGTACTGGCCGAGGCGGGTCATCGTCTCGTCCCAGGCGTCCTCCTGGTCGGCGTGGGCGGTGTGGCCCTCCTGCCAGAGGAACTCCTTCGTCCGGAAGAACGGC
>JBDGSA010000107.1:0-6490 GCA_042217755.1 Haloglomus sp. | reverse complement strand
GGGCCCCGCCGCGGAACGGGTCGTTGAGGAGGACCGCGTCGCCCGGCGACAGCGTGGGGGCCGGGAACGCGTCGAGCGCCGCCCGGACGGAGAATGGCATCGCGCCGAGGTGGACCGGTATCGTCTCGGCCTGGGCCACCATCCGCCCCCGGGGATCGAACAGCGCACACGAGCAGTCGCGTCGCTCCTTGACGTTGGGCGAGTAGGCGGTCCGCACCAGTGTCGCCGTCATCTCCTCGGCGACGGCGAGACAGCCGTTGCGGACCACTTCGAGGGTCACCGGGTCGACGGCGTCCCCCGTCACGGGGCCACCTCCACGACGAGGGTGCCGTCGTCCGCGACGCCGACGCGCTGGCCGGGGCGGACCAGACAGGTGCTCTCGGTACCCTCGACAACGGCGGGGCCGTCGAACGAGCACCCGAACGGGAGCGCCGGGCGGTCGTACACGGGTGTCTCCCGCCGCTCGCCGTCCAGGTGGACCGCGCGCGTCTCGCGACGCGCGTCGGCGACCGCCCCGCCGGGGTCGGACGGAGCGAGGTCCGGCGGGTCGACGGCCCCCCGGGCCCGGAGCCGGAGCGTGACGAGTTCCACGGGTTCGGACCGGTCCGCGTGGCCGTACCGGCGCTCGTGGCGCTCGTGGAAGCGGTCCCCGAGGGTCGCGAGGGCCGCCTCGTCGACGTCGTCCGGGACCGGCACCGTCAGGGTGGCCGTCTGGCCGACGTACCGGAGGTCGGCCCGCCGCTCCAGGGTCTGCCGCGACGCGTCGACGCCGGCGGCCCGGAGGTCCTCGCGACCGCGCGCCGCGAGGTCGGCAAACGCCCGGGTGACGTCCCGGGGGTCCACGGCGTCGAGTCGGCGGACCCGGGACGCGGCGTGGTCGTAGAGGACGTCGCTGACCAGCAGACCCAGCGCGGACAGCACGCCAGCGCGGCGGGGGATCAGGACGCGTGGCACGTCGAGGCGCGCGGCGAGACGCGTCGCGTGAAGGGGGCCGGCACCCCCGAACGCGACAAGCGTGAACGACCGCGGGTCGTGGCCTCGCTCGACCGAGACCACCCGGAGCGCGCGCTCCATGTTCGCGGTAGCGACGTCGAGGATGCCCGCGGCAGCCTCGGCGACGGAGACGCCCAGCGGGTCCGCGACCGCCTCGCGGACGGCGTCGCACACGGTCCCGGGGTCCGCTGGGTCCTCCAGGAGCCGCCCCGGCCGGATTCGCCCGAGGACGGCGTGAGCGTCGGTGGTCGTCGGCGCCGTACCGCCACGCCCGTAACAGACCGGTCCCGGATCGGCCCCGGCCGAAACCGGTCCCACCCGGAGTGCGCCCCCCGCGTCGACGCGCGCGACGGAGCCACCGCCCGCGCCCACGGTGTGCACGTCGACCGCCGGCGTCTGGAGGGTGTAGTCGCCCACCTCGACGTCGGTCGTGACCCGGGGTTCCCCGTCGGCCACGAGCGAGACGTCACAGGACGTCCCGCCCATGTCCATCGTGATGACGTCGTCGTATCCGTGGCGGTCGGCGACGTGGACCGCTCCCCGGACGCCCGCCGCGGGACCGGAGAGGAGCGTCCGGACCGGCCGCCGTCCCGCGACGTCCGCCGCGAGGAGCCCCCCGTTCGACGCCATCACCGTCAGCGGCGCCGGCACCGACCGGTCGTCGAGCCACCCCCCGATCCGTTCCAGGTACCGCTCGACGACGGGACGGAGCGCGGCGTCGAGCGCCGTCGTCTGCGTGCGCTCGAACTCGCGGATTTCGGCGTGGGCGTGCCCCGAGAGCGTGACGGGCACGTCGACGCCCGCCTCGCGGAGGCACTCACGGACGCGCTTTTCGTGGGCGTCGTTCTCGTAGGCGAACAGCAGGCAGACCGCCACGCTCTCGACGTCGTCCAGGGCGTCGGCGACGTCGCGGACCCCGTCCTCGTCGAGGGGCGTCAGGACCGCACCGCGCTCGTCGAGGCGTTCGGTCACCTCGTGACGGCGGTCCCGCGGGACGACTGGCGCCGGCCGCTCGGCGTGGAGGTCGTAGAGGTCGGGACGAGTCTGGCGGCCGATCTCGAGGACGTCCCCGAAGCCGGCGGTCGTCACGAGGGCGGTCTCCGCCCACTCTTGCTCGAGGACTGCGTTGGTGGCGACGGTGGTACCGTGGCCGAAGAAGTCCAAGTCCGCGGGGTCGCCCTCGGCGGCGGCGAGTCCCCTCGTCGCCCCCTCGTCCGGCGCCTCCGGCGTCGAGGGGGTCTTTCGGACGTCTACGGTGCCGTCCCGGACCGTGACGACGTCGGTGAACGTTCCGCCGACGTCGACGCCCGCTCGCATCCCCCCGCTCATCGGGTGTCGTTCAGCGGGAAGTCGTCGACCGGTAACACCGAGTAGTCGACCGAGAGGGTGTCCCGCGTCGCTCGGATGCGGCCCACGAACGTCGAGATGTCCTCGAGCGTCCCCTCCAGGACGAACAGCTCCATGCAGTACTGGTTTCCGACGTGGCTGTGGACGTTCGAGGTGACCAGCCCCTCGTACTCGTGGCGGAGGCCCATCAGTTTCTCCTCGACGTCCGTCGTCTCGTAGTTGAACACGACTGTAACGAGGCCGATGAGCGTCCGGCCCTCCAGCTGGCGGTCCTCGAACTCCCCGAGCAAGTTCCGTGCGGCCTCCCGGATTACCTCGCTGCGACCGGTGTAGCCGTGCTCCTCGGCGAAGGTGTCGATGCGCTCCAGCAACTCGTCGGGCATCGAGACGCTGACGACAGTCATCGCTATTAACTCAGCGCCAGACGAGTAATAAGAGTTCACGTCGCCCCGATATATAAACCAATTACAGCTATAGAAAATCGGACGCCCGGGTGTTGGGACGACAAGAGGGGTTGGCGGCCTGGGACGCGTGGTTTCGGACGAATCGGGAATCAGGAACTGCTCCATCCCTCCCGGGGCATTCGTGTTGTGATAGTAACCAATTTTAGCATTCTCTTGGATGCGGACCAGCGTCGGGGTAGCCACGATCGTGATCGGCTACCACGCGGCCCTCCATGGAACTGCTTCGGCCAGTTCCGGCAACGAGTTTCCGAGCACGCCGCAAGCGCCTCTGCACAGACGTAGATGCGGGGACCACGTCTACGAACCGACCGCGGAATCGCTCGGGTCAGGCCACGAGTCCGTTACTGTCCTCGCCCCGAGACTGTATGGAAGCTGATGCGCTGGCGACGACGGTGGCGCTCCCACTCACCGAGGCACGCGAATTAGCAGCGGGATGGGACAGACTGGAGGCCCTCGTCGTCCATGGCGGCGTCTTCCGTGCGACAGAGGGGTTCAATAACCATGTCGTGAACCCGTGAGCATCGGATCATCGTCGTCGCTGTCGTCGTCTCGGTCGTGGCCGTGCCAATGTTCTGGCAGATCGGCGACGTCCGTGCCATCCGGGCGACCGAACAGAAACAGAGCGACCTCGTGAATCAGACCGTTTCGAACAGACAGGCACCAGCCGATTACGACGGCACCAACGACTCCAGCGACTGGTGTCCGACGCGACCGGAGTCGCCGAACGGGACGGCGGGCTAATAGCTGTCCCAGAGGTCCAAAATGCGATCGACGACTTTGTCGCTAAACGAGCGCCGGTGGGTCGTGTAGAGGTATTCGACCCGGGAGGGGTCGTTGACGTCGTAGACGACACTCCGGCCGTCGCGCTCTTTCGTGACGAGGTCGGCCTCGACGAGTTTCGAAAGGTGCCACGAGACGGTCGATTGCGCCTTGTCGAGGCGGTCGGTCAACTCGGTCGTCGAGAGCGGACGGTCCGCAAGGAGGTGCGCGAGGATACGGCGACTGTACTCTCGTCGCAACGCATTCATCACCGCCCGATCGGCTTCGTCGTATTCGGCGGCTGGATAGTACCGCGTGTACTTGCCGTCGTCCGAAACCTCGACGATATCTTCGTCGGCGAGCCACCGGAGCTGATACTGGAGGGTCCCCTGCGCGTACTCGAGGTCGTCGAGAAGCGCCCGAAAGTGGACGCCCGGCGCGTCGGCTATCCGCTGGTAGATTTCACGCCGCGAGGCCAGTTCGAGGTCCTGGTCCGCCATTGCTCAGTCCTGCGTGAGAGCGACGAAGAACGCCAGGAGGCCACCGAGGATGAGGATTGCACTCCCGTGTTCGAGCAACTCGAGCGTGGCGTACGGGAGATACGGGAGCAGCGGGTACTCGAGAAACACGACGAGTCCGTAGACGGCGAACATCGCGTACCCGAGGGTGACGATTCGCATACGACCATCACGTTCCCGTCGCCACGCGAGGAAGCTGAGGACGCTGAGTCCCGCAGCGAGAATGAAGATGCCGAGACTGACGTACTGTTCGAGGAATTGAGCGAGTGGCATGCGTTGCTATCTGTGCACCGGGCCAGTGGAACGCGTTCGGCGATCGCTACAACCCAACCGAGGGGTGTGGTCGGGAAAAGGATTGGCGTTCGATCGTCGAATCCAAGCGAATCGATTCACCACACAGGGGAGCAGCACGACCGATGGGTTCAGTGCCACTCCGACGACACCCGAGACAACGGCGAACGTCGTACCGATTCCGCCGTTCGCGCCATGGGTCAGTTCGGCGAGACACCGTCGGGACGATTCGTCGTCGTCGCCCAGAAGTCGTTCGATCGTTCCGTGTGAGCACGTCACCGGTCATCGACTAATTACCTGCGGCCTCTGTCGGCAGCGAGAATACCCGTGTCGGATTCCGTTACTCAGGGCCGCTCACGGGAGAACGCGTTCTCGTTCCAGTCGATGGACCCCCACTCTCTCACCGGGCGCTCGAACGGGCCATCAGAAAGCGCCCCGACGATCAGACGACTGTCCTCTACGCCATCGTTCCGGTGCGTGTGTGGGGCGGGGGCGAAATGGCTGCCCGCAGCGAGTGCGTGGGAGGACCCGACGAAGGAACGAGCCGACGAGCAGACCGTCGAACTCGGTGCGAGCGCAACGCCGAGCGGTACCGGGCGCTGAGTGGCCCCAAAACGCCTTCGAGGACGTCCAGGTCGCGTCGCCGGGAACGGAATCGGCCACCGGGTCGACCTGAAGTACCTCGGGCGGGTCGTCTACGCCCGCGAGCGCGAGGACGGGTCGCAGTCGAGTGTTCGGCGACCGCGCGGGTCGGAATCCCCGCGGCGGTCCGATACGTCGGGAACGGCGGCAGGTTGCAGTTCGTCCCGCGCGGCCTGCTCCCCGGGGCCTGGGCGGATTCTCGACCGGCTGCCGGTTTGTTCGACGGACTCTCGGTCGACGGTTCCGCCGAGAACCGCCCACCGGGCAGCAGGGTTCGAGGACGGCATGCAGTGTGACGACCAGTATCGACTATCCGGGCGCCGGCCGGCGCGCGACCTGAGCCGGTCACTCGCCGCCGTCCATCCGGACGGCCAGGACCGGGGCCGACGCGGTCCGGAGGACGCGCTCGGTGACGCTCCCGAGGAGGTACCGGTCGAGTCCCTGCCGTCCCCGGGTCGGCATCACGATCAGGTCGATGTCGCGCTGGTCGACGTAGTCGAGGATGGTGTCGGGCGGGTCGCCCTGCAGGACGTCCGTCTCGGTGTCGACGCCCCGCCCGCGGGCCCGCTGGGCCGCCGCGGCGACGACGCTCTCGCCCTCCGCCTCGAGGGCGTCGACCACGTCACCCTCGACGACGGTGACGCTGTCGCGGTTGGTGTCGGCGACGTAGAGGACGTAGAGCCGCGCGTCGTAGGTGCACGCGAGGTCGACCGCGTGTTCGAGGGCGGCGTCGGCCCCGTCGCTGCCGTCGGTCGGGAAGAGGATGCGCTCGTACACGGCGACGCGTTGGACCGGGGCACACATAGACGTGCGGGACCCGGTGTGGCGGCGGACCGCGCTACTCCTCGAGGTCGAGGGCCTGCCACGAGAGGCGGGGCTCCCGGGCGGCGCCGACCTGGTCGACGTGCCGCGCGGTCGTCCGCTCGGGTGCCCGCGCGAGGGCGTCGTCGGCCTCGGCGGCGACGGCGTCGAACGCCGCCGCGAGCTGGTCGAGGGTGGCCTTCGACTCGGCCTCGGTCGGCTCGGTCATCAGCGCCTCGTCGACGGCCTCGGGCCACTTCGTCGTCGGCGGGTGGACGCCGTGGTCGAGCATGCGCCGGGCCACGTCTCCGGCGTCGCGGTCCGCGCTGGCGACGAACTCGTGGTGGAACGGGCGGTAGGGCACCTCGAAGTCGATCTGTTCGGCGAGGTAGTTGGCGTTGAGAACCGCGGCGGCGCTGGCCTCCTCGAGCCCCGCGTCCCCCAGCCGCAGGACGTAGGCGTACGCGCGCAGCAGGGCCGGCCAGTTGCCGTGGAAGCCGTGGACCTTGCCGATGGCGGCCGACGGCTCGAACCGCTCGTAGCCGGCCTCGGTCTCGCGGACCCGCGGGGCCGGGAGGTAGGGGGCCAGGTCCGACGTGACGCCGACGGGGCCGGCGCCGGGCCCGCCGCCGCCGTGGGGGGTCGCGAACGTCTTGTGGACGTTGTAGTGCATCA
>JBDGSA010000123.1:0-6499 GCA_042217755.1 Haloglomus sp. | reverse complement strand
ACCGGGAGTGGACGTTCGCGTCCCGCGTCGAGCAGACCCAGCGCCGCACCGTCCGTGTCCCGCGTTCCGCCCCCGCCGACGCGTGGAGTGCCGCAGGCCGCACCGACCGCATGTGATCGCTCGCCGTTCCGTCTCCTGTCCATCGACGTCTCGGGGCCTGCAACTCCGAGACCACTCGCATGAATCTGAAAACTCGTTTTCAGTTTACAAAATTGCAGTTGCGCATACTTTTATGAGGTGACTCCCGGTATGAGGGGGTATGTTCGACAAGGTGCTCGTCGCCAACCGGGGCGAGATCGCGGTGCGGGTAATGCGGGCCTGTGAGGAACTCGACGTCGAGACGGTGGCTGTCTACAGCGAGGCTGACAAACACTCCGGTCACGTTCGCTACGCGGACGAGGCATACAACGTCGGCCCGGCGCGGGCCGCGGACTCCTATCTCGACCACGACGCCATCATCGAGGCCGCGGAGAAGTCGGACGCCGACGCCATCCATCCGGGCTACGGTTTCCTCGCGGAGAACGCCACGTTCGCCCGAAAGGTCGAGAAAACCGACGGCGTCACGTGGGTGGGTCCCACCGGCGACTCGATGGAACAGCTCGGCGAGAAGACAAAGGCGCGCAGCGCAATGAGCGAGGCCGACGTTCCCATCGTCCCAGGGACCGAACCCATCGAGGAGCCCGACGCCGTCCGGGAGTTCGCCGCGGATCACGGCTACCCCATCGCCATCAAGGCCGAAGGCGGCGGTGGCGGCCGCGGCATGAAGATCGTCTACGAGGAAGCGGAGATCGAGGAGCAACTGGAGAGCGCCAAACGCGAGGGGGAGGCCTACTTCGACAACGACTCCGTCTATCTGGAGCGCTATCTGGAGAATCCTCGACACATCGAGGTACAGATCATCGCCGACCACCACGGCAACGTCCGCCACCTCGGGGAGCGAGACTGCTCGCTCCAGCGCCGTCACCAGAAGGTCATCGAGGAGGGGCCGAGTCCCGCACTCACCGACGAACTCCGCGAGCAGATCGGCGAGGCCGCGCGGCGCGGCGTCCGCGAGGCCGAGTACTACAACGCCGGCACCGTCGAGTTCCTGGTCGAGGAAGACGACGACCGCAGTCCCGACGAACCGCTCGACGCCGACACGAACTTCTACTTCCTCGAGGTGAACACCCGTATCCAGGTCGAGCACACGGTCACCGAGGAGATCACGGGCATCGACATCGTGAAGTGGCAACTCCGGGTCGCGGCGGGCGAGGAACTCGCCTTCGAGCAGGACGATGTCGAGATCGACGGGCACGCGATGGAGTTTCGCATCAACGCGGAGAACGCGGCCGACGACTTCGCGCCGGCGACCGGCGGGGAACTGTCGACCTACGACCCGCCGGGCGGCATCGGCGTCCGCCTGGACGACGCGCTCCGGCAGGGCGACGACCTCGTCACCGATTACGACTCGATGATCGCGAAACTCATCGTGTACGGGTCGGACCGCGAGGAGTGCATCACCCGCTCACAGCGCGCGCTCCGCGAGTACGACATCGAGGGCATTCCGACCATCATCCCGTTCCACCGGCTGATGCTCACCGACGAGCAGTTCGTCGACGGCAAACACCACACCAAGTACCTCGACGAGGATCTCGATCCGGAGCGCATCGACGAGGCCCAGGAGAAGTGGGGATCCGAGGACGGCGACACCGGCGGCGAGGACGAGGAGGTCGTCGAACGCGAGTTTACGGTCGAGGTCAACGGCAAGCGGTTCCAGGTTAACCTCGAGGATCGCGGCGGAGCACCCATCCCGACGAGTGCTGGCAGCGACGGGAGTGGCGGACAGGCACAGCGACCGTCCGGCGGTGGTGGCGGTGGCGGCGGTGGTGGGAGCGGCGGCGGTGGCGGCGGTGGCGGCTCCGCCGCCGCGACCGAAGGGGAGTCAGTCACTGCAGAGATGCAGGGCACGATCCTCGAGGTCAACGTCTCGGAAGGCGACGAGGTCGAGTCCGGCGACGTGATCTGTGTGCTGGAGGCGATGAAGATGGAAAACGACGTCGTCGCTCCCCGCGCCGGAACCGTCGCCCAGGTCGCCATCTCCGAGGGTGACAGCGTCGATATGGGCGACTTGCTCATCGCCATCGAGTGACCGAGCAGGCCCGCAGAACGAAAGACACATTCCGGAGAGCGGAGTTCGACCTCCCATGGACGTCCCCGTCCCCGATTCCCTCCATCGGTGGCAGCGGGACCGCACGGCCATCGCGGTCGCCGCCCTCGCTCTCGGTGCCCTCCTCGTTCGCCTCGTCGACCTGGGCTACCGAACTGCCCAGTACGACGAGGGGTGGGTAGGGTACTGGATACTCAGGTACGTCGAGACCGGTGCCTGGGAGTACCGTCCCCTGGTCCACGGCCCGTTCCTGCCACATATCAACCGCTGGGTCTTTACGCTCCTCGGTGCGAACGACTTTACCGCACGACTGGTCGTCGCCGTCCTCGGCGGGCTACTCCCGCTCACGGCGCTGCTCTTCCGTGACCGACTGGGGCGAGTCGAAGTCCTCGCGCTCGGGGCGCTGCTCGCGAGCAACCCCATCCTGCTGTACTACTCGCGGTTCATGCGGTTCGACTTCCCGCTGGCGGCCTGCATGTTCGCGGGACTCGGATTTCTCGTCCGGGCGCTCGATCGGTCGGACCCGCGATACCTGTACCCCGCCGGTGGGTCGGTCGCACTCGGCATGACCACGAAAGAGAGCTGGATACTCTACTTCGTGGCGTGGGTCGGGGCCGCCGCGTTCGCCCTCGACACGCGCCTGCTCTCCGGTTCGGGGTCGGAAGTCGACCGTCTCCGGGCGTTGCCGGGCCGCGTCCTGTGCCGTCTCTGGCGGTGGCGTCGATCCATCTTCGGGGCCGCGATCGTGTGGCTCGTGGTGCTGGTGTTCTTCTACGCCCCGCGCTCGGGATCGACCGACGAACCGGGGCTGTGGCGTGCATTCGGCGACCCGGGTCTGTTCCCGACGGTGCTCTCGGCGGCGACGATCGGGTCGGCGCGGAAACTCTACGACTTCTGGGTCTCGGGTGGACTGCAGAAACACCCTTACATCCCCTATCTCCAGGACTACCTCGCGACGATGTGGGAGGGTGCCTTCGTGGTCGTCGTCTTCGCAGTCCTGGGATTTCTCGTGGACAGATACGCCGTCGGCGAGCCGCGGTCGCTTGTCACCTTCGCGTTCGTCTGGGGCGTGCTGAAAGTGGTCGGCTACCCGCTGGCGAACTTCCTGCAGACGCCGTGGTCGACTGTCCACGCCGTGGTGCCGCTTGCGATTCCCGCCGCAGTCGGCATTGCGGTCGTCTATCGACTGGGACGGGCCGCGTGGGAACGTGACCGAAAGAGTGTCGCGGCAGTGGCCATCGCGGTGCTGGTGCTCGCGGCGGGCGCGTCCGCGGCCACGGCGGTCCGGACGAGCTACATCGCACCGCAGGACGGCGACAGCGAACTCGTCTACCTGAGCCAGGCCGAGAGCGACATCAAACCGACCCTGGGGGTCGTCGAACTGGCGGTCGAGAACAACGAGGGACTCGACGTGCTCTACTACGGAGCGGCCTGGAACATCTCGAGCGAGTCGATCGCGGACCGTCCACCGGCGTACGGTGGCTGGCACGCGCGCCTCCCCCTGCCGTGGTATCTGGAGGCGATGGAAGCAAACCGGACGAGTAGCGCGCGCGTCGCCGCACTGCAGGGCGAGAACCCACCTGTCGTCATCACGAAGGTCGAGTACGCCCCCGTTGTCGCCGCCCGTCTGGGTGACGGGTACTGGACCAGCACGCTCAATCTCACCCAGATCGACAAGCGGACGGTGTTTTTCGTCCGGCGGTCGGCGACGAGAGAGTGATACTGCCGGACGACTTACGGGCCCCTCGGTCGAAGGGGCTCCCATGCAGGAGACGCGCCACGCCGTCCTCGATGCGCTCGCGGACGGTCCGGTTTCGGGGCCAGCGATCGCAGACAGACTCGACATCTCCCGATCGGCCGTCTGGAAGCACGTCGAGGCACTCCGAGAGGAGGGGTTCGAGATCGCGAGTGTCGACGCGGGATACGAGTTGACTGGCGTCCCGGAGTTCGGCGGCCCGTCCGTCGAGTACGGACTGGACGCGCCGTTTACCGTCGAGTACCACGACAGCATCGCGAGTACCAACGACCGCGCCAGGGAACTGGCCGCCGAGGGCGAGACGGACGTGGTCGTCCTCGCCGACGAGCAGACGGGCGGTCGGGGGCGACTCGACCGCGAGTGGGCCGCCCCCAGCGGCGGCATCTGGCTGTCGATCCTCGTCCGTCCCGACGTGCCGCCCGCGAACGCGCCGGTGTTCACGCTCGCGTCCGCTGTCGCAGTCACCCGTGCCGCTCGCGAAGCGGGTGTCGACGCGCGCATCAAGTGGCCGAACGACGTGCTCGTCGCCGGGGCGGACGGCGAGTCGCGCAAACTCGTCGGTATCCTCACGGAGATGGAGGGGGAAGCCGACCGCGTCTCGTGGGTGGTCGTCGGCGTCGGGATCAACGCGAACGTCGACGTGGCCGACCTCGTGGAAGGGGCCACCAGTCTCCGGGCGGAGACGGGCGACGTCGACCGGCGGGCGTTCACCCAGCGCGTGCTGGAAGAATTTCACGACCTGCGGACGGACGTCGATTCGGTGTTGCCGGCCTGGCGTGAGCACGCAGCCACACTCGGACGTCGCGTCCGGGTCGAGACTGCCGGGGACGAGATCGTCGGCGAGGCAGTCGACGTCGAGTTCCCCGGAACGCTCGTGGTCGACACCGGCAACGAGCGGGTCCGCGTGACGACGGGCGATTGCGAGCACCTCCGGTCCGCCTGACCGGTGACACCGGACGACTAGGCGTCGGTCTCGTCGAGGGGCGGTTCGTCCTCGAGTTCCGACACCCGGACCGTCATCACGGGGACCCGGGAGCGACGGACGACGCGCTCGGCGACGCTCCCGAGCAGGAGACGGTCGATACCGCCGCGACCGTGAGTGCCCATCACGATGACGTCACAGTCGTTCTCGACTGCGTGCTCGACGATCGTCTTCGCCGGCGAGCCCTCCGTGACGATCCGCTCGACCGCCGCTCGGTCGTCGACCAACCGCTCGACCTCGTCGAGCGCGGTCGCGCCTTCCTCCCGGAGCAACTCGGAGATGCCCTCCCAGGAGGTCTCCATCGGGAGACTGGAGAAGCTCGTCGAATCAACGACGTAGAGTGCGTGTATCAGCGCGTCGTGTGTGGCTGCCAATTCGGCAGCCTGTTCGATGACCCGCTCCATCCCCGCGGACCCGTCCGTCGGCAGCAGAATGCGGTCGTACATGCTACCAATGCACACACTTCGCTGGCCAGCGGTTTAACTGTTGGCCGGGCGGTCGGAGTCGTGTTGCCGCTCTCGCGGGACAGTGTGACTGCGCCTGACAGCGGCGGTCGCGGTCGTCGCTGTGAGCGAGGTCACAACCGGACCTGCACTGTCGCCGGGTCCGTCTCATAGTGTTTATCCCAAGTATTTACCGGTGTGTCGGCTGGGTCGTCGGCTGACAGCGTTTCTCCCGGCCGATCTGGCGGGGTCCCGTTGAATCTCTTGGGATAAACACTATCACTCGTAGGTGAACTCGTTCACGCGGCGCACCGCGTACTGGTAGCAGATACCGCTCATGGCCAGTACGGCGAGCGACCAGAACACGAGCCCACCGGACTGGGCGAGGAGTTCAGTCGTGCCGACCAGCGGCGGGCGGTCGTAGAAGTCGGGGCCGAACACGAATCCGAGACCGAGCGCGGTGACGATGGCCGTCACGAACGAGTGGCCGAGAAGCGCGACAGTCGTCGGCGTCGGTGCCTCGACCCCGCCGAAGGCCCGGACCGTCTCGAACCGCGGCGAGAACACCCCCAGCGCGAGTGCCAGTGTTGCGCTGAACACCGTCAGCACGAGGATGAGCGCGACCGCCAGCAGCACGTCCCGTACCTGGAGGGTGCTGTACAGCCCGAGTCCGACGAGCGACAGGAGCGTCACCGGGCTCCACAGCAGGATGCCGGCCAGCATCCGCGCCCGGACCAGCGCCCGACCCGGTGATGGCGTCGCCACGATGTTCGGCAGCATCGTCCCTTCGACGCCGAGCGGATTGAGACCGAAGGTGCCGCCCGCGAGAAACGCCCCCAGGACGCCGACGAAGATCGGGAGTATCGGCCCCCGGGGGTCGACCAGCGCCGTCTGGGCCATCGGGAGCGTCATGAAGAGAAAGTACGTGAGGTGGATGAACTGCGAGGGGGCCCGCGCACCGCGAAGCCAGAGCCACCAGACGAGTCGCGTCGTCCGACTCCTGTCGAGCAGGGACGGGACTGCAGCCCCGCCGAGTCGCGTCCTCGTCTCCTCGGTGTCCGTCCGTGTACTCGCGGCCGGCTGGCCGTACCAGACCCGCGGTGCCAGATGCCACGTTCCCACGAGCAAGAGCGGGATGGCACCGAGGATGATGCCGACTGCGACAGCGGATT
>JBDGSA010000203.1:2717-6766 GCA_042217755.1 Haloglomus sp. | reverse complement strand
ACAGCCGTTCCTCCGTGAGTTCATACGATCCCATCCGTCCAGAATTCAAATAATGTCGCTCTTCGTCCGGGACGAACGGTCTAAAGAGTGCTCCTATCTTGTTGTCGAGCCGTGGATATCCGAATAGAGACATCTGATAGGTGTCGTCATTCAGGCCTTCTACCTCGGCGCTGTACGGAGTCCCGGATTTGTTTTTGACCACAGACACGCTCGCGTCCCCGACCACGATGTAGTGGTGACCGATCGGTTCGTACTCCTCGACGAGTGACACCGTCGCGGCCAGAGAAAAGCCCTGATTTAGCAGGCGCGCAGCGGTGCATCCGACGGAGGTGGCGGCGGTGCTGCCGACATCGGTGACGGTGACCATTCCGGCCATTGCACCGTGGTCGACGAGCGCGTAGCCCTGCTCGTAGGAGTCACAGGCGTTGAGGACGAACGCGCTCACGTTCACGGCCGAGAGGTCGCGGGCGTCGAGGTGGCCGTCGGCACAGCGGACGCCCTCCTCGTCGACGTGCCCGATGTAGTGCAGGAGGTCGACGTCCCGCCGGAGGACCTCGCGCATCTCGTCGGTCGTTAGTCCTTCCTCGAACACGATGTCGAACTCGACCCACTCGCGGGTGCCGTAGATGTCGGAGACGACGTTCTCGTCGGCCATCTTCTCGTCGTTGCAGACGACGACGACGCTGATCCGGGGGTCCGAGGAGGGGTCGTAGTCCAGCCGCCGGTAGTAGGCATCGGGAGTCATCTTGCTGGCCCCGACCGGGACCCCCTCCCCGACGTACGTCTGTTCGATGCTATCTGCCTCCGGGAGCCTGACCACGGGTTTGGCTGCTCCGGTCGGCGACCCCGAACGCGACGAACGAGCCGCGTCACCACGAACGAATGCCGGCGCGTCCGTTCCGCGGGCGGGCGCTGTCGCGTCCGTGCCGAGGACCGAGGCGACGCGCTCGACGGCCTCGTCATCACTGGAGCGGGAAACAGATTTCGAGTCCGGACACCTGACGACGGCGAGTTCGTTCGCGAGGAAGGGAAGCGTGCTGACGTTTTCAGTCGAGGGCTCGACGTCAACCGTGAGCTTCCAGGCCGGCATCGCGTCCGCGAGCGCGTCGGCCGGCACGTCGAGGTAAGTCCGGACCTGTTCGGCGAGCGGGCTGTCGTACAGCGCCGCGAAGTCCAGGTCGACGGCGTCCTCGACGACCCGACGCTCGTGGAGGTCGACCTCGTAAAAGCCCTCCGTCCGGGTCACGCAGTCGAGCAGGAACACCTGCCTGAGGACGCGCGCGACCGTCGATTCGAACCCGCCGGAACCGCCGAGGTCGTACTCCCAGCCGTCGGCGACGAGGCGCGGACCGTCGCCCGGCCGGACGGTCGCGCCGAGGTAGTACGCGAGCGGCGCCGCGGGGTAGACGTACTCGAACGACTCGGGCACCTCGATGGCGAGGCCGGTCTCCGGCGCGTCGATCCCGTCGGGGATAGCGAGGGCGTCGCCGCGCTCGACCAGCGGCGGGTGGCCCCGGAGCGTCGGGAACGACCGCTCGCAGGTCGTCGTCTTCAGCGCCGAACCCAGCGTCGAGACGGCCGCCATCACGTCCGCGGGGTCGCCGGTCGTCGTGACGGTCGCCGCGGGTTGCTCGTGGAGCGACCGGACGCCGACGTGGACCTCGTCGCCGGTGGTGACGCGGAACCGCTCGTCGAGCGACGCGACGTCGAGCGGACCCTCGACGGCGAACTGGACCTTGATACCCGTCGTCGAGAGGTCGACGTGGTACTGTCCGGCCGGCAGCGACGCCTCCTCGCCGGCGCCGACCTCGGCGACGGTGTCGCCGGCCGCGTCGCGTATCCAGAGGGGCACGTGGTAGGGCGTCTCGACGGTGTCTGTCGTCAGCGTCGCCGCCGCGTCGACGGGGAAGTAGAAGCGGTCGGTGTCACACGCCACCGGCTCGGCGGGCTCGGGCGTCAGCAGCGCGAACTGAACGTCCTGGATCGGGTCGACGAGCTGGACGCCGTCGCGGCCGGGGTGTGTGCGTATCCGCGGCGAAACCGCGTCAGTACCGTTCACGGGGAGACCACCTATCGAATCGCGGGACCCGTGCCTCGCGGGTCAACGTGCGTACGCTTGTGGTACTGGATGAAAAGGCTGGCGGCAGGGGTCGGACGGGCGGGGAGTCCGCCGGGGAAGGCGCGAACCGGGTCCAGTCGAGGTGGCGGCGCGCCGAGCCGGGGCGCAGTTCCGCCGGAGGGGCGGTCAGTCCGAGAACAGGCTGGTGTGGACGGGCGCGAACGAACGTTCGTGCTCCGGGGCGTCGTCGGCGTCCGTGTCGGTGACAGCGGTGCCGTCGACGCCGTCGGCGAGGAAGTCGGCGAGGGGCGGGCCGACGTTCTCGGGCTCGACGAGGAACGCGTCGTGGCCGTGGTCCGAATCGACGACGTGGTGGGCCGTCCCGACGCCGGCGGCGCGGAACGAGTCGGCCAGTTCCTCGGCCTGGGCGGGGGTGAAATGCCAGTCTGCCGTGAACGACATGACGAGCGCCTCGCCGTCGAAGGCCGCGAGGGCGTCCTCGTCGGACTCGAACCCCGCGGCGAGGTCGTAGTTGTCCATCGCGCGCGTCATGTAGAGGTAGGCGTTGGCGTCGAACCGCTCGGCGAACTTCTCGGCGTTGTAATCGAGGTAGGACTCGACTTCCCGGTAGGGGAAAAAGCCCGCGGCGGGGTCGGCCGGGAACGACCGGGCGGCGTCGCGCCCGGCGGCGCGGCGGCCGAACTTCTGTTCCATCGAGGCCTTCGAGAGGTACATGATGTGGCCGAGCTGGCGCGCCAGGGCGAGCCCGTCGGTGGGGTCGGGGTGGTCCTCGCCGTAGTAATCGCCGCCGTCCCAGTCGTCGTCGGTCGTGATGGCGCGCCGGGCGACCGCATCGAGCGCGAGACACTGCGGGTCCAGGCGGGCGGCCGCCGCGATGGGGATGGCCCGCTCGACGTGGTCGGGGTGGCGCTTCGCCCAGTCGAGGACGTTCATCCCGCCGACGCTGCCGCCGACGACACCGTGGAGGTGGGGGACGCCGAGTTCGTCCAGCAGGCGGCGCTGGGTCTCGGTCCAGTCGGCGACCGTGACTGGGGGGAAGTCCGTCCCGTAGGGCTCGCCGGTCTCGGGGTTCTCGCTGGGCGGGCCGGTCGTCCCGTAACAGGACCCGGGGACGTTCGCACAGACCACGTAGTACTCCCGGGTGTCGATGGCCTTGCCGGGGCCGACGATGTCGTCCCACCAGGCCCGCGCCTGGTCGTGGCCGTCGGCCCCGCCGCGGTGGCCGGCGACGTGGGCGCTCCCGGTCAGCGCGTGGCACACGAGGACGGCGTTGTCGCCGGTGAACTCGCCGTAGGCCTCGTAGGCAACCTCCAGTTCGGGGATGGAACGGCCACACTCGAACACGAATGCGCCCACCGGGACGGTGTCGCGTTCGACCTGCATGGTCACGTCCCCCCGGCGTCGCTCCCGCCCGTGACGCCGGCCCCGCCGGCGCCGGCCGCGGCGTTGGCCGTCTCGATGGCCCGGTCCAGGTCCGCGACGACGTCGTCGACGTCCTCGATGCCGACCGAGAGGCGCACCAGGTCCGGCGTGACGCCGCTCGCGCGTTGCTCCTCCTCGGAGAGTTGCGCGTGCGTCGTGCTCGCGGGATGGGTCACGAGCGTCTTGGCGTCGCCGATGTTGGCGAGAAACTGCGCCAGGTCGGTCGCCTCGCAGACGCGCTTCCCGGCCTCGAAACCGCCGTCGAGCCCGAACGCCACCATCCCGCCGTACCCGCCGTCCAGGTATTCGGAGGCGTGGTCGTGGGTCTCGTGGGAGTCGAGGCCGGGGTAGGTGACCCACGCGACGCCGGGGTGGTCGGCGAGGTGCTCGGCGACGGCGCGGGCGTTCTCGCAGTGGCGCTCCATCCGCAGGGCGAGCGTCTCGGCGCCCTGCAGCGTCGTCCAGGCGTCGAAGGGCTTTTGCCCGTCGCCCAGCGACCGCACGGCGCGCTGGCGGGCGGCGACGGCGAACGCGCGGTCCCCGAACC
>JBDGSA010000203.1:0-2707 GCA_042217755.1 Haloglomus sp. | reverse complement strand
GGTTCGGCCCGCCCAGTTCCGGGAACCGGTCGGGGTACTCGCCCCACGGGAACGAGCCGCCGTCGACGAGGACGCCCCCGACCGTGGTGCCCGACCCGTGGATCCACTTGGTCGTCGACTCCCAGACGATGTCGGCGCCGTGGTCGAGCGGGGTACACAGCGCCGGCGTCGCGAACGTGTTGTCGACGAACACCGGCACGCCCCGGTCGTGGGCGACTTCGGCGACCGCCTCCATGGGGGGCGTGACGAGCGAGGGGTTGCCGATGGTCTCGTAGTGGACGTAGGCGGTGTCCTCGTCGATGGCCGCGGCGTAGGCGTCCGGGTCCAGCGTGTCGACGAAGCGCGCCTCGACGCCCCGCCGGCTCGCCATGTTCGAGAGGTAGGAGTGGGTCCCACCGTAGATCGAGGACGCGGAGACCACGTTGTCGCCGGCGCTCGCGAGGACGGACGTGGCGGCGTCGAGCGCGGCCATCCCGGAGGCCGTGGCGACGGCCGCGGTCCCGTTCTCCAGCGACGCGAGGCGCTCCTCCAGCATCGAGACCGTCGGGTTGTCGAACCGCGAGTAGACGTCGCCCTCCGCCTCCAGCGCGTACAGGTCGGCGGCGTGGTCGGCGTCCTCGAAGACGTACGAGGTCGTCTGGTGGATGGGCGGTGCGCGCGCCCGCGTCCCCTCGTCGGGCTCCTCCTGCCCGGCGTGGACACAGCGCGTCCCGAAACCGAAGTCAGTCATGTGCTACGTGCATATTCGTCCAAAATCTTATAACCACGAGTTACGGCAAAAATCTCAGTGTGACGGGATGACGTGGCACGGAGGGTCCGGTCGGGCAAGAGGGGACACGGCGCGGGCGTTCGGGAAACCCCGTGGCGATGGCACGTCGGTCGCGTGACGCGGTGGAACCGGCGCTCGCGGGACCGAGGCCGGTTGGCTTATTGTCCTCGGCGTCCGTGTCGGGACCGATGGCGCCGTGGTACGCCTGGTCGCCGTCGGGCGGGAGTTTCTGGGTCGCCCGCTTTCTCCTCCAGCGGGGGCTCGCGCTCACCTACCTCATCGCCTTCCTCGTCGCCGCGCGGCAGTTCCGCCCGCTGGTTGGCGAGGACGGCCTCCTGCCCCTCTCCCGGTACACCGAGCGCTTCGCGTTCGACGAGAAACCCTCGCTCTTCTACTACTTCGACAGCGACCGGGCCCTGGCGGTCGGCGCCTGGGCCGGCGTCGCGCTCGCGGCGCTCGCCTTAGTCGGCGCGCCCACACTCCTCGCGGACGCGCTCGGCTTCTCGCCGGTCGTCGGTCTCGGCGCCTACGTCGCCGTCTGGACCGCGATGTGGGCGCTGTACCTCTCTTTCGTCAACGCCGGCCAGACCTTCTACGGCTACGGCTGGGAGTCGATGCTCTGCGAGTGCGGTTTCCTCGCCATCTTCCTGGGCGCGCCGGCGTTCGTCGCGCCGGCCGTCGTCGTCTACCTGTTCCGGTGGGTCGAGTTCCGCAACATGTTCGGCGCCGGCCTGATCAAGCTCCGCGGGGACAACTGCTGGTCGGACCTCTCGTGTCTGAGCTACCACTACGAGACGCAACCGATGCCCAACCCCGTCTCGTGGTTCGCCCACCACCTCCCCGACCGGTTTCACAGGTTCGGCGTCCTCACGAACCACGTCGTCGAACTCGCGGTCCCGTTCCTGTACTTCGGGCCGCCCGGCGTGGCCGCCGTCGCGGGCCTGACCACGGTCGGCTTCCAGGGCTGGCTGATGCTGACGGGCAACTTCTCCTTTCTGAACTTCCTGACTATCGTGCTGGCGGGGAGCCTCTTTGCCGACCCGGTCGTCTCGGGGACGCTCGACCTGCTGCCTGCCGGACTCACCCCGGCCGTCCCGGACCCGGCCGCACTCGCGGCGCTCCCGCTCGCGTACGCGCTGGCGATAGCCGGACTCACAGTGCTGGTGGTCGCGCTGAGCTACTACCCGGTGACGAACATGCTCTCGGAGCGCCAGGCGATGAACCGCGCGTTCGACCCGCTCAACCTGGTCAACACCTACGGCGCGTTCGGGTCGATCACCAAAACGCGGTACGAGGTCGTCGTCCAGGGCACCCGCGACGAGACGGTCACGGCCGACACCGAGTGGGAGACCTACGAGTTCTACGGCAAGCCGACCGACCCGGAACGCCGGCCGCCACAGTGGGCGCCGTACCACCTGCGCCTGGACTGGCAGCTGTGGTTCGCGGCGATGGCCTCCTCCCCGCGACGGTCGCCGTGGTTCGTCCACATGCTGGCGAAGCTGCTCGCCGGCGACGAGGCGACGCTCTCGCTGGTGCGGACCAACCCATTCCCCGAGGACCCCCCGCGGCACGTCCGCGCCCTGCGGTACCGCTACGAGTTCACCGACCCCGAGACCCGCCGCGAGACCGGCCGGTGGTGGGACCGGGAGCGCGTCGGGACCTACTACGGCCCGGTGTCGCTCTCGGACGCGCGCTTCCGGCGGACGCTCCGCCGGCAGGGGTGGGACGTGCCCGACGAGGTGGGGGAGTCCCGCGAGCGAACGGGCGAGACGACCGCCCCGCCCGGCCGATAGCGACATCGAACCGTGGGAGCCGGGAGCGAAGCGTTCACGGCCGCCCCCGACCTGTCGGGACCATGGAGCAGGTCGCCGTCGCCTGGAGCACCGGCAAGGACGCCGCCCTCGCGCTGCGCGAGGTGGCGGCCGACCCCGTCCTCGA
>JBDGSA010000171.1:0-6820 GCA_042217755.1 Haloglomus sp. | reverse complement strand
TCTCACCCCCGCTCTCACGGCTCTCACGCTCGCGCTCGCCACCGGAGTCGGCCGCGTCGTTGCCAGCCGCCAGTTCGGCGGCGCCGCCCGCGATACCGCTGAGGTCGTCGCTCCGGCGGCGGGCGACGACCGGGCAGTTCCGGACCCGGAACCGGCTGGCGTCGACGAGTTCGACGATCTCGGCGTCGGGATACGTGCAGGCGACTTCCGGCGGCTCCGAGAAGTGCTCACACCGCTCGCAGTAACTCTGCTTCTCGACCACCGTCTCGCCGGCTCTGTCCAGACCGTCTCCGGCCCGTTCACCGTCGCGGTCAAGCGGGCGCCCCGTCGCGTCGTCGCCCTCGAGCTGCTCCCACACCGCCTCCTCGTCCAGGTCCGCCGCCTGCTCGTCGGTGAACAGATCGCCGTCGCCGGCCGGCGCCGCGCTCTCGTCGACGTCCAGGGCCGCGAACGGGTCCGGGTCGGCCTCCGAGTCGACGCCGTCGATCTCGTCGAGAGGGCTGTCCGCTGCCTCGTCGCGGCCGTCGGGTGCATCTCCCGGCTGGGTGCTGTCCTCACCCCCGTCCTCGTCCCCGTCAGCCATCATCCCCTCCGTCGGCGCTCACGGCGTCGTCTCGGTTTTGGTCCTGGTCTCGTCCCCCCGACGTCGACTCGTCCGCCGCGAACCGTTCGTCCGTCCGCCTCGGATGCTTCTCCTCGTCCCTCTCGTCGACCGTCGACGGCGGTTCCATGGCCTCGTCGGCTTCCGGCGGTGATTCCGAGAGGGTGTCATCCGGCTCGCTGGACCATCTCTGGCCGGCGCCGCCCTCGTCGCGCGACACCACGAGCCGAGGGGTCGACCCGAACAGCCCGTCCGACCCGGCCGCGATGTTTTCGAACTGCGCCCCGCAGTGTGGGCACTCCGCCTCGGGCAACGGGGCGACTCGGACCGGTTCGCCACAGTCGTCACATACCGCCTCTCCATACCCCTCGCGTGCTGCCGTGCGCTTGATTCCGTCCAGTCGGCCGTCGGCCTCGTCGGGCTCTTCAGGCCCCTCGGACTCGCTCTCCCCGCGCAACTCGAGGACAACCCGGGCCAGCTGGGTGAGCTTCTCTCGAACGTCCGCCAGTTCGGCCTCGAGGGGCACCTCCTCGTCGACCGTCTGCTCGAGGGCTGACACCCGCTCGTCGAGCGTCTCGACCTCGGCCGCGAGCCGGTCGGTCTGCTCGAACTCCGGGTGGGTGTGGTCGGCGTCGGCCTTCGCTTCGGTCGCATCCTTGACCTGAACGACCCGGCGGCGGATCTCGTCGAGTTGCTCCTCGTGTGCTGCCTCCACTCGGTCGATGCGACCGTCGAGACGGCTCTCCAGTCGTCTGACGGTGGGGTCCGCGATTGCGGTTCCCTCCGAGACAGCCTCGTCGACCGCCTCGTCGACAGCCGCCTGGATGGTTCCGTCCACGTCGACCGTCCCCTGTTCGAGGGCAGTCTCGAGTGTCACGACGGATTCGTCATCGGCTGTCTCGGCCGCCATCTGATAGCCGCCGAGGACCAGCCTGATGAGTTCCGAGCGGTCGATGTCGAGTTCGGCAGCCCGCTCGGTGAGCCACTCATCGAGGGCCGCCGGGACCTCCAGCGACAGCGTGTGGCCCTCAGTCGACTCGTCTTCCATGCCGGAAACTTGCGAGTGTGGTCATTAAAGGGTTCCTCCCGCAACGGTGACGCGGGCACGAACGGTGTGGTGCGGTTCAGTGTGCCTTCTGGAATGGCGCTACCGGATCTTCCGGACGTCGCTGATGTCGAAGCCGGCGTCGCTGATCTCCGTCTCGAACCGCACGATGTCCTCCTCCTCGATGCGCGAGAGGACCCCGCGGAACTGCTTGACGACCAGCGTCCGCGCGCGCGTCGAGCCGCCGGCCTCCCACTCGAACAGGAAGGTGCCGTCGGCGGCGTCCATCAACTGCCCGTGCTGACGGTCCGAGAGGGTCTCCTTACTGACGTGCGCGAGGATGAGCCCCTTCCAGTCGAACGCCGCCCGCGAGATGCCCTTCAGGAGGACGGGGACGTCCTCCCACGACAGGTCGTCGCCGGTGGCCGAGACGAGGTCGGTCAGCGAGTCGATGACGACCAGATTGCCGGCGGCGTTGGCAGAGAGCTTCTCGCCGAGCGCCGACGGGACCGACTGGCGCTCGCGGCTGGTGTTCAGGTCCGACAGCGTCGTCGTCCGGTCGGTGTACCACTCGCGGGGAACCGGCGACAGCTCGAAGAACTCCGTCGAGAGGTCGTGGAAGGCCACCGCGGAGGTGCTCGACGTGACCAGCTCCTCGTCCATGGCGAGCTCCATCTCGCGGCGGAGCTTCTGTTCGTCCGCGGTAAAGGAGAGGTAGTGGACCGCCCCCGGTTCGACTGCACCGGAAGCGATGTCGCCGTAGTAGAGGTCGAACAGGTCAGGGTCAGACAGCAACAGCCCGTTCATGGCCGCGCAGGTGTACATGAACTCCCGCGCGCCAGCGCCGACCTCCCCCGAGAGCAACACGACGCTCCCGGCGGGTGCCCCCCCGTCGATGATGGTGTCGAGCTGCCGGATTCCGAGCGGTATACGGTCCATACCCGTGTCTCTGTGTTTCGAGGCTTAAATATCCGCGCCGCCCTCGCCGCGGCAGTCGTCCGCGCCCTCCCCCGACCGCGTGAGCGCGGGTCCCTCGGGGTCGCCGGGCTGGCGCTCGCTCGTGGCGAGCGGGCGGCCGCCGAACTCCTCGACGGACACGTCGACGACCGACAGGAACCTCTCCAGGTTCGACCCGGCCTCGTATCCGCCCTCCGCGTCGCGCAGGACGTCGTGGTCGACCAGCCGCGGCAGGTGGTCGCTCTCGAGGTCCGACTTGACGGCGCTGGCGCTGCGTCCGCCGAGTCGCCCCGGCGGCCGCCCGTGCTCGGCGGCGGCGGTCATCGTCGCGAGTTCGCCGCTCGAGACCGGCTCCTCTGCCTCCTCGACGGCCACCACGGCCGCGACACGCCGCCTGGCACTCAGCAGGTCGAACGCGGTTGCCGGACCGAGGTCGGAATGTGTCTCTGGCACATCGGCTCTGATGACTACCCACGCATAAGTGTAGCGGCGGTTCACGGGATCGCGGAGCGTGGACCGTGAACTGCCGACGCACAGCAGGTCCGGGCCCCGACGCCCGGTCCCCGTTCAGCGGACCACCGTCACGGGGACGGTCGAGCGCCGTACTACGGTCTCCGCGACGCTGCCGAGCAGCACCCGCGACAGGCCGGATCGGCCGTGCGAGCCCATCACGACGTGATCGATATCGTCTCGCTCCTCGGTGGACTCGACGATGATCCGCGCGGGGTTGCCGACCTCGGTGGCCGTCTCGATGTCGATGTCGTACCCCTCGGCCTGCTCGCGGGCCGCCGCGAACAGCTCTTCTGCCTCCGCCTCTGCTTCCTCGAGCCACTCCTCTGCCGAGGTGGGGATGCCCGCCTGTGCGCCGTAGCCCGCCTGCGCCGGATTGATGACGTGCAACAGCGTCACTCGCGCCCCCTCCAACTCGTCGAGCACGTACTGGAGGGCCGCGTCCGACTGCTCCGAACCGTCGAGAGGGACGAGAACGTGCTTCCGTCCGCCGCTGTCGTCGGCCGCCGATTCGCCCCCGCCGGAGCGCTCGCCCTCACCGGCATCGCCCGCTGTGTTCGCGTTCGTCTCATCACTCATGTCCGAGGATGCGACGCCCCCGCGGATAAAATCCATCGCGGCATTCGCCCCCCTCTCTTCCCCCAGCACTCCACTTCGCGGCGCTCGCCCCTCTCCTACTCCTTCAGCACTCCACTCGTTCGGCTCCTGCCCGGCCTCATTCGGCTCCCGCCCCGCCTCGTTCGGCGTCCCAGAATCGGCCGAGGTCGGGGAGGACCCGAACCTGTATCCGGCCGCCGTGAGTCACACCAATATGCGCCTCCACTGGCACCGGAGCGACCTGCGGGTCACGGACAACCGGGGACTGGCCGCCGCGGCGGGCGTCGACGGCGCCGATCCGGCGCCCGGAACGGGTCCGTCGCTTGGCGTGTTCGTCCTCGACGACGCAATTCTCGAGCACGCGTCGCCGCCGCGTGTCGCGTTCCTCCTGGACGCGCTGGACGCGCTCCGTGACGCCTACCGCGAGCGTGGCGGCGACCTCTACATCCGACGTGGTGACCCGACGACCATCCTCCCCGCGCTCGCCGACGAACACGACGCCTCGGCCGTGACCTGGAACCGCGGATACTCCGGCCTCGCGCGCGAACGTGACGACGCCGTCCGCGACGCGCTCGACGACGCCGGCGTCCGCGTCGCGGCCTACCACGACGCGCTCCACCACGAACCCGGCTCGATCACCACCAACGACGGAGATCCCTACTCCGTCTACACCTACTTCTGGAAGAAGTGGCGCGACCGCGAGAAGGCCGACCCCTACCCGGTGCCCGGGTCGGGTGACCTCGCGTCACCTGACGGCTCGGGCGACCTGCCGAGCGTCGGCGACCTCGGGTTCGACGAGCCCGAGGCCAAAATCCCGGCCGCGGGATACGAGGCCGCGCGCGAGCGCCTCGACGACTTCCTCGCGAGCGATGTCTACGACTACGCGGAGCGCCGCGACTACCCCGCCGACGAGTGCACCTCGCGGCTCTCGGCGCACTTAAAGTGGGGGACCATCGGCGTCCGGGAGGTCTCGGCCGCCGTCGACGCGGCTCGCGCCGACGCACCCGACGAGGACGCACGCGAGTCCGTCGACGAGTTCCGGAGTCAGTTGGCCTGGCGCGAGTTCTACCGCCACGTCCTCTATTTCAATCCCGAGGTGGTCACGGAGAACTACAAGTCCTACGAGCGCCCCATCGACTGGAACCAGCCCGGTGAGGGACTCGCGGCCTGGAAGCGCGGCGAGACGGGCTACCCGATCGTGGACGCGGGGATGCGCCAGCTCCGCCAGGAGGCCTACATGCACAACCGCGTCCGGATGATCGTCGCCTCCTTTCTCACCAAGGACCTGCTGCTGGACTGGCGTCACGGCTACGCCCACTTCCGCGAACACCTCGTCGACCACGACACCGCCAACGACAACGGCGGCTGGCAGTGGGCCTCCTCGACCGGAACGGACGCCCAGCCGTACTTCCGTATCTTCAACCCGATGACCCAGGGCGAGCGCTACGACCCGGACGCGGAGTACATCGCGACGTACGTCCCGGAACTCGACGGCGTCGACGCCGACGCCGTCCACTCCTGGCACGAACTCTCCGACGAAGAGCGCGACGACATCGCACCCGACTATCCGCACCCGATCGTGGACCACGCCGACCGCCGCGAGCAGGCACTGGCGATGTTCAAACGCGCTCGCGGCGAGGACCCCGACGAGGATTGAAACCCCGACGAGGACAGAGATCCGGACGCCGCTTCAGTTACTGCCTCGGTCAGCGGGGCCGTCGCTCGACCCCGTATCCGCGAGGTCGGTCACGGTCTCGATACCCTTCTTCGCCTGCTCTTTGCTCACGCCCGTTCGCTTGCTTACCTGCGCTGCTACCTCGTCCTCGTGGCCCTCGAGGAGCCCGAGCAACCGGCGGAGCTTGCTCAATACGCCCATCGTGGCCGCAGATTCGGGCTGGACCGACGAAAAGCTAGCGGCACGCTCTGGAGTTCCGGAGACGACCGGCCGGACTGCTGGTCGAACGCGAGGAGAGCGATTCACTCCCAGTCGGCCGACGGAACCGCCTCGTCGTACTCGATGGTGATCCACTCGGTGGTGAGGTTCGAGCTCTCCGGGGTGAAGACAGTGAGCTCCCCGGGGTCGGACGGGTCGTCGACGCTGTGTTCGAGCCGGTACTCGCGCTCGGACGGCCTGGTCCGGCTCGGCGCTCCGGCGCTCACGACGGCCTCCCGCCCGGTTCGGTGCACTCCACGCAGTACGGACCGTGGTCCCCACCGCCCGCGCCCGTCATGTCGACACCACAGGCCAGGCAGTGCCGCCATCCGGGTGGGGTCTCCGCCGCCCGCTCGTCGGAACTTGAACTCATGAATGGGCATATTGGCTTATCAGTCAAATATCTGACGGTGATCGTCAATATTCTCTTTCGATTTAGCATCATATGAACGGAGATAGAAGTGATAATAGACTGTCTGTCCGGTATCTTTCTGTCCCACATCTGCTCGTCCGATGTAGCTGCCCCCACGAGAGACTGCGAGCGCGACACGAGCGCCGAGCGGTGGAACGCGGTTGTCACAGTCCGCATGACCGTCGCCGAGAGCGCACTGACGTCGGTCACCCAGCACCAGACGCTTCTCCCGGAAGTTGCTCGAGATCTCGCGTGAGCGCGTGTCCTAGTGCGCGATCACACGATAAATTGGAAATGGAAATATTTTAGAAATACTGATATTTGACAAAATATTACAGAATTTTCAAGCGAACGTCTTCGATATCTCGTCTTCGTCTTCCTCGCCTTCCTGCTGGATCTTCTCCCAGGCCTGCTTGAAGTCTTCCATCTGGACCTCGGTCCGGTCGTCTCGGATGGCGAACATCCCCGCCTCCGTGCAGACGGCCTTGATGTCGGCGCCCGAGGCCTCGTCGGCCATCTCCGCGAGGTTCGCGTAGTCGACGTTGTCGTCGACGTTCATCTCGCGCGTGTGGATCTGGAAGATGATCTCCCGCCCCTCTGCGTCCGGCTTGGGCACCTCGATGAGGCGGTCGAAGCGGCCGGGCCGGAGGATGGCGCGGTCGAGCATGTCGAAGCGGTTGGTGGCGGCGATGATGGAGATGTCGCCGCGCTCGTCGAAGCCGTCCATCTCCGAGAGGAGCTGCATCATCGTCCGCTGGACCTCGG
>JBDGSA010000055.1:0-6961 GCA_042217755.1 Haloglomus sp. | reverse complement strand
GCCGGCACGGCGGCTTATCTCTACCGACGGCACCGCCGCGAACCGGATACCGAAAACACGCAGTAACCTCCCGTCACCGAGTTGTGTGAAACGCGATCTGGACCCCGCAGGTTCGATCACCGGAGCGACGCACCGGCAACGCGTCCACGAGGGGGTGATCAGCTCACCACGCCACGACGGTCTCGCCCTCGGGGGCGTGTTCCTTGACGACGAGCATCTCCTCGCGGGCGTCCTGGCGGGTCTCGTGGGGCGCGACGCTTTCGGCGATCGGCGACCCGTTCTCGTCGATGAGTCGCCAGATCCAGCCGTCGTCCCGACGGGCGAACTCGAAGGAGACCTCGTCGATCTCCAGAATGGACGCCTTCGCGGTGGTGTCGCGGGCCTCCTCGATGGCGTCGCCGACGGCGTCGCGACTCTCGTAGCGGCCCGCACTCACGGCGTGGACCGTCTCGTCCTCGTCGATGAGTCGCCAGCGCCAGGACCCGCCAGCGGCGTCCGTGGCAGCGCCCTCGCCCTCGAAGTCGCCCTCGCGGTAGGGTTCGAAGGCCAGCGTCTCGATGTCCATCTGCTCGGCCTCGGCCGCCCGTGACTGGACGGTCTCGACGTCGTCCAGCGCGTCCTCGTGGGCCCCGTAGGTGCCGGGACCCACCGCGAGTTCGTTCCGGTCGGCGTCCAGGAGTCGCCACTGCCACTCCTGGCCCCGGCGATCGAGCCAGATGACGCCCCGGCCGATGTCGAAGACCGGGGCGTCGGCCGCGTCGGCGATGAGGCGCTCGATGTCCGTTTCGGCGGCGGCCCGCTCCTCGTAGGTGCGCTCGCCACTCGCAACGGGGGTGCGCTCGCGGTCGATCAGTCGCCAGTGATAGCCGGCGTTCTCGCGGAGTTGGACCGACACGGGCCCCATCGTGTCGATGGGGGCCCCGGTGCCGATGTCACGGAGGTCCTCGACGGCGGCAGTGACGTCGTCGTAGGTGGGATAGTCCTCGACGGCGGCGGCGAGGATCGTGCCGTCGGTGTCGATCAGCCGGAACGTCCAGGTCTCCTCGTCGCTGACGAGTTGGAACGCGGCGTGTTCCATCGGGCGCACGTTGGCGTCGTCGACGTGATCGATCAGGAACTCGACGGCCTCGCGGGCGTCCGTCCGCGACGAGTACGAGGTGGCACTCTCGGCGACGAGTTTGCCCGCCTCGTCGATGAGCCGCCAGGCGTACGCGTCGCCCTCCGTCAGGTGAATCTCGAAGGCGGCGGTTTCGATCTCGAGGACTTCCGCGTCGGGTGCGTTCTCCTTCAGCGTCCGCATCCCGTCCATGACCTCGCTCTTGTCCTCGTAGGACTCGCCGCTGTCGGCCATCACGCGGCCGTCCTCGTCGATGAGTCGCCAGCGCCACTCCCCATCGGACTCGTATTGCTGGAAGGCGGCCTGATCGAACTCGATGAGGTCCGCGGCGAGCGCCAGTTCGCGCACGCGGTCGGCCGCGGATTCGGCGCGTTCCCTGTCGGCGAAGGTCACTGTACTGTCGGCGAGCACGTCACGTTCGGCCGAGACGAGCCGCCAGTGCCACTCCCCGTCGGCCGGATACACCTCGTAATCAGCCCCTTCGTACTCGATGGTGTCGGCCTCGGCGAGGGCCCCGCGGGTGCGTTCGGCGCCCGCCGTCGCCGCCCGTTCGTCGCCCGCCCGGTCGTGCATGACGGCGACGATGTCGTCGGACCAGTCGCGCAGGCGCCACGTCCAGCCCGCGTCCTCACGGTCCGCGACGGCTGCTGCGTCGTAGACCTCGAAGCCCGGTTCCCCGTGTTCGACGACCGCGGCCCCTGCGAGGGAGTCGGCGAGGGCCCCGGCGGCTGACTCCGCATCGCCCCGCGCGTCGAACGTGGCTTCGCTCGTGACCAGCGGGTTGTCCGCCGCGTCGATGACGCGCCAGCGCCAGCCGGCGTCGCCCTCGAACAGTTCGATGGCGATGGTCTCGACGGTGAGAACGCGCGAATCCGCCACCCACTCGACGAAGCGGTCGATGCCGGACTCGGCGTCCGCTTCAGCGCCGTAAGTGTCGGCGCCTGCCGCCAGGGGTCGGTGGCGCTCGTCGATCAGCCGCCAGTGCCAGCGGTCCCCCTCGTCCTGGTAGACGTCGTAGGCGGCGCCCTGGATCTCGACGAGACTGGCCCCGGGTGCCTCCTCTTTCAGGAGGTTGACGGCGGACTCGATGCCGTCCCGATCGGAATAGGGCTCGTCGCTGGCGGCGACGATGCTCCCGTCGGCGGTGACCAGCGACCACTGCCAGGCCCCCTCTTCGGTCCTGAACAGGCGGAACGCGGCGGTCGTGATGTCGACCAGACCGGCGTCGGCGATCGTCTCGCGGACCTCCTCGACGTGCATTCGCGCGTCGGTGTCGGTCGGCATCGTCCGGGCACTTTGCCCGATCGCGTCCCGCTGTATGGTTCGCCAGGTCCAGTCGTTGGTCGGCGTCTCGAAGACGGTGAAGAAGGCGTCCCGAGTGGCGTCGCCGACGAGGATCGGTGCCTCCTCGTCACCCAGCCCCAGTTCGGGTTCGACCAGCAGCCCCTTCTCGCCGGTGACGATCGGCACGAGAATAGCCACGGCGACGATGATCCCGATACCGAGCGTGTAGACGGCGATGATCTCGACGCTGTAGTCGGGCTGACCCACCCACCACGATTGCGGGTAGACCTGCGTGAATGCGACGATGCTAAGAATGGCAATCGCGAGGCCGACGACGCTCGCCTGCATCCCGCGTCGGCGGACCGGAAGGAGCACGACGACGGCGAACAGTCCGACGGCCAGCCCGAATGCGGAGAGGACGAAGGCGATCTCGCGAGCCCCGTATTTCAACGCGAAGAACACCTGTTCGATCTGAAAGACGAACACGCCGAGCAGTCCCGCGACACTCCCCAGCAGCAACAGCCAGTATCCGTAGACGTCGCGTTTCGACTCCGGCTCCCCGATGTACCGGTGGTACAGTTCGACCAGTTTCCGATCCCGGATGTCGTCCATAGACATGCGTTACCATCCCCCCGATCGACTCGGGACAAAATAAAAACACGTCACGGTTCACAGGTTGCACGTCCCGACATGTTACTGGGACGTCCATATCCACCGAACGGTCCAGCGTCCCCGACCTGACGTCTTCGCGACAGCAGTCGGCAGGGTGAGTGCGACGGCCTGGTCGGGTCAGGGTTCCCACGGCACGCCCAGTGGCGACCCAAACGATTACTCGACTCCCCCTGTCATGTCGTCCCATGGAAACCCGTCTGTTCGGTCCGGACGCAGTGACAGCCCTGGCCAGCGTCGACGCGGTCGTCGACGCCGTCGAAAGTGCCGTCGCGGCCGCCGCCCGCGACCGGGCGGTCATGCCCGCGAAAAGCTACGTCGACCTGCCGGCCCACGAGGGGGATTTCCGGTCGATGCCAGCGTACCTCGACGTGCGCCCGGGGGACGGTCCGGGCGATGACTCCTGGGAAGCCGCGGCCGTCAAGTGGGTCAACGTCCACCCGAACAACCCGACGCACTACGACCTGCCGACCGTCATGGGCACCGTGATCTATGCCGATCCCGAGACCGGGGCGCCGCTGGCCCTGCTGGACGGCACCACACTCACCCGCCTCCGGACCGGGGCGGCGGCCGCAGTGGCGACGAAATACCTCGCCCGCGAGGACGCCACCTCGCTGGGACTGGTCGGCGCCGGCCGACAGGCCGACGCGCAGTTGGCGGCCATCGCGACCGTGCGGGACATCGAGCGGGTCGTGATCAGTGACATCGACGCGGGGGCGATCGCGGCGTTCCGGGACCGGATCGACGACCGCTTCGACGTCCGCGAGGGGAGTGTCGCCGCGGCGGCGGCCTGTGACGTCGTCTCGACAGTCACGCCAGTCACGGAGCCGATCGTCGACGCCGTCGGCGAACGGACACACGTCAACGCGATCGGCGCCGACGCTTCGGGCAAACACGAGATCACCGACGACGTTTTGCGCTCGGCCCGGATCGTGATCGACGACTACGAGCAGTGTGTCCACTCTGGGGAGATCAATGTGCCCTTCGCGTCGGGGACGCTAACGGACGCTGACCTCGACGGTGAACTCGGCGACGTGGTGATCGGCGCTGTGCCCGGCCGCCAGCCCGACGACGGTGTGACGGTGTTCGATTCGACGGGCCTGGCGATCCAGGACGTGGCTGCCGCTCGGGTCGTCTACGACCGTGCCGGGGGGACGCCGGTGGGCGACAGCTACGAACTCGTCGACGCCACGCCGTGAGTCACTCGCCACGGAGTGCGCCCAGGGCCTTCGCACCCAGGACCCAGATCGCGACGAACGGCAACAATGGGAGCAACAGCAGGACGATCGGGACGAATACGAGGTACCCGAAGAGGTTCATCTGTACGTCCGGTCGCTCCGTCGACAGCGGAGTCACCGTCCGGAGGATCTCCCCCGCGCCCGACTCCTCGTCCGGCTCGGCAGTGCTCATGCGGAGTGATACGAACAGCGAGGGCATAAATCACCCGTCCTCGGCAGACCGGTCTAGCGCTCGGTTTCGAGGAAACAGCGCGGGTCCGTTGCGGACCGCCCGACTGCGATCGTGTACGTCCCGGGGTCGTCGGTCCAGCCCCCGGCCTCGTCGTAGCGGGCGAACGCCCGGTCGTCGAGTGGTATTTCGACCGTCGCCGTCTCCCCGGCCGGGACGGCCACCGTCGCGAATCCGGCGAGTTCCCGCTCCGGTCTGTCGACGCCCTGGACGGCCGGCGGACTGACGTACGCCTGGATCACCTCGCGACCGTCTCGATCGGCGACGTTCCCGACGGTCACCGTCACCTCGTCGCCGGCCAGGCTGGCGTCGCGGTACTCGAAGTCCGCATAGGAATGGCCGTGGCCGAACGGGTAGGTGGGCTCGGCGTCGGCGCGGTCGAAGTGGCGGTAGCCGACGAACACGCCCTCGTCGTAGTGGACCTGTCCGTCGACGCCCGGAAACCGTCGGTCGGTGGCCGTCGGATAGGTCTCCTCGGGGGCGAACGTGACCGGCAGCCGGCCGCCTGGGTCGCGGTCACCGTACAGGACGGACGCGATCGCGGACCCGTGGGCCTGGCCGGGATACCAGTTCGCGATGACCGCGGCCACGTCCTCGCGCCACGGCGTCTCGACCGGCCCGCTCGTGTTGAGCACGACGACCGTTCGGTCGGTGGCCGCGGCGACCGTCTCGATCAGGTCGTCCTGGCGGCCGGGCAGGGCCAGCGTCTCACGATCCTTCGCCTCTGTCGCAACGTCCCGGACGAACACGACGGCGACGTCGGCATCGGCCGCGGCGTCGGCGGCCGCCGCGAGCGCTACCTCGCCGTCGCGCTCGGGTTCCGTATCGTCGGTGATGTGATCCAGCAGGGAGACGCCGACGACCCGGGGCAACCCGCGGACCACGTCCACGGCTCCCTCCGCCCGGTCGGCCATCGCGTCCGCGGGGGCGTGTGTGACCACTGGCGACGTCTCCGAGGAACCGCCGCCGCCCAGGACCGCCTCGTCGACGTTGGGGCCGATCACGGCGACGTCAGCCGACTCCGCCAGCGGCAGGACGCCGTCGTTTTCCAGCAGGACCGTCCCGCGGGCGGCGACGCGTTCCGCGAGGGCCCGGTGGGCGGCCGTGTCCACGGCTCCCTCCGCCCGGTCCCCGTCGAACAAGCCGACCGCGTCCATCGCCCGGAGGACGCGCGCCACCATGTCGTCGAGGCGGTCCCGGGGGACCGCCCCGGACTCGACCGCGGCCGCGAGCGTCTCCGCGAACCGCTCGCAGGTGGTCGGGTCCGGCATCCCGTCCGCGATCGCCGGGGGCAAGGCGTCGATTCCGTCCGTCGGTGCCGCGCCGGCACCGTCCCCCGTGTCTGTGCCGTCCTCGGCCATCGGTGCGACCATCTCGTCCATCGTGATCCCGGGCATCTCGACGTCGAGACCCCCCGTGGCGGCCGCGGCCGTCGACTCGGTTCCGAACCAGTCCGAGACGGCGAACCCGTCGAAGTCGAACTCGCCCTTGAGGACGGACCGGACAAGCCGTTCGTGATCGCTCATCCGCGTGCCGTTGACGGTGTTGTAGGCGGTCATGACTGCTCCGGCACCGGCCTCGACCGCCGCGTCGAAGGCCGGCAGATAGAGTTCTCGAAGCGCACGCTCGCCGACGCGAACGTCGACACCTGCGCGGTGGGTCTCCTGGTTGTTCGCGACGAAGTGTTTCGGCGTCGCGACGACGTCCATCGACTGGATCCCTTCGACGACGGCCGCCGCGAACGACGCTGCGTGGACCGGATCCTCGCTGAAGTACTCGAAGTTCCGCCCGTTCTGGGGCACCCGAATCAGATTCACGCCCGGCGCCAGCAGGACGTCCTGTCCCTGCCCGCGGGTCTCGCGTCCGAGTGCCGCACCGAACTCCCGGGCGAGGTCGACGTCGAACGTCGCCGCCAGTGCGAGCGGTGCCGGGAACGCGGTCGATGACTCCCCCGGGATGCGAACGCCCAGCGGGCCGTCGACCATCCGGAGAGGCGGGATCCCGAGGCGATCGACACCGGGGATGTACCCCGTCGCCCGGCCGTCGGGGTCGACCGCCCCGTGGGTGAGACTGACCTTCTCCGCGAGCGTGAGTTCCTCGAGCAGGTCCGGTATCCCGGTCGTCATACCAGACATTACGAAATCGTTCATCACAAAAGTACCGGTCGAGTGACGCTGCCCCGTCGTGTGACGGTCCCCGGACCGGGCAGCGGGCTACTCGACGATGTCGATGGCCGGCCGTCCGGGGGCGGCCTTCTCGGCGAGGTCGTCGGGGGCGTCGTCGGCGGACACCACCGTGACCGCGGCGTCGAACTCGCGTTCGATCAGCCAGGCGGCCCGTTCGAGCGCTGCCCGCTCGCGCTCCGGGGCCAGGAACTCCTCGACGTGACCGCGGCCCGCGAGTTCTTTCGCGTAGTCGGCCGCC
>JBDGSA010000148.1:0-7047 GCA_042217755.1 Haloglomus sp. | reverse complement strand
ACGAGGCCGACGAGTGGCACGAGAAGTTCGTCGAGGCCCAGGAGGCCGCCGACCGTCACCACGAGGACTTCGTCCGCGTCCAGAAGCGCCTCCGCGAGATGGACAAAGAAGAGGAAGAAGAGCGCAAGGACGAGCGCCAGGCCAAGAAGGAACAGGCCCAGGAGGAGGCCGAGGAGATCTACCAGCGCTTCAAGGAGGGCGAGACCCTCGACACCGAGGACCTGATGAAGCTACAGCGGGCCGGCAAACTCTGAGGTAGCGAGTTCGTTTCTGTTCGTTTCCGCCGCCGAGAGCGACAGCACCGTGGTTCTCACCGGCCGGGAACTGTCGCCGCGCTGAACCTCGTACCGGTTCTACGTTTAGACGAGATGCCGATGACCGATCCGCGCCACGAACTGGAGCTGTACCGGGAGGACGAGAACTACCTCGTGCTGGCACACGTCGACGCAGAGCCCGAGGACATCGACGTGCAGTGGGTCGACGGCCACCTCCACGTCGCCGCCGAGCACCACCACGAGGGCCGAACCCGGGTCACCCACCGCGACATGACGTTCCCGCGAGCGGTCGACTCAGACGGCATCACCGCCGACTACGACGCGGCCGACGGCGTCCTCGAGATCCGCCTCCCCATCGGTGGAGACCGGCCGGAGGAACACAGCATCACGGTCGGAACCGCCGAGTGACGTCGCTCATAAATGGATTATCTTCGATATTTATACAGTTATCCGAATATATCAGATAATTCTGGGTTTTAGAAAATAACTGCCTATTTTCGGCTTATGTGCCGAGCGACAATCCCGCGTGCCAGTGGTCGGCGCCCGCTTCCGCTTTGACCTGGTCCATCTCGTGGAGAACGACCACTGCCTCGCTGGCGACTTCGGCGGCCCGCGACTCGCCCTGGGCGCGGAACTCGCCGGTGACGCGGTTGGCGAAGACGGTGCAGACGGCGCCCGCTCGCAGGCCGTAGATGGAGGCGAGGGTCAACAGCGCGGCGGCCTCCATCTCGTAGTTGAGGACGCCCGCGTCCTGCAGTTCAGCCGTGCGCTCGTCGGTGCCGGCCGCCTCGAACCCGCCGTGGCCGGGGCGGCCCTGCCCGGCGTAGAACGAGTCCGTCGAGCAGGTGACGCCGAGGTGGTAGTCGTAGCCGAGCCGCTCGGCCGCCGTGACGAGGGCCGTCACGACCTCGTCGTGTGCACGCGCGGGGTAGTCCTCCCGGACGTACTCGTCGCTGGTGCCCTCCTGCCGGACGGCGCCGGTGGTGATGACCAGGTCGCCCACCTCGGCCTCGGGCTGGATGGCGCCACAGGAGCCGACGCGAACGAGCGTCTCCGCGCCGACGTTCGCGAGTTCCTCGGCGGCGATGGCCGCGGAGGGAGCACCGATGCCGGTCGACGTACAGGCGACCGGCACGCCGTCACGGGTCCCCCGCATCGTCCGGTACTCGCGGTGGCGCGCGACCGCCTCGGCGGCGTCCCACTGCTCGGCGACCACGGGGACGCGCTCGGGGTCGCCCGGCAGCAGGACCGGCCCGTCGATGTCACCCGGTGCCAGTTCGACGTGGTACTGGACCTCGTCGCTGGGGTCTTCACTGTCCATGGGGGGCGGTCGGCGGGACGGTACTTGGTAGTTGAGCGTGCCGCCAGTCGAGCGTGCCGCGGCGCGCGGGGCATCCACCGCGCCGCCGCTCTCTCGGACGGCATCGATCAGCCGAACCTCCCGAGCGACGACTGGAGATCCCGGCCACTCGTTCCC
Source organism: Haloglomus sp. (assembly GCA_042217755.1). Classification (GTDB taxonomy): domain Archaea; phylum Halobacteriota; class Halobacteria; order Halobacteriales; family Haloarculaceae; genus Haloglomus. The sequence goes on along the minus strand of JBDGSA010000148.1, from coordinate 5,295 downwards.
TGCTCGACCTCGTGGCCGAGCAGGTCGCGGAGGTCGACGGCGTAGGTGCTCCCCGCGTTCTCGAGGACGAGCAGGCGTCCCTGAACGCCCACGACCGTCCCGGACGCGACGGTCTCGCGGACGGGTCGTTCGGCGACGGTAAACCCGTAGTCGAAGGCGAACGTCTCGAGAGGGTCGAACTCCGCGAGCAGCCCCTCCCACGCCCCGGTATCGACGGCGCGCGCGAGCGCGGCTACCTTCGTCGGCGTCCGCACCCGGTCGGGGAGTCGGTCGGCGAGCGCGGCCTCGCGGCGCCGCGCCGCCCGGCCGTCCGGGGCGTGCGCGAGGAGCGCCGCGCGGTCGGCGCCCTGCTCGCGCAGGCGCGTCTCCAGGCGGTCGGGCTTCGTGACCCCCACCTTGAACGTGTCCGGCGCGAACGCCGCCAGGTAGATGACGTGCTCGCGGCGGCAGTTCTCGAGTGGCAGTTCGCAGTCGCCGGTACAGCGCGCACAGGCCCACGTTGAGGTGTGTTCCCGACAGTACGGCGCTCGCGGCGCGCTACACGACCGGTGCCGGGCGACGCCGTCGTCGCCCTCCCCCTCGTCGATGACGAGCGCGCCGGCGCAGTGTCGCTCTCCGAGGCCGTAGTCGAGTGTGGCCCCTGCGGTCAGCGGCACGTGCTCTGTCGGCCCGCCCGCGGCGAGGTAGAGCGCCGGAGCCGGCGACCGGTCGTAGTCGACGAACTGCACGTCCCCCGTTGGCGGCGGACAGCAAAAGGGGTACCGTCGCCGAGCCGTATATAAGAGTCAGTGCAGAGGAACGCCAGGACGCGGCGGACAGCCGCTCGACGGCCCGCGCGCAAACGCTTTTGTCCCACGGTCACACGGTTCGCCCGTGCCACCGCTCGATGCGTCGCTCGAGGTCACGGTCGACGGGAACAGCCGACGGGTCCAGTTCACACTGATCGTCGCGAACGCCAGCCACGACCCCGTCAGCGTGACCTTCCACGACAGCGGCGCGGCGGACTTCGCTGTCCGTACCGCCGACGGCGAGGAGATCTGGCGCTGGTCGGAGGGACAGGCCTTCGCGCAGGTGCTCAGGCCGGCCGAGTTCGCCCCGGGGGAGTCGGCGACCTTCGAGGCCGAGTGGTCCGACCCTCGGCCCGGCGACTACACCGCCGTCGGAGAACTCCGCGTTCGCGAGGCCGAGATCCGCGCCGAGACGCCGTTCTCCGTCTGACCTCGCTCCGATTCACTCGATTGACAGCTCCTGCCCGTCGTCGGGGGCGTCCTCGTCCCACTCCAGTTCCAGCTCGATTCCGAGCTCGCCGGGGCCCTCCGCTGGCCCCTCGCGCTCGACCTTGACCTCGAACTCGACGCGGTTCGGCGGCGTCACCGAGATGGACTGGTCGCCCGCCGAGAGCGTGACGGCCCCGTCGGCTTCCAGCGCCTCGGCCACATCGCGCAGGTAGGTAGCGACCTCGGAGCGACTCCGCATCGATTCCGACTCGAACAGCACTTCTTCTGGCATACTCGGAAGTGGGCCACCCGGCGTGATACGAGTGTCGCATCCAGCAATTCCTCCGCCTGCCACGGGAGCGCGACAGGGGGCCACGTCGGCAGCGACGGCCTGGCCCGCCGCCCGGGGACTCTCGGCCCGTTCGCCGCGGGGAATCCGACTGAACCTCTTTGTCCCCCCGGGGAGTTGGTGACGACGTGACAGCCGACATCGACCGCGACGACGTGCCCGTGCTGGGCCTCGGCACCTGGCGACTGACCGGCGAGACCTGCACGGGGGTCGTCGCCGAGGCCGTCGAGGCGGGGTATCGACACGTCGACACCGCACAGATGTACGACAACGAGCGGGCGGTCGGGCGGGGGCTCCAGCGGGCCGATACGCCCGATGACTGCTTCCTCGCGACGAAGGTCGCGCCGGAGAACTGCTCGTACGACGACTGCGTCGACAGCGTCCGTGACTCGGCAGCGCGCCTCGGCCGCACGCCGGACCTCGTCTACGTCCACTGGCCCCGGGCCGCCTACGACCCCGCGGACACGACGCGCGCACTCGACGACCTCGTCGACGAGGGTACCGCGCGCGCCGTCGGCGTCTCGAACTTCACGGTCGAGCTGCTCGAGGAGTTCACCGCACACGCCGACCATCGGCCGCTCGCCCACCAGTTCGAGTGTCACCCGCTCCTCCCGCAGGACGACCTCGTGGCGGCGTGTCACGAGCGCGACGTCCTGCCCGTGGCCTACTGTCCGGTCGCCCGCGGGCGGGCGCTGGAGCATCCGGTGGTGCAGGCGGTGGCCGACGAGGTCGACGCCACACCTGGGCAGGTCTGTCTCGCGTGGCTCCGCGAACGGGACGTCGCCGCCATCCCGAAGACGACCGGCGGCCACCTCGCCGAGAACTTCGATTCACAGCAGGTGCTGTTGACCGACGAACAGATCGAGCGCATCTCGAGCATCGAGGACCGGCACCGGTGTGTCAGCCCGCCGAGCGCGCCGTGGGACTGAGCCGAGGTGGCGAAGGAAGGGAATCAGTATATCCCTCTAACTTTCCACATAATACAATAATTATTCTTATAATACGACTGAATCGACTCTATTCAGGAAATATCGAGATATCCCACTGTCGCGGTCGTGGCGGTGCCGAAAGAAACAGCGAGTATCGGGGTCGCGGCCGCTCAGTTACCGACGTTCATCGCCCGCTCGACGACGTCCTCGCTGTAGAGGTCGGCGAGGTCGTCGTGCTGGTCGGGGCGGTTCTCGTAGACGTCCTGGAACAGCGTGATGGGGACCTGCAGGGCCTGGTAGGTCGCCTCGTCCCACATCCGGTCGCGGCTGACGTCGACCTCGATACCGTCGATGCGGACGGTCGCGGCCTGGGTCATGGCGATGGCGCCGCGGCCGGCCTCCTTGGCGGCCTCGAACTCCTCCATGGAGTCGACGATGTCGTTCATCGAGGGGACGTAGTCGAGCAGGTCGAGCAGTTCGGCGGCGAGGTCCTCCTCGGTCTCACAGACAATCTCGTCGCCGCCGACCTCGAGTTCGTAGCTGCCGTCCTCCGCCTCGAGGTCGATGCGCTCGCCGCGGTAGACCTCGACGTCGCCCTCGGAGTCGAGTGCGACCTCGCGGCCGTCGGCGTCGATGACCCAGTAGCCCTCGGCCGGCGGGAGCGGCGCCTTGTTGGCCTCGACGACCTGCCCGGGGGTCAGCGACCAGATGCCGAGCATCCCCATCGCGTTGTTGGCGGTGATGCGCTCGTGGTAGCCCTCGACGTCGCGGATGTCGTCGTACGGGCCGTCGACGGCGATGAGACCGGCGGCGCTGGCAGCGCGGGAGGTGTTGTGACGCAGCTCCTTCCACTCGGGGAGGCCGCCCGTCGGCGTGATGGCGCGCATGTCCTTCGTGTAGTCGACCTCGCCGTCCACGAGGAGGAACAGCCGCTCGAGGTTGTTGGTGGGCTTGCCCATCTCGTCGCGGAGCTTCCCCATCGCCAGTTCGGCGGAGCCACTCTCGATGATGACGGACATCTTGAGGCTCCCTTCCTCTAAGCCGTGCTCGTTCTCGATGATGGTGAAGAACTCGTCGGCTTTCTTCCAGTCGTCGATGTCGCCGACCTCGGGGATGACGAACCCGTCGATGTGCTCGACGGCCCCGTTCTCCGGGTCCGCGATGTGGAGCATGTGCTGGAAGCCCCGGTAGCGTGTCTCCGGACTGTCACGGTGCCAGACGACGCGGGGGTGGATCTCTCCGGGGAAGTCTGCGCCGCCCTCGGCGACGACCTCGGCGATGTTCTCGGCGCCCTCGTCGCGCATGTTCGGGGCCGTCGCGTCCTCGTTGTCCGGCACCCAGACGTCGGGAGCCTGCATCCCGCGGAGGCCGATGGCGCTTCGCAGCTTCTTCGCGGAGTCCTCCTCGCCCTGTTCGGCCGTGGGTGTCGTAAAGAACGTCCGCACGAACTTCCGGTCGTGGGTCCGCTTGTCGTGTTGAGCCATATCAGTCACTCGGACGGTCGCGCGTCCGGAAGGAGTAGGTTACGATACGTGCGGCTCCCGCGAGCGGCCACCGCCCACATCGGCTGGCTCCATCGATAGTTCGCGCTGCCCCTGGAATCCACAGCACCGGTAGCCCCGAGTGCCAACCCCTGACCCGTGCCCTGACCCGTGACGCCGCAGTCTCGCGAGACTACGTCTCCATCCACAGCAGCGGCGTGTAGCTCCCGGCGAAGTCGTCCGGTGCTGGAAGCGAGCCGACGACGCTCCAGCCGTCCGCTCCCCGGCGCAGTACCGACCCCCGGTGGGTCCCGACGACCGCGTCCCCGTCGACCTCCGTGATTCCGGTCACCGTCTCGTCGGGCCGCGGGTGCTCGACTGGTTCGACCCGCTCGCCGCCGCGGTAGACGAACAGTTCCGGGTCCGCGTCCGGCTCCAGCCAGGTCGACGTGTGTGCGAGCGCCCCGCCGGCGTACACCGCGTCGCCGACCGCGGACACGGAGCGGAAGTACCGCTGGTCGTATCCCTCGTCGAGCCGGGCCCACGACCGGCCGGCGTCCGTCGTGTGGAACAGCCCGTAGCCGGTCGCGGCGACGAACTCGTCCGGCCCGAGGACAGCGAGTTCGTGGACGTCGTCGTGGACGCGCTCGCGGCGCTCCGTCCACGTCGTTTCCCCGTCGTTGCTGACGTGAACGCCGCCCACCTCGACGCCGGCGACGACCCGCTCGGGGGCCTCGGGATGGACGTGGACGTCCCGGACCTGCGCGAGGTTCTCGTGGCGGGGGAGCCGCCACTCCTCGCGGGAGGGGACCTCCTGAAGCCCCTCGAGTTCGCGCCACTCCAGTTCGCCGACGCCGAGTGCGTCCGAACTGTCTGCCCGGGCCACGTAGACGTGTGCGGGGCGCGTCCCGGCGTAGAGCCGTCCGTCGGGGGCCGCGCCGACCGCGTACACCTGCTCGCGGGGCACGTCCAGATTCGTCCACTCTCCGCCGTCGGTCGAGTGATACAGCCCCGTCTTCGTGGCCGCAACGACGCCGTCGTGCGCCTCGAACGCCCGGAGGCGCATGACGGCCCCCGAGTCGAACACCGTCCGAACCGTCGGCCCTGTCGAACCGTCGACGTCGGTCAGCCGATGGAGTCCGTTCTCGGTTCCGGCGAGTAGCATAGACGACGTATCTCTCGGGCGCGGAGTAAGTGTTCCCTGAAGTCAGTTTCTGCACGCCTGGTGACAGAAGCCGCTTCGCCCTGGTGACGGAAGCGCGCACGCCATCGATTCCAGGGCGGCACCGAACCCGCCATCGATTCCAGGGCGGCACCGA
>JBDGSA010000157.1:0-7085 GCA_042217755.1 Haloglomus sp. | reverse complement strand
CGGGAAGACCACCTCGATGAACGCCATCTCGATGTTCATCCCGCCGCGCTCGAAGCTCATCACCATCGAGGACACTCGCGAGCTGGCGCTCCACCACGACAACTGGCTGTCGTCGGTCACGCGCGAGCGCCTCGACGAGGCCGCCACCATCACGATGTACGACCTGCTCCGCTCTGCGCTCCGTCACCGCCCCGAGTATATCATCGTCGGCGAGGTGCGCGGCGAGGAGGCCATCACGCTGTTCCAGGCGATGAACACCGGTCACACCACGCTGTCGACGATGCACGCAGACTCGGTCCAGACGGCCATCAACCGACTGGAGAACGAACCCATCAACGTGCCGCGGCCGATGGTGCAGTCGCTCGACGTACTGGTGGTACAGACCCTCGTGCGGCTCAGCGGCGAGCGGGTCCGTCGCGCCTCCGAGATCGCCGAGATCGAGGGAATCGACCAGCGGACTGGTGAACTGGACTACGCCGGTGCCTACACCTGGGACGCCCAGGACGACAGCTTCAGCGAGGGGAACCGGAATCTGATGGACGAGATCCGGCAGGAACGGGGGTGGTCCCAGCGCGAGCTGCTGAGCGAGTTGCGTCGACGCCGACGTTTCCTGAAGTACCTCTGGGAGGAGGGCGTGACGAACTACCAGGCGTTCACGACGATGGTGAACCGCTACCACGCCGATGCCGAGCGGGTGATGGATCGCATCGACGCCCCCGAACTCGACTCGGACGCGGAGGCCGAGGCGAGCGCCGACGACTGACATGGCACTCGCGACCTCCCTCCCGTTGCTCGTCGTCCTCGCGCTGCTGGTGGTGCTGGTGCTGACGCCGTTCAGCCGGAGGCTGGAGCGCGCCACGAGGCGTCTCTCGTACACTGTTTTCGGGGGTCGGTCGGTTCCCGACGACGAACAGCGCGAGCGGATACTCCGCTCGGCTGGCATCGGAACGCCGTACCGGATCTACGTCACCCAGACCTACCTCTACGCGTCGGTCGCGGCATTCACCGGTGCCGTCATCGGGGTGTACGTCGGCGGGTTCATCGTCGAGTTGCTTGATCTGACCCGGCTCACCGCGCCGACCCCGGCGATCAGCGACCTCGCCTCCTCGCTGCCGGCGTGGTTGCTCACATTCAACACCAAACTGTTCGTCCTCCTGATCGGGTTCAGCATCCTGCTTGGATTCTTCGCGGCCACGGTCGTCTACGCTGTCCGGTGGGCCATCCCCTCGGTACAGGCGACCACGCGCGAGCGGCAGATCGATGCCTCGCTTCCCCGGATGGTCGCGTTCATCTACGCCCAGTCCCGCGGTGGGATGGCGTTTCCGGACGTGATGCGGTCACTGGCGCGGAACCAGGGTGTCTTCGGTGCTGGTGCCGAGGAGATGGCCGTCGGCGTCCGGAACATCGAGGTGTTCGGACAGGACGTCGTCAACGCTGTCGGCGACGTCTCGCGGCGGACGCCCTCGGAGCAGTTCCAGAAGTTCCTGGAGAACCTGAAGAGCGTGCTCCAGTCGGGGGGGAACCTCACGGACTTCCTCGCCGACGAGTACGAACGCTATCGCGAACAGGCAGAAGACCAGCAAGAGAAGATTCTCGAACTGCTGGCGACCACCGCCGAGGTGTACGTGACGGTGGTCGTCGCCGGGATGCTCTTTCTGATCACGATCCTGCTCGTCATCGGTCTCACCAGTGGTGACACCCTGCTGCTGGTCCAGCTTCTCACCTACGTGGTGCTGCCGGCGATGAATCTCCTGTTCGTCGCCTATCTCGCGGAGATAACCCAGCCGCTGCGGGTCAGTCGCGACAATCGTGACAGGGAGCGCGAGACGGTCGGTGCGGGCCCCCGGGGAGCTCCGCACGAGGGACGAGCGACCGCGCCCGAGACGGCACCGGACGGCGGCGAGTCCGCGGGGACGAGGTCGGCGAGCGGGCCCGGCGGCGGCGACCCCCTGAGGCAGGCCCAGCGAGCGCGCTCCCGGACGAGGGCCAACCGCGGTCGACTCCGGGCGTACAAGCGCGTCAGGCGATTCCGACGGACACTCGCCAGCCCGGTCGAGTCTCTGTTCGACAGGCCAGAACTCGTTCTGTTCGTGACCGTCCCCATCGCCCTTGGGTACGTCCTCGCGCAGGTGTCGGCCGCGCTCGCCGCCGGCGCGTTCGACGCCCGCGCGCTCGACGACGTGCTCGTCCACGCCACGCTGTTCGTGCTGTCGACGTTCGCGGTCGTCTACGAGGTGTCAAAGCGCCGTCTCCAGCGGCTCGAACGTTCCATCCCGGACCTGCTCGAGCGGCTCGCGAGCCTCAACGAAGCCGGCGTCGCCGTCGTCTCGTCGTTCGACCGGGTTCGCCGGAGTGATCTCGGCGAACTCAACGCGGAGGTCGACCGCATCTGGCGCGACATCAGGTGGGGAGCGACCGTCGAACAGGCACTCGACCGGTTCGAGCGCCGCGTTCAGACGCCCGCCGTGACGCGCACGGTGACGCTGCTGACGAACTCGATGCGTGCCTCGAACGAGATCGGGCCCGTGCTCCGAATCGCCGCCGAGCAGGCCCGCGCCGACCAGCGCCTGCGACGTCGCCGCCAGCAGGAGATGCTCACCTACCTCATCGTCATCTACGTCGCGTTTCTCGTCTTCCTGGTGGTCATCGGGGCCATCGACCGGGTGCTCATCCCGAACCTGCCGACACAGGGTGCGGTGCAGGCCGGTCAGGGGGCCATCAGCACTACGCCGTCGTTCATCGACCTCGACCCCCGGCGGGTCGACCGGTATCGCCTGACCTTCTTCCACGCGGGCCTCATCCAGGCGACGCTCTCCGGGCTGGTCGGCGGCCAGATGGGCGGCGGCTCGGTCACGGACGGAATGAAACACGCCACCGTCATGCTGCTGGTCACCTATCTGGGGTTCATCTTCCTGCCCCAGCCCGATGTGGGTGGCGCGACAGTCGGGATAATCGCCCCGCTGCTTCCGTTCTGATGATGTCCGATTCGTTCGACCTGTACGACTCGTCCGATTCGTTCGACCTGTACGACTCGTCCGATTCGTTCGACCTGTACGACTCACCCGACTCGTCCGATTCACCCGACCACGCGGACGCCTCGGTCGAGGCCGGCACCCGCTCGGACCGCCGGGCCGTACGCGAGACGTACGACCGCATCGCCGACCACTTCGCCGAGACGCGTGCGAACCCGTGGCCGGAGGTGACCGACTTCGTCGACGGCCGGCAGGGCGAGACGGGACTTGACCTGGGTGCGGGGAACGGGCGACACGTCGAACCGCTCGCCGCCCGGACCGAGCGCGTCATCGCCCTCGACGCCAGCACCGAACTTCTCACCCTCGGCCACGACCGTGCGGCCGACCGCGGCTACCGGGACCAGTATCGACCCCTCGCCGCCGACGCCGCCCGCCTCCCGCTGGCCGCCGACACGGTGGACCTCGCCGTCTACATCGCCACCCTCCATCACCTCCCGGACCGCGAGACGCGGGTGGCGTCGCTGTCAGAACTCGCGCGCGTCCTCGCGCCGGGCGGGAGCGCGCTCGTGAGCGCCTGGAGCACCGCCCACGACCGGTTCGACGCCGACGAGGGGTTCGACACGACCGTCGACTGGACGCTCCCCGACGGCGAGGTTGTTCCCCGATTCTACCACGTCTACGCGCCCGCGGAGTTCGAGGCCGACCTCGCGGCCAGCGACCTGACGACGGCGGATTCGTTCGTCTCCAGCGGAAACTGCTACGCTATCGTATCGATTAACACAAAATATGGGGTTTAATCCGCAGAAATAGGATGCAAAATCATAATTCGATACCTTGTCAGCTTCGCGGGCGTGTGGGTAAATTCCATCCGACGCGGGCGGACCGGTACGCACTTGTGGGCGCCACGACCAGTGGGACACGAGCGCCGGTGGTGAGTGCGCGAAGCGTACGGGCCTCGGTGCGAGTGCATCGGGCGCCGGTGGTGAGCGCACGAGTCTCGGCGCGAGTGAAACGAGCGCCGGTGGTCTAGTGGTAGGACACGAGCCTTCCAAGCTCGTCGCCCGGGTTCAAATCCCGGCCGGCGCATTCTGCGAGGGACGACCGTGACGGGCGAGTGCGACACGTCGGCGATTCGAACGACACGACTCCTGCCATCGGTGACGGGGCCCTCCGCTCGAGAACTCCGGTTCGCGGGAGTGAGTTCAGACGATCTCTCGTCTCGTCCAGTGGGTTCAGGCAGTTCCCCGCCTCGTGCGGTTACTCGATTCTGCTCGATTCAGCGGAATTACTATACCCCGCCCCGCGGAAGGCCCAGAGAGAGAATGGGCTCCGAGAAACCGACGGTCCTGGTGGTCGAAGACGAGCCCCCGCTCATCGAGATCTACGCCCGGTGGCTGGAGGAGGAGTACGACGTTCGAACGGCCCAGAACGGGTCCGAGGCCCTCGAACAGGCCGATGAAGACGTCGACGTCGCGCTGCTCGACCGCCTGATGCCGGGGATGTCCGGGGACGAGGTGCTCGCGGAGATTCGCGAGCAGGCGCCCGACTGCCGGGTGGCGATGGTGACGGCCGTCGAGCCGGACTTCGACATCATCACGATGGGCTTCGACGACTATCTGACGAAACCTGTCGAGAAGGAGTTGCTGCTCGAGACCGTCGACCGCCTGCTCGAGCGGTCGAACTACGAGGGACTCGAACAGGAACTGTACGCGCTGGTGTCGAAGCGGGCGGCGCTCCAGTCCGCCAAGTCTGCCCAGGAGATTGCGGATTCTCCGGAGTACGGTGAACTCGAGCGGCGCATCGAGACACTCCAGGAGGAACTCGACGAGGCGATGCCGGAGCTAGAGAGCGGCGAGTTCGTCGCGATGGTCCGTGACATCGAGGCAGGCGCCGACGAGGACGTCGACCTCCCCGACGGGGACGTTTCCGATCCCTTCGCGGCGGAGGGGTCCGACGAGGCGGAGAGCGCAGACGAAAGTGCCGAAGGGACCTCGTCGACGGAGGGGGAGAACGAATGAGCTACGAGACGACGTCGCTGAGCGGGGAGACGGTCGCGTTCGACGAGGGGACGAGCCTCCTCGTCACGGGGTCGTCGATGGACGTCCAAGAACAGATCTACGACGTGCTGTCGGGGGCCGGGGACGGCGACGAGACGGCGATCATCATCACGACCGACCGCAGTGCGTCCGAGGTCGCACAGGCCTTCCAGCGACGCGAGGCCTTCGACTCGAGCCGCGTGGGCTTCATCGACTGTACAGGCAACGAGGGCGCAGAGGAGGTCGGGGGCGCGCCGGTCCGGCGGCTCGGGTCGCCGGGCGACCTGACCGGGATGAGTCTCGAGTTCGCGAAACTCGTCGAACGGTTCGAGGACGCCGGCGCCGGCGACCGGGTTCGCGTCGGGCTGGCATCGATCTCGACGCTCCTCATGTACACAGACGTGCGGACCGCGTTCCGGTTCCTCCACGTCTTCACCTCGCGGATCCGTTCCGGGCAACTGTTCGGCGTCTTCGGGATGGACCCGGGGATGCACGACCAGCAGACGGTCAATACCGTCCGCGCAGTGTTCGATTGCGAGGCCCGAATCGGCGAGGGAGACGACGTGGACCTGCGCGGCTCCGGGTTCACGAGGCGGTAGCCATAGTCCGTCGCGGGCGACTCCGGACGTCACCCATTGCGGGAATCAGAGTTCGATCCGCTCGAGCAACTGGTCTTCCCCCGTCTCGTCGGTGTCGACCTGGACCGCGACGATGCGGATGTCGCGTTCGAGTCCCGAGCGTTCGAGTTTGGCCTTCAGCAGTTGGTCCACCTGATAGACGCCGGCGGCGTCGGTCATCTCGATCTCGACGAGGACCGGTCGGTCGTCGCCGTCGTGGAGCGAGACGCGACGGATGGCCTGACTGGAGATGGTATCGATGCCGCGGCCGCCCTTCTGGTAGGGGATGCGCGAGCGGCCTCGCTCCATGTCCAGCGCGTCCGCGACCCGGACGACGCCGGCCTCGGTCGTGAGAGGGTCTTCCTCGGTGTGGTGACAGAGGATCGCATGGAGGATCTCGCCCTTGATGCGGACGGCTTCGGGCGTCTCGTAGCCGACCTCCGGGAGGAAGCGGTCGAGCAGGTCCGCCGCGAGCGGGATGGAGTAGTAGGGGTGGTCGTCGCGGTGGACGGTGTGCCCGATGTCGTGGAGCGTCGCTGCGAGCGCGACGATGACGGCCTCGTCGGCCTCGTCGAGGCCCTGTTCGGCCGCGCCGTTGAACTCGACGCCGCCGCCCTTCAGCAGGTCGTAGAGGCAGAGCGCCCGATTCCGGACGATGCCGACGTGCTTTGACCCGTGGTCGTTGTACCCCTTCCGGGTGACGGGGTTGACGTTCTGGGCCTCGAGGTAGACCTCGATCTCGGCGTCGTCCTCGATGGCCGCCAGCACTCGGTTGACCCGCTCGTCGGGGAAGTTGTGTTCGGCACCGGGGTCGTACTCCCGGCCGCCGTCGTCGCGGTCGACCGCCTCGAGTTCCTCTGCGTTGATGGTCCGGTCGGGCGCATCGTCATTCATGGTCGTCCCGACGACAGCCGCGGACAAAAGCACCCCGACGGGGCGCCAGACGCGGTCCTGCGGCAGCGATTCCAGTCGGCGGAGCGAGCGCCTGAGGGAAAGGCCTATAATTCGATGAGCGCAAACTCGGCTATAGATGCTCGAACTCATACCGCTGTTCGGCGGGCTGCCGGGCGGGCCAGAGCTCATCGTCATCCTGCTCATCATCGTGCTGCTGTTCGGCGCGCAGAAGCTGCCGAAACTGGCACGGTCGACGGGTGAGGCGATGGGCGAGTTCCAGAAAGGCCGCGAGGAGGTCGAACAGGAACTCCAGGAGATGCGCGAGCAGGCAAAGCCCAGTGAGCCCTCGACGGGCGCCGAGGGCTCGGAGAACGAGTCCCTCGTCGGCGAGGCCGAAGGGCAGACCGCCAGCGAGACCGAGACCGAAACCGAGACCGGAACTGGAACCGACACCCAGAACAACTGACGGACACGCTTTTTTCACTACCCCGCCCACGCTCGGGCAGGACGCGTGGCCTAGTGGACAGGGCGAGGGGTTCCTAACCCCTCGATCGCGGGTTCGAATC
>JBDGSA010000129.1:4241-7175 GCA_042217755.1 Haloglomus sp. | reverse complement strand
GGCGGCGAACTCGTCCAGCGCGACGACGACACCGAGGAGACGGTCCGCGAGCGCCTCTCCGTCTTCGACGAGAACACCCAGCCCGTCATCGAGTACTACGACGAGCAGGACGAACTCGTCCGCGTCGACGGCGAGGGGACGCCCGAAGAGGTCTGGGAGGAACTCCACGCCGCCATCGAGGAGCGGATCTGACCGTCGCTTCTTCGGATGCAACCGAGTGGTGGGTCTGACCGTCGCTTCTTCGGATGCAACCGAGTGGTGGGTCTGACCGTCGCTTCTCCGGATGCAATCGAGGAATCGCCCCGGGCGTTCGACCGAGGTCCGACCGCCACGCCGCCCGGTTCGAGGCTGGTTTTAACCGCGAGCGGCGTCACCCGGGACCGATGGAGCGAACCGTTGCCGTCACCGGCGGAAACGGACGCCTCGGCGGCCGCGTCCTCGCCCACCTGAACGACGCGGGATACCGGACGGTCGACCTCTCGCGGGGCGCGCGCGACGAGCCACACGCCGACGAGTACCTGCGGACGGACCTCGTCGACGCGGGCGAGGTCTACGGCTCGCTCGCAAAGAGCGACGCCGACGCGGTCGTCCACCTGGGGATGCTCCCGACGCCGGAGACGGCCCCGGGCTACCGGACCTACGAGAGCAACGTGCTGTCCAGTTACCTCGTGCTGGAGGCGGCCGGCGAACTCGGCGTCGATACCGTGACGCTGGGCTCGAGTTTCAGCGCGATGGGCGGCGGCTTCGAGCAGGCGCCCGTCACCGTCGACTACCTGCCGGTCGACGAAGACCACCGCCTCACGCCCTCGAATCCCTACGGACTCGGCAAGCAGACGCTCGAGATTGCCGCCGACGGGGTCGCCCGCCGGCTCGCGGACCGACCCCGGACGATCACCTCCCTGCGCTTCCCGTGGGTCGTCGACGACGAGACCGCCCGCGAGACGTTCGTCGAGGCCGACCGGACGCTCGCGGGCCTGCGCGAGTCGGACGCGTTCCACACCCAGCGGAACACGCTGTTCACCTACGTGCACCACTCGGACGCGACCGCGCTCGTCCAGCGGACCGTCGAGAGCGAGTTCGACGGACACGAACGCGTCTGGGTGTCGGCGCCCGATACCAGCGCCGAGACGCCGAGCCGCGACCTCGCCGCCCGCCTCTTTCCCGACGCCGAGGTGCGAGACGCCCTCGGAGACGACGAGTACGCGCCGCTCGTCGACACCACGAAAGCCGAGCGACTGTTCGACTGGGAGCCCGAGTGGAGCTGGCGACAACTCTCTTAATACATCTCGATCTAAATATTCGGCAAATTTCTGTATAAATAGAGAGACTCGTATATTATCTCGGAATAGATTCGATACCGAGGCGTCGTCACCGGGCGGCGAGTCACGCACGGGCGGAGAAAGACCGATACGTTCGCCGGTCCGAGGTCGGCCCATGAGCCGGTCGGACGAGACGGAGTACGATTCCGACGTGGACATCGACGCACTCCTCGACGAGGGGGCGCCGTCCGACCGGCAGCAGGCGGGTGAGCGGACGGCCGACGAGGGAGTCGAGAGCGAGGCGTCCGGGGAGACGACGGGCGGCCTGCGCTCGCGGCTTCCGTCGCCGTCGCTGCCGTCCCTTCCGGGGCCGGAGTTCACGCTCCGCGGCCTCGGCGTGGCGTTCGTCGCCTGTGTGGTCGCGTTCGTCGCCGCGGGCGTCGTCGTCCCGGTCGGGGGAATCGCGGGGCTCGTCGGCGTCTTCGTCGCCGGGTTCGTGCTGGGGCTGGTCGGCCGCGGCCGCTACCTCGAACTGGCTCTGGCGGGCGCAAGCACGGCGGCCGTGGGTGCGCTACTCGACCAGTTGCTGCTCGCGACGCTGGCGAACGTCGCCGTGCCGCTGGCCGCGGTCGGGGGGACCGCCGGGCTGTTCGCGGCGGTGCTCGGCTGTTACTTCGGGCGCGATCTCCGGGGCGGGCTGACGCGCTCGGTCTGAGCGCCGGCCGACGGACGCTTCTCGCGACGCGGTCACTCCTCTGTGACCTGCCAGCCGTCTGCCGTGTGCTCGACGACGCCGTGTTCGTCGAGGAGTCGGAGGGCGTCCTCGACGGCCTCGGGCGAGGCGTCGATCTGTCGCGCGATGTGCTCCGAGCTCGTCGCCCCGTCGGCGACGGCCGCGGTGACCTCGGCGTAGAACCGCCCGTCCATCCCGCCCAGTTCCTCGAACCGCTCCGAGAGGTCGTCCATCACGTCCGTGAGCCGGCCCTGGACCCAGCGCTGGGCCATCGAGAGTTCGTTCTCGAGGGCCTCGAGCCGGCCGAGTTCGCCCGCGAGCGCCGCGAGATCGGCGTCTCCGGGCGCGGACGCGGATTCGGGGTCGGCCCCGCCGTCGGGGTCGCCGCCGATATCGAGCGAGAGGTACCGACAGCGCGACATGTCGAACCCGCGGCTGGCCGGATAGGCCGACTTCGTGCCGAAGCCGTACGGCGAGACCGACACCTCGAGCCGGAGGTTCCGGGCGATGGAGAAGTACTTGCGGCGCTGGCTGTCCACGCGCGATTCCACGAGCCCGGCCTCCTCCAGCTTCCGGAGGTGGTCGATGACGGCCTTCGGGCTCACGCCGAGGTACTCGGAGATCTCTGTCACGTAGCAGGGCTTGCGCGACAGCAGGCGGAGGATGCGCCGCCTGTTCTCGTTCCCGAGCAGGTCGAGCAGCGCCGCCGAATCCATTACCTGGTAGGTGGTCGCGAAGAGGAAAAAGCGTGTCTACCGGCTCCCGTCACTCGCGCTGTCACCGTGAGTCGGTGTTTCCACCGTCTCCATCGGCTTCGTCGGCGGTAGCGGTGGCGTCGTTCTTCCCGTCGGTATCCGGACCGTTGCCGGAGTCGCTCGCCGCTCGGTCGGGACTCGCGGTGGCGTTCCCCTGGGTCTCCGGCGGACCGGGCTCGCCGTCCGT
>JBDGSA010000129.1:0-4141 GCA_042217755.1 Haloglomus sp. | reverse complement strand
GCGTTTCCACGGTCACCCGGTCCCCGTTCCCCGTTGGGGCCGGGTACGCCGTCGCTCAGTCCGGGCGCTCCGGGGACAGCGTCGGGCATCCCGGCCAGGCCCCGCGCAATCTCGGCGACCTTCGGGCCGGTGAGTTCGTCGGCCTCGTCGCGGAGCCGCTCGAGCCGGGTCGTGTTGACGCCGACGCGCGCCGCGATGTCGCTGGTCTGGTTGATATTCTGGGCGAGCTGGTTGGCCCGGGTCGCGAGTCGGGCGGCACGGGCCCGCTCGGAGAAGTTCAGGTCCGTGTCGTCGAGCAGGGCGGCTCGCTCCTCTCGAAGTTCGGTGACGCGCTCGCTCAGCGTGGCCGTCCGCTGGCGGACCGCGGCCGCTCGGGCCTCTCCCTCCGATCGGTTGACGGCGGCCGCGAACATGCCGTGGCTGACCTCACCTTCGGCCTCGGCGGCGCTGGCCTGGGCGAAGGAGGCGACCGTCAGGCCGAACGAGGCGTTTGCATCCGTCGTGTTCGTCTCGTCGCTGGCAGCGGTCGGGGTGGCCGTCGGCGTCGGTGTCGTCGTGTCCGTCGGGGCGTCCTCCTGCGTGGAGACGAGAGAGAACGGTCCGGACGCGCCGGCGACCGCGCCGGAACCCACAACGGCGAGCACCACGGCAACCGCGACCAGCATCGATGCTCGTCTCATCATCAGCCTCTATTCGCCGTACCGGCTAAAACCCGCCCAGTCGTTCGGACGGTTCACGGCCGGGCGGCCGCGTGAACGAAATGAACGCCGACGAAAATGACTCGTTTATCGCCTCGAAAACCGTTTACGCAGTCGTTTCGCCGCCAGACCGCTCGAACGCGAGCGCCGCGAGCGCGACCGCGAGCACGGACGTGCCGACCGACGCGACCGCCAGCCCGATTCCGGGGTCGTAGCGCAGGGGGGGATTGAGTCCGAACGCGTAGTCCAGAACGTCGTTCGCGAGCGCGCAGGTGAGTGCGAACGCGAGCGCGCCCCGGGTCGTGCGCACGGCGTGGGGGAGCAGGTACGCCTCAGCGACGAACGCGAGGTGGCTCGCGATGACGCCGAAGTAGGCGAGCGGCTCCGGGAAGTACGCCGCGAAGCCGACGTTGAGCGCGGTGACCGTCCAGAGGCCGGTCTCGACCAGCCAGACGAACGCCAGCGTATGGAGGTACGCGAGCGGGCGGTTGTCCGGCATCGCCTCGAGCGGGCGCCCGAGCAGCGGGAGGAGGGTCGCGAAGGCGATTGCCCCCAGCACGGTGGCGGCGGGCGAGTCCGCAAACAGCGGCCACGCGAACGTCGAGACCGAGGCGAGACCGCGGTCGACGTACCAGCGCAGGCCGATGACCGCGATGGCGAGGTTGCCCGCCACGAGCCAGCTCAGCGGCGCCGCAGCCTCCAGATACTCGCGGGCGTATCGCGGGGGGACGGGGTTGAACGCGAGCCGGGACACGCTCCGGTGGAGGAGGGCGGGGGGGAAATGTGTGCCGGGGACGGTCATGCCCGGGCGCCTCGGCCGCGGAACGCAAGAGGGTTGACCGACGCCCCGCGAGAGCGCGTATGACCGACCACTTCGAGGTTCACGCGCGCGACGGGGCCGCTCGCATCGGCGAGGTCCGCCTCGCGGCGCCGCTCCGGACACCGGGGCTCGTGGGGGACCGGCTCCGGGACGCCGGGAGCGAGTGGGCCGGCGCCCGCGACACGCCGTCGGGCGACGCTGGCGAGGCCGCGGACGTCCTGACGGTCCTCCCGCATCGGGCGCTCCCGCCGGGGACGCCCGCGCAGGTCCGGGAGACGTTCGGCGGCGCCGGGAACGCCGCCACGGGTGACGCGGCAGCGCCCGAGGACGGCGTGGCCGCCGGCAGCGAGGCGCCCGACGCGGCAGCCCTCGAGTTCCCCACGGCCGCCGTCGTGAATCCCGACACCGCGGCCGACCACGGCGCCGACGCGTACGTCCTCTCGGGCGGGCCCGCGCTGGTGGACCACGCAGAGCGGTTCGTCGACGCCGTCATGGCGGTCCGTCGGGCGATTCCAGACGACGCGGCGCTGTACCTGGCGGGCGCGGCCACGCCGGCCAACGTCGCCGCCCTCGTCTACGCCGGCGTCGACCTCGTGGACGCCGACGGCGCGTACGTCCGCGGGACGGAGGGGTTCTACCTGACGACCGACGGCGAGTACTTCCTCGAGGACCTCGAGGAACTCCCCTGTGCGTGCCCGGCGTGCAGCGAGGGCCGCGAGGCGTTCGACCGTGCGGCGTGTGCCGAGCACAACGTCAACGCGCTGGAGACGGCGCTCGCGACCGTTCGCACGCGCATCCGCGAGGGTCGCCTGCGCGACTACCTCGAGGGGCAGGGCCGCCACGAGTCGTTCCCGACCGCGGTGCTCCGCCGGCTCGACCAGGAGTACGCATACGTCGAGGAGCGTGCGCCGCTCTTCCGCCGAGAGTCGATGCTCGCGGCCACGGACGACTCGCTCCGCCGCCCCGAGATCCAGCGCTTTGCCGACCGCGTCACCTCGCGGTACGTCCCCCGGTTCGACGACCTGCCGCTGTTGCTCGTGCCCTGTTCGGCGACGAAGCCGTACAGCGAGTCCCAGAGTCACGCGCAGTTCCACCGCGCCATCGACTACCGGGCCCACACCGTGTCGATGACCTCGCCCATCGGCGTCGTGCCCCAGGAACTGGAGACGACGTACCCGGCCCAGCACTACGATTCGGTGGTGACGGGCCGGTGGACCGAAACCGAATACGAGTTCGTCGCCGAGGTGCTCCGGCGCTACTTAGAGCGGGCAGACTATCCACGCGTTGTGGCGCATCTGCCCGACGACTATCGCCCCATCGTCGAGCGCGCACTCGAGCGGTTGGAGGATGCGCCGCCGGTCGCGTTCACGGTCGCGGACCACCCGACCACGGACGACTCGCTGGCCGAGCTCGCGGACGCGCTGGAGGGCGAAGACCGCTTCAGCAAGCGCGAGCGCGAACACCACACCGTCCGAGCGCTCGCGGACTACGTCTTCGGCGACAGCGCCGGCGACCGCTTCTTCCGCGAGTTGCGGACCGGGAGTCGCTATCCGAAGTTACGCGCGATGGACGCCGGCCTCGAGGCCCGCCCCGGTGACAACACGGACGACGACGGCGCCGTCCACGTCGCCACGATGGTCCCCAACTACGGGACGCTCTCTCTTACGCTCGCTGGGGCCCGCCGCTGGGTCGACAGCGACGTCTCCACGAAGCGCGTGGAGATCGACGCGTTCGTCCCGCAGGGGAGCGTGCTCGCGCCGGGCGTCGTGGACGCCGACGAGTCGATCCGGGTGGGCGACGAGGTCGTCGTCGAGGGACCGCAGGCGTTCGCCGTGGGCCGGGCGCAGGCCCACGGGCGAGCGATGGTCGAGTCGACGCGTGGAGTCGTGGTGCAGGTCCGGCACTCGAAGGAGCTGTAGGGCCGCCTCCGCGGTCGACCGCCGCGACCGCCGAAGACGGACGGGGAGACGTGCGGGCACCAGGCGGCGTTCGGATCGCCGTCCAGAACTCCTGACCGCTGTCCGGATCGCCGTCCAGAACCCCTAACCGCTGTCCGACCGAGGTACCGCCACATGACCGACCTCGCTCCCGCGGACCTCGAACCGGGCACCACGGTCACCCACGAGCGGACCTTCACCCACGAGGACGTGCGCACCTTCACGACCGTCTCGGGCGACGAGGGCGACCACCACGTCGAGCCAGACGACGAGGGGCGCCTCCTCGTTCAGGGCCTGCTCACGGCGACGCTCCCGACGAAGGTCGGTGGCGACCTGAACGTCCTGGCGACGCGGATGGAGTTCGAGTTCCGCCGCCCCGTCCACACCGGCGAACACATCGTCTGTGAGGTCGAGTTCACCCGCGTCGAGCGCCGCCCAGACCGTCTCGATGTGACCGCCGACTTCGAGGCCGTCCGCACCGGCGACGACACCGCCGTCATGGCTGGACTGTTCGAGGGCGTCATTCGAAGATGAAAAACGGCATATCTGGCTCTGCTGAAATCCATAGTAAGTGACACAAACTGCATGCTGGAGAGAGAAGATGGCTTCAGTATCGCAGCTCCCCTTATAAGCTGAGCAGGCGCAATACCACGGCCTTCAGGCCGTGGATACGCGCCGTCAACTTG
>JBDGSA010000077.1:0-7295 GCA_042217755.1 Haloglomus sp. | reverse complement strand
CCCCACTCGTCGGTGGGTTCGTCGAGTTCCTTCCGGATGCGGGCGTTTATCTCCTGGCGCTTGTTGAGCGTGTCGTCGAGTTCCATGTCGCCCAGCACCGCCCGCAGCGTGGTCTGGGCGAGGTTCGAGACGGCGCGCTTGTAGTCGTCGACCTCGAGGAAGGCCTTCTTCGCGTCCATCACCTTGATGTAGACGACGGCGTCGGCGGTGACGGGCGAGTTGTCGCGCGTGATGGCCTCCTGCCGGGGGACGTCGAGCGTCTGGGTCCGCATGTCGAAGGCGTAGGTGGCAGAGACGAACGGTGGGATGAACGAGATGCCAGGCTCTTTGATACCACGGAACTGCCCGAACAGCGTCCAGACCTTCCGCTCGTACGCCTGGACGATGACCACGGATTTGTAGACGGCAACGATGGCGATGGCCAGGATGACCAGTGTGACGATGCCGCCAACGACGCCCCCGAACTGCTGAGCCGGGATGATTGGGAGGGCCATACGGCTCCTTCGGCGAGGCGGGGCTTAACCGTTGGCCTGCCGCTCGGTCAGTATCGCCCCGACGCGCTCTTGTCACTCGACGTTCAACCCCCAGCAATGTCTGACGAGCTACCGGCCGCGGCGGCACAGGCGTTCGACGCACACGACGCCTACGAGCGCGCGGCGGGCGGGCCAGCGTTCGTGCTGACGACCACCCGATTCGACGCCACCCTTACGGCTCGCGACGACGCCGACGCCGAGTGGGCGCTGACCTACGAACTCGAGGTCCGCGCTCCGATGCTGTCGACGGCGACCGCCGACGAGGTCGGCTCCGCCGTCGAGGAGGGCTGGTTCGACACCCTGGCGCTCCGGCTGGAGGACGCTCCCGGCGCCGTTCGCGACTCGGTCGACCCCGACCTCGACGTGACCGAGGAAGCCGGCGACGCTGTCATCAGCTACCAGTTCGAGTGGGGCGACGCCGGCCGCGCCGCCGCCATCGCGAAGGCGTTTGCCGAGTACGCCGAAGGGACCTACCTGGAGGGCATCGTTCCCGGCTACGACTACGAGCCGCCGGTCTCGGAGATGCTCGCCACGGCCCGGAACGCCGGGGGCGACGAGGAATCCGGCGATCCGATGCCGCTTTAACTCGTAAAGCCAATATAAAATATCTATATTTCGAATAATATTTTTATCTTTGCGACAATTTAAAAATTATCAATTAGCATACTTCCCATGTTCTCCCGTATGACGCCGCGGCCGGAGGTTCAAGCACGAGAACGGGACCAGACTGGCGCGTGCGCTGACGATTCGACCGGCGCGCGACAGCGATTGTGCGGTGTGACGCGCGTCGGGACCGGCCACAGCACCGCCTGTTCGATTCACCCCAGGAGCGACGTGACCGTCTCGGTGACGGCCTCGCCCGCGGCCACGACGGCCTCGCGACGGACGTACTCGCGCGCCGCGTGTGCGACGGCCCCCTCGTCGTCCGCCAGGTCGCCCGGCCCGAAGACGACTGTCGGTGCGTCTGCCGCGAAGTAGGAAGCCTCCGTCGCGGCGCCGAACGTTCGGCGGTCGCCCCCCGAGGCCGCGACGAGCCGCTCCACCAGCGGCTCGTCCGGGTCGGTCGCGAACGCCTCGAGGAACGGCGTCTCGCGCTCGGTCAGCGCGAAGTCGACGTCGGTCCCAGCCATCGCGGTCGCACGGAGGTGTTCGTTCAGCGCCCGCGCGAAGCCGTCGGCTGTCTCCGGCGGGACGCTCCGACGGTCGATGCCCACCCGGACCACCGCGGGGATCTGGTTGATCGCCTCTCCGCCCTCGACGGTGGTGGCGGTCAGCGTCGGCGTGCCCAGTTGTGGGTCCGTCCCGGGACCGCGCTCGTCGTCGAAGGTGTCGAGCGCCTCGAGCAGCGGTGCGAGCCCCCGGAGCGCGTTCGTTCCCGATTCGGGCTCGGCGGCGTGTGCGGCCTCGCCGGTGACCGTCAGCGTTCCCTCGAACCGGCCCTTCGCGGCCGTGCAGACGTCCAGCCCCGTCGGCTCGCCGACAATATAGCCGTCCGCCCGGAGTGGGTCGTCCCCGAACGCCAGCGCGGCGGCGCCCGCCGAGGTCGTCTCCTCGTCCGGTGTGACCGCGAGCGTCAGCCGGCCGCGCTCGACGGACGCGTCGAGAAACGCACCGACAAGCGCCGCCAGTGGGCCCTTGGCGTCGCACGCACCCCGTCCCCGGACAACCGCTCCGTCCTCGGCGGTCTCGAAGGGGACGTGGGGCGGGACGGTGTCGATGTGGGTGTTGAGAACGAGATGTGGGCCGTCGCGCGCTCCCTCCCGGACGGCGACCGTGTTGCCGGCGTCGTCGACGCGGGGAGCGGCGCCGGCGTCGGCGAGCGTCTCGAGCAGGAGGTCCCGCATCTCGTCGACCGACTCGTGAGAGGCAGTGCGAACGGCGCGCTCGTGGAAAGAGAGGGGGTCGAAGCCGGACGCGGTCGGCACCGTCAATCGCCCGCGTTGGTGCCCGCGCCCGTCAGATCGACGTCGGGCTCGGTCTCGGGATGGGCGTCCGGCTCTGGGACTTCGGCCTCGAACTCGAAGGCCGCCGGTCCCCGGAGGAGCGCATCGTCGTCGGTGATAGTGACGAACAGGTCACCGCCGGGCGGCGTGATCTGGACGGTCTCGCCGGTGGCAACCCGGCCGAGTCGGTGGGCGACCGCCGCGATGGCGACCGCGCCCGTCCCACAGGAGTTCGTCTCACCCTCGACGCCGCGCTCGTAGGTTCGCTGCCGGAACGCCGGCGCGTCGTCCGCCGCGTCGGCTGCGCGAGCGGCGAGCGTCACGTTCGCACCCTCGGGGAACACGTCGGCGTGTCGAACCGCCGGCGCCACCGCCTCGAGGTCGACGGCGTCGACGTCGTCGACGAAGGCGACCGCGTGTGGAACTCCCGTATTGACGGCCGTGACGGAGAGACCCTCGACGTGCTCTTCGGCGAGCGGATCGGCCGTCCGGACCGGTACGTCGTCTGGAGCGAACCGCGGGCAGCCCATCTCGATGGTCACGTCGTCGTCGAACTCGCGGTCGCTGCGATCACGATTCCCGCCGTCGGCGCCGACCTGGTCGACGACGGCGCGCCGCGTCCCCGACTGCGTGTCGATCATCACTTCGTCGCTGCCGGTCCGGTCTGCGGCCCAGCGGGCCGCACAGCGGGCGCCGTTGCCACACATCGCGGCGACGGAGCCGTCGGGCTGGACCAGTGTCATCACGACGCGAGGAGGGGCGTATCCGGCCTCGAGATGGAGAAAGAGCACGCCGTCCGCGCCGATGCGATGACTGTCCGGGTGGCTGATGCCCGAAGCTCGGTCACAGAGTACTCGCGCGAACGCTCGTCGGTCGCCCACCCGCTCTGCGGCGTCGACGACGACGAAGTCGTTGCCCGTTCCGTGGTATTTCTTGATATGTACCATCGTGTCTCTCCGTTGGGTGACGTGCCGGCCCGTGCGACTGCCTGGCACGTTACTCGTTGCCGGCTAGACGGGGGACTGGCTCAAGAGTCCTCCGCTTCTACCTCCAGCCGTGTCAGGTCCGCGAGCGCCTCGCGGCGGGCCGTGAGTCTGGGTTCGCCGTGCTCGAGCGCGACGACCGCCGGGCGCGGCCGCGAGTTGTAGTTACTGGACATCTCGTAGCCGTACGCACCCGCGTTACCGACCGCGAGCAGGTCACCCCGCGACGGAGCCGGGAGGGCCCGGCCTCGTCCGAGGACGTCCGCCGTCTCACAGACCGGCCCGGAGACGTCGCAGGCGACGGTGTCGCGCCGTGGCGTATCCGGTTCCAGACTCCGGAGCCCGTGGTACGCGTCGTACATCGCCGGCCGAACGAGCGTCGTCATGCCGGCGTCGACGCCCACGACAGTCGTCTCGGGCGTGGGTTTTACCGTGTTGACGGTCGTGAGCAGAACGCCTGCGTCCGCGACGAAGTACCGGCCGGGTTCGATTGCCAGCTGCGGTGACGCCGGCACCGCTTCGCCGGCACCGGCTGCCCCGGACCACCCCGCCGCGTACGCCTCGCGCGTGGCATCAGCGACGGCTTCGAGGCCGAGCGGCGGCTCGTCCTCGCGATAGGGGACGCCGAGGCCGCCGCCGACGGCGACGAAGTCGAGCGGCTCGTCGATGTCGCCCGCGAGCGCACCCATCCGCCGGACGAGTTCGCGGTGTGCAGAGAGGTCGTCGCCCGAGATGCCGCTGCCGGCGTGGGCGTGGAGCCCGACGACCTCGTAGCCGCGGTCGAGCGCCCGCTCGACGACCGTCGCGGCCCGGTCGTACGGGACGCCGAATTTCGGCTCCGCGCCGGTCGACACCTTCGCGTGGTGGCCCGCGCCCACGCCTGGATTCACCCGAACACAGAGCCGACCCCGGAAGTCGCGCTGGGCGACCCGATTCAGCGTGTCCATCGCGCCAACGGTGAGGATCATGTCGTCCGCGGCGTCCAGCCCGCAGACGTAGTCGAGGTCCCTGTCGGGCGGGTTGACGGCCGTATACCGGATCCGGTGTGCAGAGAAGCCGGCCTCCAGCGAGCGCTTGACCTCGCCCGCGGCGGCACACTCCGCGCCGATACCGCGGTTCGCGAGCGTCTCAAGCACCGGCCGCGTCGTGTTGGCCTTCACGGCGTAGCTCAGGTCCGCGTCGGGGAACGCCGACCGCAACCGCGAGGCGTTGGCCTTCACCCGGTCGAGGTCCTGTACGTACAGCGGCGTCTCGTACTCGTCTGCGAGGTCGCGAAGCGGCTCGGCCGGCCAGTCCGATAGCCGCCGGACGGCCGGGTTGTCCGTACTCGCGGGCCAGCCCTCGCCGTCAGTCACGGCACACACCTCTACCGGGAGCGTCACTCGGTGCGACAGCCGACCCCCTGGCGGACTGGAAGGGCGAGCGCTCTCGAACCCTCCCGGGCGACGCAAGCACCGCAGCCGAGCGACCGAAGTGAGGAGCGCAGCGAGCCCCGGAGCAGTCGAGAGCACGAGGGGTTCGGAGGCCCCGTCGTCGGCTGTCGTCGCTGTTCCGTTCTCGTGATAGCATACGTGCTCCTCTCAGTTGTCCCGCAGTGCGTCCTCCCGCTCCGTCGCCTCGAGCGTCGACTCCCCGACGTGCGTGGCCACGACCGCGGGCTTGTACGCGCCGCCGTCGAACAGGTCGTGTTCGCCGACACTCGACTCGACGTAGCGGATGAACGCACGTCGCTCCGGCGGGAGCCGGCCGTAGATGACCTCCTCCTCGACGAGGTCGTACACCGGGATTCGCGGAGTGAGCAGCGTGTTCTCACCGACGACGGAGTCTTCACCGACCTCGAAGCCCGAGGTGACCCGGCAGCCCGCGCCCAGCGAGACGCCGTCCTCGACGACGACGGGTTCGGCCTCGACGGGTTCGAGGACGCCCCCGATGAGCGTGTTCGCGCCGAGTTTCACGTCCTCGCCGATCTGGGCACAGGAGCCGACCGTGTCACAGGAGTCGACCAGCGTCCCGTCGCCGACGTGGGCGCCGATGTTGACGAACGACGGCGACATCATGATGGCGTCGCCGCCGACGTAGGCACCGCGGCGGACGACCGTGCCGGTCGGGGTATTGCGGGTACCCCGTCCGGGGAGGTCGCCCGTCTCCCGCAGCGGCAGCACGTCGTGATAGGTGACGCCGCCGTGCTCGTAGGCCTGGATGTCTCGGAGGCCGAAGTTCAGCAGGATACCGCGCTTGACCCACTCGTTGGCCGTCCAGCCGTCGTCGCTGGGCTCGGCGGCGCGGATCTCGCCGGCCTCGAGGGCGTCGAGGAACGCCTCCAGCGTGTCGAGTTCATCGGTCCCGACCTCGTCGACGTTGCCCGCGTCGTAGCGGTCGGCGAGTTCCGTGACGTCCGCTCGTAGCGTGCTCATACGCGGTTAGTCGCCCCCGTCCCCGATAACGTCCCCGAACTCGTACCAGCCCGGCGGTCGGCCGACGAGCCACTCGGCGGCGTCGACGGCACCGGCGGCAAAGACGCCACGGGACTCGGCGCGGTGGGTCAGCGTGAGCACCTCGTCGTTGTCGGCGAACATGATTTCGTGTTCGCCGCGCACGTTGCCCGCGCGGCGGACGTGGACCCCCACCTCCCCGGGGTCGCGGGGGGCCTCGCCCTCGCGGCCGTAGGTGCGATCGAGCAGTGCTCCGTCCTGGCCTTCGCGTACGTCGTCGAGTGCGTCGAGCAGCGTGTTCGCGGTCCCGCTCGGGGCGTCGCGCTTTCCGTCGTGGTGGGTCTCGGTGAGTTCGACGTCGTAGCCCGGGAGCGCGCTCGCGGCCTCACGGACGACGTTCAGGAGCGCCTGGACGCCCCGAGCGAAGTTCGACGCCTTCAGAACTGGAATCACGTCGGCCGCGTCGTCGAGTTCGGCCCACTCGTTGCCGTCGAAGCCAGTGGTCCCGACGACGGTCGGCACGCCGGCTTCTGCCGCCTGTGCGACGTAGTCGGCGCTCGCGACGGGAACAGTGAAGTCGACGAGCACGTCCGCGTCGGTCAGCAGCGCCGGGAGGTCCTCGGCGGGCTCGAGCTCCGCCCCGGCCACCTCACCCGCGGGCTCTCGCGAGACGGGGGCCAGTGTGTAACCCCGTCGCACTACCTCGCCGGCGACCTCACCGCCGGTCCGGCCGGTCGCACCGGTGACGACTACCTTCATCCTTCGGCCTGTTCCTCGGCATCAGCAGCCAGTGATGCCAGCACCTCGCGGAGGTGGTCTCGGCTCGTCTCGCTCAGTGTCGAGAGCGGCGAACGCATCGTCCGCGGGTGATGGCCCCGCATCTCCATGGCCTCCTTGATCGGGATTGGATTGGTCTCGACGAACAGCGCGCGGAACAGCGGCCCCAGTTCGTAGTGGAGTTCCCGCGCGCGGTCCATCTCGTCGGCGAGCGCCGCGTGGACCATCTCGACGGTACGCTCGGGTTCGACGTTCGCCGCGACGCTGATACAGCCCGCGCCGCCGGTCGCGACGATCGGCAGGGTCATCCCGTCGTCCCCCGAGAGGATGGTGAAGTTCTCGTGGCGCGTGCGTTCGATGACCTCGGAGACGCGGCCCATGTCGCCGCTGGCCGCCTTGTACCCGACGACGTTCTCGTGGCTCGCCAGGTTGACCGCGGTCTGGACCGCGATGTTGCGCCCGGTGCGACCGGGGACGTTGTAGATGATCTGCGGGAGGTCGACCTCGTCGGCGACCGCGCGGAAGTGTGCCTCCATCCCGTCCGGTTCGGGGATGTTGTAGTACGGCGAGATGAGGAGCAGGCCGTCGGCGCCGGCGTCGGCCGCACGCCGCGAGAGGTTCAGCGCC
>JBDGSA010000167.1:0-7319 GCA_042217755.1 Haloglomus sp. | reverse complement strand
GAGAGCGCGAGGGCTTCGTAGCCGGGCTCCTCGTCGTCGTGAGAGAGCGCGAGGGCTTCGAGAGATTACACTGGTCGAACTCCGGGACGAACGACTCCAGCGACCGGTGGAACGAACGGAGAACCGGAAACGTCGACCTGTTACTCCTCGTCTTCCTCTTCGCCCGTGTCGAGCAGCCCGTGCTCGTCGAGGTGTGACTCGACCTGCGCGTCGTCGAGGTCCTCGTACTCGGCGGTGTCGGCCGGGATGACGGCCACGCCGATGCCCTCTGGCGTGAGCGAGCCGTCGTTGACCGACGCGAGCGCACCGAGCGCTAACCCGATGCCGGCGTCGAGGTCGGCCGACTCGTCGTAGTTCTCCTCGAGGTAGTCCTCGATCTCGCCGCGGTCGGCGCCGATAGCGAGTGCCTGCCACTCGTACGGCGTGCCCGACGGATCGGTCTCGAAGAGGCGGGGTTCGCCGTCCTCGACGCCACCGATGATGAGTGCGACGCCGAACGGGCGGGCACCGCCGACCTGCGTGTACTGCTGGATGAAGTCGGTGACCTCCTTCGTGAGCGTCTCGACGCCGATCGGCTCGCCGTAGCGGAGCTGGTTGATCTGGGCCTGCCGGCGCGCCATGTCGATCAGCTGACGGGCGTCGGCGACGTGCCCGGCGGAGGCGATGCCGATGTGGTCGTCGGCCTTGTGGAGCTTCTCGACGGAGTCGCGCTCCATCAGCGGCGAGCGGATGCGCTTGTCGACGGCGAGCACGACGCCGCCCTCCGTCCGGACGCCGATGCTGGCGGTGCCGCGCTTGACGGCTTCGCGCGCGTACTCGACCTGATAGAGCCGGCCGTCGGGCGAGAAGATGGTGATACCGCGGTCGTACGCCTGCTGCTGTGATTGTCCCTGCATGGTGTGTAGTGTATCTCGCTGGGGTGTCTCTCGGTGTGGGGTGTCGCGTCCGGGGCAGAGCCGGGAGAGGTCAGCGGTCGGAGCCCCGGTAGTCGAGTTCCGTCGCGCCCGCGTGGCCGTCAGCCAGGTCGATGTCGACGCGACGGCCGCGGGTCCAGCCCCGGCGGTCGGCCCCCGCGAACGCGACTGTTCTGTCCCCTGTTCCTGCTCGCGGCGGCTTCAAATACTTTTCTTCACAGGCCCGGACGGTCCCGCTGACTCCCCGGACGCGCGTCCGGACCGACGTCCCGGCGACGGCGTCGACGCAGGCGACAACGGCCCGGCCGCGGGTGACCGCTCCCCGCCGGACGCGGACGACGGCCGTCGCCTCGGCGCCTTCACCACGTTCGTCGGCCGTCTCGATGCCCTCGCCGTCCGTTCCGGCGTCGCGCTCTGGGCGTCGGAACCGGACCACCGACAGGTCGGCACTGGCGCTTCCCGGGTCGCCGAGCAGGCTCCCGGCGGCGAACCAGACGGCACGCTGGAACGCCTCGCGGTCGAGCGTCGCGTCCGGTGGCGCCTCCACTTCGACGGCGAGGTAGCGCCAGCGCGGCCGGAGGTGTTTCGGGAGGTGCTTCATCGCTTCATCCCGTCTCGTGGCGTCTCCTTCATCCCGTCTCGTGGCGTCCTGTAGCGTGAAGACGTATCAGTCCTCGTTCATTCCGACCGGCTCGTCGGCGAAGCCCTCCTCCGACGCCTCGTCGGCCCGGAGGTTGTCGGCGACGATGACGCCGACCTGCTCGTGGACCATCTCGACCGCCGTGACGGCGTAGTCGGCGTCAGTGAACGCGTCGACCAGCACGCCCACGGTCGCAGGGTCGTCAACCTCCGGGCTGTAGAACGGGTCGGCGGGGTCCGGCTCGCCGAAGAACATCACGTCGCCCAGCACGATGCGGCGGGGGCCCAGCGCGGCGACGACGTCGATGGCCCCGCGCTTCTCGTCGTCGGCGAGGTGGTGCATCGCGAAGTTCGACACCACCACGTCCACCGGGCCGTCGTACTCGGGGTCGCGGAAGGTCCCGTGCCCGAACTCGACGTTGTCGACTCCCGCTTCGGTGGCCTTCTCCCGGGCTTGTGACAACATGCCGTCGCTGATATCGCGCCCCACGACGCGCCCGGCGTCGCTCGCGAGTGCGAGCGCGATGGCTCCCGTTCCGGTCCCGAGGTCGAGCACCACGTCGTCCGGGCGGAGCGGCCGCGCCCGGGGGAGCGCACTCTCGGCGCTTCCGCGGGCGTGCTCGACGACGAGCCCCGCGCAGGCCTCGTACTCGGCCGACTTGTCCTCGTCGTAGGAGTCGGCCGCCTCGTCGAATCGCGCGGCGTGCTCGTCAATCGACTTCTTCATACTGGCCTCTGTGGACGCCCGGGGCTATGAAATCCTCGCCCAGTCGCTCGCGATTGCGCGCGGCGAGCCGACCCCACTCGCACAGTCCCGTGTCGATGTGTTCGGGCTCGAACCCGACGACTTCGCCGACGGCCCGGAGCGCGCGTGGCGAGCGCACCTGCAGGTGCGAGGTCGGGTCCGCGCTCACGACGAACGGGGCGTCGTAGTGGTCGACGATCTCGCGCTGCTTGCGGAGGCCCCGGAGCGCCTGCACCCGCTCGCCGCCCGTTCGCCGGAGTACCCGTGAGAGGTCGAACTCCAGCCGGACCCCGTTGCGCGCCGCGGCCTTCACGAGAACGTGGTTCAGATCGCCCTCGCCGCGGGTCGGGTGGGCCAGGACGTCGACGCGGGGGTCCTCGACGGCCCATCGATTCAGCGTTCCGCCGTGAACGCAGACGAGGACGCGTTCGTCGCGGTAGCGCGACAGCAGGCCGGCCGCCTGTCCCCGGTCGTCCGTCCGGATTTCGACGGCCGGCACCACGTCGATGTCATACGCATCGGCGACGTGCGCCGGGACGTAGGCGCCGCTTGCGGGGTCCGTCGGCGATTCGGCCACTGGCGCCGCGTCCGCATCACCGTGGTTCCGGACGACGACGCCGGCGTAGCCGGACTCGGCCGCTGTCAGCGCCATCCGGGCGACCGTTGCCTCACCCTCCGGCCGCGCGTGGACCGCCGCGTACGGCCCGACGTCCCCCTCCGTGTCGC
Organism: Haloglomus sp.; assembly: GCA_042217755.1. Taxonomy (GTDB): domain Archaea; phylum Halobacteriota; class Halobacteria; order Halobacteriales; family Haloarculaceae; genus Haloglomus. Next base: position 4,295 of record JBDGSA010000167.1, on the reverse strand, counting down.
CCGTCTGCTCTTCGTCACCGGCGGTCCACTTGGCGGCCGAACGCTCGCCGTCGTCACCGGTCATCAGGTCGGTTCACGGCGGGCGCGCGGAAGGGGATGTCGGTGGCACCAGCATCCAGCGCCGTCGCGGTCCGGCGCGGTCGTCGCTCGCGTACGCTGCGCCCGGATATCTACGGGAGGAGGTCAAGTGGACGCAACGGTTACCCGCTGACCTGTTCGAAACGTGTGTATGCGGAAGTTCGCACTGCTCGCCGTCGTAGCGCTCGCCGGTGTCGCCCTCGGTATCACCGGGCAGGCGAGTGCTGTCGGTGCGGTGCGACCGCCGGCGCCGCTCCTGACGGCGTTCCGTGTCCTGCCGCTACCCGTGGCCGCGCCGGCCGCCGTCTCGCTCGGCATGTCCGTGTTCACGATGGTCGCGCTCCGGCGCGAGACCGAACTGCCGCTGGTCATCAGCGGAATGATCGTCCCCGTCGTCATCTTCCTCGGATTCGGCATCGCGGTCGTTCTCGACCGGTTCACCGCGCTCTCGCTGGTCGAGGGAGCGGTCGGACTCGGCCTCGTCCTGTTCGGACTCGTGTTCGCAAAGCAGATGATCGACCCCGACCCCTGACCGGCCGGCGTCTGGCGAGGGGCGACCGCGCTCAATCAGCCGGTGGTCGAGGGCGAGGGGCGAGGGTCGACCGCGCTCGACCAGCCGATAGTCGACGGTCGGGAGCGCTACTCCCCGAGCAACTGGTCGCCGAACGCCTGCTCGACGAACAGCAGGCCGATGAGGCCGATGATGAGCACCGTGTACGCGCTCGCAGCCATCAGCGCCTGCGCCTCTGTGCTGTACTCGCCCGTCCGGAAGATGATGGCCTTCCGCACCATCGCAATGACGCCGGTGTAGATGACCAGCCGGACGATGCGCTGAGTGTCGTCCTCCTTGACGTACGCCAGCACCGTCTGGTACACCTCGACGATGATGAGCAGGAGCAGTCCGGTGTCGATGAAGCCGATGACCACGAGCGGGTCCGTGATGGCGCCGCTCCGGGCGGACTGGAAGATCTGCAGCGACAGGTCGGCCACGCCGATGGCGAACAGGACCGCGAATACGGTCGCCGCGGCCATCTCGACGCCGCGGATGAAGGTGTCCGTCAGGGCCGCATACTGGTCCAGGCGGGGCGAGGACGGTTCCCCGGATCGAGTCGAACTCGGCGCAATCCCCATCGACTCGCCAGACTCACTGGACGCACCGGATGCACCAGACTCGCTGGACGCATCGGACTCGCCCGGACCGCCGTCAGCCTGCTCATCACGCTTGTCTCGCCGGCTCATCGCTCGGGGTTGTCGGTTGGGGGGGTTCGCGCGTTCGACACAGGAAACAGGAGGGGCCGCAATCTGAAAAATCGCTGGGCTGGAACCGCCCGAATCTTCGAGAGCGCCCGGCTGTTCCCGTCAGCTGTTCACCAGTTCGTGGACCCCGACGACGAACGCCGGCACCACGAGCATGAAGAGGTGTTCCTCGAGCGGGATACCCAGCAGTTCGACGCCCGTTCGGAGCGGAATCGCGAACACGCCGACCTCTAGCGTGTACCAGTCCCAGAGGTACGCGAGCGGATAGAGCACCGCGACGGTTCGTCCCGCGGCCGCCCAGGCGCCGGTCCGCCGCAGCAACACGAGTGCGCCGGCCCCGAACAGAACCTCCGTCGCGAGGTAGGTGTAGGGCCCGAGGATGCCGACGTCGGGGAGCGGAACACCGGCGAGCGGCCGGAACCAAATCGCCGCCACGAGGACCGCCAGGAACAGGTACGCCCCGCGGATGAGCAGCATCGTCGCGAGTTCCGGGTCCGCCCGCGCCGCGAACACCGCCACGGCGACGAACGGGACGGCCGCGAGCGCGGCGCCCGCGGGAAACAGGCCGTCGACGGCGAACGCGACCACGAGGAACATCCCGCCCCCCATCAGGCCGAAGGCGACCTCGCGGGCACGGCGCGGCCCGACCACCACAGCGACCGTCCGCTTCCCGATGGAGCGGTCGTACACCACGTCGGTCGCGTCGTCGACAACCTTCACGCCCGAGAGCGTCACGAAAAAGAGTGTCCCGAAGGCGAGGACGGCCGACGAAAGCGTCCCGGCCTGGACGTAGAATCCCCCGAGCAGCGCAAGTGCGACGCCTGCGGGGTAGCCGGCCGTGGCGGTCACGGGATTCGTGTCGAACTGCGGCGCGTGGAGATAGCCGATGACCCACCCGGGGAGCGTCAGCACGCCCGCAACGGGACCGGCGACGGCGACGACGGTCGCCAGAGCGAGCGCGAACCCGACGGTGGCGCCCCCGAGCGCGAGGCGACAGCCCCGGGCTGTTAGCGGGTGGTCGTCGTCCTCGTTCCGCCGGTGGAAGTCGACGTAGCCGTCCTTGACATGCGCCGTGTAGAGCCCGAAGAAGACGGCGACGAGGTGGACGGCCAGTGCGAGCGGCGCGAGCCGCGTGGCCGTGGCCCCCAGCCGAGTCGTCCCCGCGAGGAGGGCCCCGAACGCGCTGGCGGCCAGCGGCGGCAGCATGAACACCGGGTGGACCTGCGAGCCGAGCGCCCGGAGGCCGGCGACGGGACCGGCGCCGTGGCGTGCGATTGCCATGCGAGAATGTTTCGCGCTGCGGCCGCAAAAGCGTGGGTGGCGCCCCCGGGAACGAACGGAATCGACACCGCCGGCGAGGAGCCACAGACGGCCGGCGGCCGCGCGGAGACCAACCACCAGCCGCGGGGCACAGGATACTCCGAGCCGCCGACGGAACCGCTTCGGCAGTATTGTGGTAATCCATATATTATCCGATTATTCGCCAATTAATTCTAAAATATTCGAAACAAATGTTTTATCTACGCAATATCTCTCCTGAAACCACGGAAGGTCATCAGAGATACGAGCCGTCGTACTTCTCTTTCGGTCGGTGTGTGTTGCCACAGTTCCCACACCTGATTCGGTTCATACTGTCGACCGTGACGTCCATCGACTCGCAGTTCGCGCAGATGTAGCCGTGCTCCTCGTTCTCGTCCTCGTCGGTGTAGGTGACGACGAAGCCGCCCTCCGAGCCCGGGAGCGACTCGTCGGCGAGCGTGAGGGTTCGCCCGTCGACCTCGACCTCGTCGGGCAGGTCGAGGTCGTCGCGCTCCATCGGTTCGGCGGACTCCGCCGTCTCGGCCTCTCGCCCGGAGTCGCTCTCTTCCTCCTCGGCCCCCGACGGCGCGTAGACGTACTCGGCGAGTTCCAGACTGCCGAGTTCTGTCTGGCGCTCGGCGACGCGCTCGAGGTCGAACCGCTCGAAGAAGGCGCCCGACGAGGTGTTCGCGGCGAGCGTCGCGGCCCGGACCGTGTCGGTCTCGTCCTCCAGGGTCTCGACGGCGTGCTTGAACAGCGCCGTCCCGACGCCGCGGCCGCGCCGCTCCGGGTCTACGTGGAGCCACTCGATTTCCCCGTCGGCGCTCGTGACGAACCCCGCGACATCCTCTTCCTCCGCTTCGGCCACCAGCACCGACGCGGCCGCATCGTCGAGGCGCTCGGCCAGCGCGTCCTCGGCGAACGCGACCTCGACGATCGTCTCGATGTCGTCCGGACTCAGCGCGTACGACGAGGTGAGCGAGTCCCGTGCGATCTCGCGGATGCGAGCGATGTCGTTACGCTCCGCTCCTCGGACGGTTATCTGGTCGAGCATGAATCAGTCCTCCTGGCGGTATCTGGTGCCTCGACACTTGTAGACCTTGGCCGGGGCGGAGGGACCGGCAGGAGGGAAGGGCCGCGAGACTTCCGCTGAACCCGACAGTACAACCTATGAATTCGACGTAACTATTCGTCTATCTATATTTTTCACCGAATATTTTTAGAATTCTTCTTCAGAAACAAATATGCATGCAGGTAGCGGCGGGACCGACCGCGAGTCCGTCACTCGCCGGCCGGCCTCGGGAAGCGCCGCTGCAGCACCGAGCGGCCGTGACTCAGCGTCTCGTAGCCGGCGCTACACAGGACGAACAGCCCAGCGACGACCAGCACGACCCCGAGCGGTGCCGACACGTGCTGGTACAGCAGGCTCCCGATGCCGAAGTCCGCGGCGGCGAGCACGACCGGGCGGAGGGCGTTGCGCATCATTCGTCCGAGTAGCGGTGGTTGATCGTGACGCCCCGGCGGGGACGGAGGCGAGCGGTGAGATGTTCGACAGCTGCTGCGGCGGCGGCAGCGCGCTGGTCCTGGGTGAGGGATGGAGGGCGACTCATACTGCTACCATGATCGTCCGGGGATAAGTGCCTCGTGAAGAGTCAAATGGT
>JBDGSA010000145.1:0-7342 GCA_042217755.1 Haloglomus sp. | reverse complement strand
GACGGTGGGACGAGTGGCCGCGTCGAACTCCGTGTGTGGTCGGCGCGAGCCGCCGACAGCCTCGTCCGAGACGGTCCCGTCGGCGAGCCGTCCGCCGCCCGGGCCGCCATCGCCGACCGCGCTCGCACGGTCGCTCGCACCGTTCGCTTGGTCTGCGCTCCTCGCTCGATTCGCGCCCCTCGCTCGATTCGCGCCCCGCTCGTCAGCGAATGCCGGTGGCCGGACCCTGGCGGTGCCCTCGAACCGGAGCCGAGTCTCGACTGGCCCGCCGGTGGCAACCAGCACCTCCTCCTCGTCGAGTGTGACCTGGCCGCGAGCGGGGCGAGCGCCGTCTGGGCCGCGGAGCGACACCGTCGTCCCGGGCAGCGCGAGTCGCGTGGCCCGCCCGCCGACGGCCGCGTCGACCGGCAGCGGGAGCGCCGGCGTCTCCGTCGCTCGGCGCCAGCGTTCGGTCTCGACCCGGACCGACCCCTGCCAGCCGTGGGCCTCGATGCCCGCGTCCGACGTCGCGAGCCACACCATGCGTGGGTCGTCTGTCGAGTGACTCGTCATAGAACTACCGCCGCGGCAGCGCGGGCGTTCTCGACCGACCGTCGAGGCCTCGGCGTGGATTGCCGCAGACGGGAAGGTACTTCCGGGACCACCCCTGACGCATTCGTATGTACGACCGCGTCCGCGAGACCGATCCGGCAGTTGCCGACGCCCTCGTCGGCGAGGTGGACCGCCAGCGCGAGACCCTTGCGATGATCGCCTCCGAGAACCACGCCTCTCCCGCCGTCCTCGAGGCCCAGGGCTCGGCGCTCACCAACAAGTACGCCGAAGGCTACCCCGGCGAGCGCTACTACGCCGGCTGTGAGTACGCAGACGAGGTCGAGCGCCTCGCCATCGACCGCGCCAAACAGCTCTGGGGCGCAGAGCACGTCAACGTCCAGCCCCACTCCGGCACGCAGGCCAACATGGGCGTCTACCTCGCGATGCTCGAACCGGGCGATAAGATCCTCAGCCTCGACCTCAGCCACGGCGGCCACCTCTCGCACGGCCACCCCGCCAACTTCACCGGCCAGACCTACGAGGTCGAACAGTACGAGGTTGACGCCGATACCGGCTACCTCGACTACGAGGGGCTCCACGAGCAGGCCGAGGCCTTCGAGCCCGACGTCATCGTCTCGGGCTTTTCGGCCTATCCGCGGGAGGTGGAGTTCGAGCGGGTGCAGGCGGCGGCCGATGCCGTCGGCGCCTACCACCTGGCCGACATCGCCCACATCACCGGGCTGGTGGCTGCCGGCGAACACCAGTCGCCGGTCGGGGTGGCTGACTTCGTCACCGGGTCGACGCACAAGACGATCCGGGCCGGCCGCGGCGGCATCATCATGACCAGCGAGGAGCACGCCGACGCCATCGACCCCGCGGTCTTCCCCGGCGGACAGGGCGGCCCCCTGATGCACAACATCGCCGGCAAGGCCGTCGGATTCAAGGAGGCACTCCAGCCGGAGTTCGACGCGTACGCCGCCCAGGTCGTCGACAACGCACAGGCGATGGCCGAGGTGTTCGCCGACCACGGCCTCCACGTCGTCTCGGGCGGCACCGACACGCACCTCGTGCTCGTCGACCTCCGCGATTCGCACCCGGACCTCTCCGGTGGCACCGCGGAGGACGCCATGGAGGAGACCGGACTCGTCCTGAACGCGAACACCGTCCCCGACGAGACGCGCTCGCCGTTCGACCCCTCGGGCATCCGCGTCGGCACGCCCGCCCTCACCACGCGTGGCATGGAGGAAGACGCGGTGCAGGAGGTCGCTCACCTCATCTGCGACGTGCTCGACGACCACGACAGCGAGGCGACGCTGGAGCGCGTCTCCCAGCGGGTCGACGCGCTCTGTGCCGACTATCCGCTGTACGAAGACCTGTAATACACGTATTCGGCTCATTTGGCGAATGTTTTCTTCTTATTCGAAATACTTCCGGAGTGGAGCGTCGTAGATCGCGTTTCGACTGGGCGGGGAGAGTGCCGGCTGTTCCTGCCGTTCCGCCGATAGCTCCGCCTGTCTCCGCCGCTCTGCGGGAGATTCCGCCTGTCTCCGCCATTCCGCGGAAGGCCCCGCCTTTCTCCGCCATTCCGCGGAAGGCCCCGCCTTTCTCCGCCGCTCCGCGGAGAGCCCGTCAAAAGTCTCGCCCCTTCGACGACCCGCTCGCCGCTGCGTCCCCCCGTCTCGGACTGAGCCGCTGATTCCGACGACATCGCCTGAACTGACGCCAGTCGGCCGGATATACCCGGGGAGCGTTGTGGGCTGCAAAACGCACCGTGTACTTATCACCGTGCGGCGACGGACCGAGACAACGACGGACGGCCCGCGCCCGCCGATGACATTACCCGTGCGGGGCAGTTACGTGGGTGCGCGGGAAACAGTCACCGGGGTGCGCGGGAACGCGTGCGGGGGCGCGTGGTGACCCGCACCTCACTCGCCCGTGCCGACGTCAATCGTCCGTGGCGGCCTCGGCTTCCGCCCCGGTCGTCGACTCCTCGCCCCGGCCGTAGATGTCGTCGATGAGCGCCTCGAGCCGGTCGCGGATGACGCGGCGTTTCTTCTTCAGCGACGGCGTGAGCGCGTTGTTCTCGGCGGTCCACTCCTCCGAGACGAGTCGGAACTCCTTGATGCGTTCGGGCTTGCTGAGGCCCTGGTTGACGCGCTCGATGTCCTCAGCGACCCACTCGCGGACACGCTCGTCGGTCGCGACCGCTTCGGGGTCGTCGGGCAGGTCGATGTCCTCTGCGGCGGCCCACTTCCGGAGCTCCTCGAAGTTCGGGACGACGACGGCGCCGATGAACTTCTCGTCGTCGCCGACGACCATGAGCTGGTCGACGCGCGCCGAGGTAGAGAACTCGTCCTCGATGGGCTCGGGCGCGACGTTCTTGCCCGTGTCGAGCACGATGAGGTTCTTCCGGCGGTCGACGAAGGAGTAATAGTCGTCCTCGTCGCGGGCGACGATGTCGCCGGTCCGGAACCATCCCGTGCTGGTGAACGCCTCCTCCGTCTCCTCGGGCTTGTTCCAGTAGCCCTCGAAGACGTTGGGGCCCTTCGCCAGGAGTTCGCCAACCTCGCCCTCGTTCGCGTTCTTCTGTTCCTCGGAGACGACGCTCTGGTCGAGTTTGAGCTGGACGCCGTACAGCGGCGGCCCCATCGTCCCGACCTTGATGTTCTCCGGCGGGTTGAACACGAGCCCCGGCGCGGTCTCGGTCAGGCCGTATCCCTCGATGATGGTGATGCCCATCGCCCGGTAGAGCTTGGCGAGATCCGCCGACAGCGAGCCGCCGCCGGAGACGAACAGCTCGATGTTGCCGCCGAGGGCCTCGCGGACCTTCGAGAAGACGAGGCGGTCGGCGAGGCGGAACTTCGTCCGGAGCGCGAGGCCGGGCGACTCGGCCTCGTCGTACGCCTTCCCGGTCTCGACGGCCCACTCGAAGATCCGCTTCGAGACGGGCGAGTCGCTGGCCTGCTCGCGCATCCCCTTGTAGATGCGCTCGTAGACTCGGGGAACGGAGTTCGCCAGTTGTGGTTTCACCTGCTTGATGTCCTCGGCGATGGTGTCGGGCGACTCGGCGTAGCCGATCGTGATGCCCGAGGCCAGCGACTGAAAGTGCCCCGACCGCTCGAAGGCGTGTGCGAGCGGGAGAAACGCCAGCGAGCGCTTCCCGGCCTCGAACGTCGGCATCTCCGGCGGCTTGTCCGGCCGCGGGCCGAGCCGCTTGCGGACGGCGTTCATCAGGGTTCGCCAGTGCTTGTGCTGGAGCATCACGCCCTTCGGGTCGCCCGTCGTCCCGGAGGTGTAGACGAGCGAGGAGAGATCGGTCCAGTCTCGGCGGTCGAGCCAGCGATCGACCGCCTCGCGACCGCCGTCTACGTCACCCATCGCGTACACGTCCGCAAGGGAGTAGACGTCGGTGTCGAACCCCTCTGTCGCCTCGTCGGGCACCTCATCGAGCGTGACGACGAACGAGAGGTCCAGCTCGTCCTCGACCCCGGCGAGGGTCGCCAGCAGGTCGGCGTTCTCCACGACGACGCCCATCGAGCCGGGGTCGTCCAACAGGTACTCGACCTGCCGGGGGCTGGACTCGGTGTAGACGGTCGTCGCGACGCCCTCGGCGGTCTGGATGGCCAGGTCCGCGTGGGCCCACTCCATCCGCGTGTCGGCGTAGATGCTCACGCGGTCGTCGGCCTCGACACCGAGCTCGCGGAAACCGACCGCGAGTCGCGCGACGATCTCGCCGACCCGCTCGTAGGAGAGCGCGGCGTACTCGCCCGAGAGGGCCGCCGGGACCACCCCCGCAGCGACGAGCGACCGGTCGTAGATTCCCCCCTTGTAGAGCTGGCAGTCGAGGTCGCCGTGGCGCTCGACGGCGTCGAAGAACGCCACCGGGATGGTCGTCTCCCCGATGACCTCGTCGGTGTACTCCGCCTCCGCCTGTCGCCAATCCATGCGAGGCGGTACCACTGTACGGACTTAATTGTAGGGGGAGATCCAGGACCCCGCGGCTGTTCCCGCTCGCTCCAGACGGCCCGGGACGTTCGCCGGCCCCGACACCTTTCCCGTCGGGGGCCCCGGGTGGCGGTATGGTCGACCGTCCACGGATGGACGAGGCGGACCCGCTGTCGTGGATACGTGAGCAGATGCCGGTGTTGCGAGCGCTGGGCGCGGCCGGCGAGCCGCTCGCGGGGACGACGGTGGCAGTCTCCTCGCATCTGGAGCCCTCGACGGGCTTCTTCATCGAGACGCTCGCCGAAGCCGGCGCGGCGGTGCTGGCGACCGCCAGCGAGGCCAACAGCACCCACGACGACGTGGTCGACTACCTCGACTCGCTCGACCGGGTAGAGACGTTCGCCGACGCCGCGATGGACGATGCCGCGCTCGACGAGGCACACCGGCGGCTGCTGGACCGCGAGCCCGAACTCCTGCTGACCGACGGCGCCGAGCTCATCATGAAGGCCCACGACGACGTCTCGGACGTCGCCGACGCCGTCCGGGGCGCCGCCGAGCAGACCACCTCGGGCGTCTCCCGCGTCGAGGCGATGGCCGACGCGGGCCGACTCGCGCTCCCGGTCTACCGGGTCAACCACACTCCGATGAAGCACCAGTTCGATAACGTTCACGGGACCGGCGAGAGCGCCCTCACCAATATCGCGATGACGACGAACACCATCATCGCCGGCCGGACCGTGGTCGTTGCGGGCTACGGCTACGTCGGGCGGGGGGTCGCCCGGAAAGCCCGCGACCTCGGCGCCGAGACCATCGTCACCGAGATCGACCCCCGGAAGGCGCTCAGAGCCCGGATGGACGGCCACCGCGTCATGCCGATGGACGCCGCCGCCGCCGAAGGAGACCTGTTCGTCACCGCGACGGGCAACTGCCGCGTCATCCGCGACGAGCACTTCGACGAGATGCCAGACGAGGCGGTCCTCGCGAACGTCGGCCACCTCGACGTCGAAATCGACCTCGAGGCGCTGGCCGACCGCGCCACAGAGGTGGTCGAGACCGACCAGGGCATCACCCGCTATCGGCTCCCCGACGGCCGCCGGCTGGACGTGCTCGCTCGGGGTCGGCTGGTCAACCTGACGGGCCCGTTCAGCCAGGGCCACCCGGCGGCCGTCATGGACACCACCTTCGGAGCGATGTTCGTCGCCGGCCGACACCTCGACGACGGGGCCGTCCCGGACCCCGGCGTCCATCCGCTCCCCGAGGAGTTAGACCGCGAAATCGCCGAACTGAAACTCGACACGATGGGCATCGACATCGACACACTCACCGACAAGCAGGCGGCCTACCTCGATTCGTGGGACCGCCTGGACACGCTCGCGGAGTGGGAATCAGAGCCCTGACGCCGCAACCGCGGTGACCGCGTCGTCACCGACACCGGCCGCGACCCACGCCAGCGCCGGGAGTCGTTCGCACCTCGTCGAGGCGTCAGTGGGAGTCACTCGCGCCGTCGGGGAGCGAGCGTTCCTCCAGACGCTCCGCGAGCGCCGCGCGCGTGCCCGTCTCTCCGCACTCGACGAAATGGGTCGCACAGGCGTTCCCGAGTGCCATCGCGACCTCGATGGGGAGCCCGTGGCCGAGTGCGTGAGCCAGGCCCGCGGTGAAGCGGTCGCCCGCGCCGGTCCGGCGACGGATGCCGTGTGCCTCGAAGTTCTCGACCGTCGCCGTCTTCCCTCCGAGCCGTTCGTCGGTGGCCGCCACGGCCGCGGGCTCGTCGTGGCGGACGACGGCCGCGATGTCGAGCGCCTCGCGGAGTTCGCGCTCGCGCGCCGCCAGCGCCTCCCAGGTGACGCCCAGCCCCTCGGCGGTAGCCGCGAGCTCCCCGCCGTTTGCGCTCAGGACCACCGGCGTCGTGTCGTCGAGCGTCGCCATCGCGTCGCGCAGTCGCCTCACCGCCGCGGGGTCGCTCCCACCAAGGTCGCCCGGGTCCAGCACCACCGGGCAGTCGAGGTCGTAGGTCGCGAGCGTCCGCATCGCCGCCGTCAGGTCGCGAAACGTCACCCAGTTGGCGAGACAGACCGCGCCTGCACGCTCGATTCGGTTCCGGAACGGCGCGTCACCCTCGTGGAGACAGCCGAATGACCACCCGTCGATGGACGACGACTCCCGCGAGAACATCAGGTCCGTCCGGTCGAACGAGAGGACGGTCACCTCGGCGGGCGCGCCCATCGAGTGGGTCTCGAATGGGAACGAGAGCAGCGGGTGGTCGAGGTGGCCAAACAGCGTCACCGCGTCGCCCAACGCGTGGGCCTGCCGCGCCGCGTTGACTGCCTGCCCGCCCGGGACCCGATCGTACTTCTCCAGTCGGACCGAGCGGATGTCGCCCGTCGAGACGCGCCGCCCGAACGACTCGCGCGACTCGATCTGCTCGTGGCCCCCGTCGTACACCCGACACAGCGTGTCCACGCTCCCGTCGGGCAGACAGACGACGGGTAGGGTGCGCGACGGGTCGGCCAGGTGCTCTGCGAGGTGCTGGTACGGCATCTGCTCGGGCCGTCGGCGCGTCGGGGCGTAAATCCACCTGCCGCGTGATCGCGTCCCACTCCCGGCCTGACGACTGCCCTCCCGCTGTCGCGGTGTTGACCAGTTTCGAGGCCAATATACTTATTTCCCATATTTCTCGGAAATATTAATATTCTGGTAATTGTTTCGAATTTATAGGACAAATTCAACATCTTCTGAGACTCCGTGCCGGCGACCACTCCGCGGTGCGAGCAATCGGCAACCCTTAAGGGTCGCGCCGTCGCTATCCCGAAATGCGGGTCGGTGGTCTAGTCCGGTTATGACGGCTCCTTCACACGGAGCAGGCCGG
>JBDGSA010000082.1:0-7433 GCA_042217755.1 Haloglomus sp. | reverse complement strand
CTGGACTGCACGCCCGGAACGGCGCGAGCAACAGCGAGCGCCGCATGCCCGGAACGGGAAGCGCGCAGCGAGGCCCGGCGGGTCGAGCGGGCGGGGGCTTTCAACAGAACTCCATCGTCGCTCAGGTCGTCACACGCAGAGCGGACGGGGGCATCCAGCAGGCACTCCCAGAGATGTCGTCGTACCGAGAGAACCCACCACCGCGACCAGTTTCAGACCAGTCTGAACCGCAGCGCGGCGACCCGCCACGGCACCAGCAGGACCGTCCCGACGACCAGCGAGACCAGTACGAACGCGGGGTCGGCGTCACCGGGCAGGAACGCGGTGTCTCGCAGCAGTTGTCCGATGGCGACCGCGCCGACCCACGCGCCGGCCGTCCGTACGGCGGCGTCCCGGAGTGACTCGCGCCACGGGGGGCCGTACAGCCCCACCACGAGCGTCGAGACGACCCAGCCCAGCAGGAACGGAGCGGCCGTCAGGGGAATGCGCGCGAGTCCGGCCAACCCGTAGTGCTGGAACTCCCCGAGCGCGAAGAAGACCGTCATCAGGACCAGGTCGACCAGCGCGAGACCGACCGTCGTTGGTGAGCGATCAACCCGCGAGACGACGGCGGAAACGGTGCTCATACCCCCGCTTCGACGCCCGCCGCCTTGTGCGCCCCGCTCCCGGCGAGCCGAGGGGCGAAAATAGCCAGACAGAGACAACGATTTTATATTTATTCTAGCTATTTTCATATAATTTCTACATTTGAACAATTATTGTGGTGTCACTGTGGCGGCCGTCGCCGTCATTTTCACGCGGGAGCTCCGAGCGGCCCCATGGATGAATCGGCCGTCGGGTACGCACTCCTGGGCTGGCCCGACGACGGCCCAACGCTGCGACTGGACTACCGCGAGTTCGCCTACGCCGGGAAGTTCGTGATGTCCGCGACCGGGAAGGCCGTCGCGTACGCGCCCGAGAGCGGCGAGCCGGACGACCCCGAGGCCGTCGTGGCGGCGGCCGCGTTCGACGCCGACCGGACCGACGAGACGACGCTGAAGATCCGCTACCTGACGGTCCGCCAGGACGCCCGCGGCGGCGGACTCGGGGCCCGGCTGTCGGCGTTCGTCGCCGCCCGCGCCGCGGAACGGGGCTTCGAGCGGGTCGCAATCGGCGTCAACAACGCGTTCTCCTACGAGGCGCTGTACAAGGCGGGCTTTGCGTGGACGGGCGAGGAGAGTGGGCTCGCGGAGCTGGTCCTCGCGCGTCCGGCCGACCACCCCGCCGAGTCCGACGCCGAACGCTACCGCGAGGGCCTGGACCGTTTCCGTGAGCGGACGGACCTCTCGGAGTCGGAGGTCGATTTTCTGGACACACACTCAGACGCCGACCTTCCCGCGCTCGTCGACCGACCGGGGAACTGACCGTCACAGCGCCGAAACGGCGAGGTGGCAGGGCGGCGGGGTCGACCAGCCGTCACGCTTACCCCCGCCACCCACCGACCGCTCGTATGCTCACCTTCGTCGGCCTCGGCCTCTGGGACGAACACTCGGTCACTGTCGAGGGGCGGGACGCACTTCGGGACGCGGATCGAGTCTTCGCGGAGTTCTACACCAGCAAACTGGCAGGGGCGACCATCGACGACCTCGAAGCGTACCACGACGCCCAGATCGAAGTCCGCGACCGCGAGGGCGTCGAACAGCACCCCGACCCCATCCTCGACGCCGCCGAAGCGAGCGACGCCGTCTTCGTCACGGCGGGCGACCCGATGATCGCCACCACCCACGTCGACCTCCGGCTGCGCGCCCACGAGCGCGGCATCGAGACGCGCATCGTCCACGGCACCACGGCGGCCGCCGCGGCCGCGTCGCTCACGGGCCTCCAGAACTACCGCTTCGGGAAGGCGACGACGCTCCCGTTCCCGTACGCACACGGCGGTGACGACGTTCCCGACTCGGTGCTGGACGCCGTCGACGCCAACCGCGAGCGTGGACTCCACACCCTCTGTTTCCTCGATATCAAGGTCGGACACGAGCGCGCCGCAGACGAGGAGTACATGACCGCGAGCACCGCGGCCGAGTTGCTGACCGACGCCGGACGGGGCGACGACCTCGGCGTCGTCGTCGCGCGGGCCGGGAGCCCGGACCCGCTCGTCGCGGCCGACCGCCTGTCGTCGCTCGCGGAACGTGACTTCGGCGACCCGCTCCACCTGCTCGTGCTGCCGGGCGAGTTGCACCACGTCGAGCGCGACGCGCTGGTCGAACTGGCGAGCGCGCCGGCCGACCTGGCCGACGAGCGGCTGGCGTAAGGCGCGGCCGGCCGTTCACTCGCCGCCGTCTGCCCGCACCGTGGCCGGGTCGGAGTCGGGGGCGGGCTCCTCGGCCCCGACGTCCAGCGCCGCGCCGAGGTCGTACTCGTTCCCGGTGAGGACGTACAGCACGTCCTCGACGACCGCCAGCACCTCCGGCAGTTCCCGGACGACGAGCCACGTGATGGCGACCAGCGCGACGACCGACAGCGACTGCGCGATGACGCGGTCGGCGAGATAGTACGACACCATCCGCGAGTCGGTGGTCCCGAACAGATCCATCACCCGCGGGACGAACAGCTGCATCCGCTGCTGGCCGAACGCGAGGCCGATGAAGACGTTCCGCACGAGGTTCAGCGCGTAGATGACGGGGACGGAGACGGCGAGCGCGCGGGCCTTCCGCCGGAACGGCGCCCGGACGGCGGCGATGAGGCCCGCGAAGATGGCCATGCTCCCCAGACCCGTACACGCGAGTCGGATGGTGTAGGTGATGGGGTAGTCCCCGCCATAGAGGAAGAAGAAGGTGTTCCGGTAGTCGGCGTAGGCCTGTGCGTCACGGAACGCCCGTGTGCGCGCGGTCGACCAGTCGTACCGCGCGGCGATGCGCTGGGTCGCCTCCGACCACGTCAGCACCGCGGGGTCGTAGCCCAGCACCGTCATCAGGACCTCCGTCTGTCGGGTGACAGTCTCGATGAGCGGCCGCCGGAGGACCGCGAGCGCCTCGAACGGCATGAAGACGGCGCCCATCCCCGCAACGGCCCGCGAGAGGACGAACAGCGAGTCACGGCCCCGGTAGAGGAGGGCGCCGACGTACACCGATAGCGGGACCGCGGCGAGGCTACCGACTCCCTCGATGAGCGACTTCTGCTCGACCGCGAAGTGGTGGACCAGCGTGAGCCAGAACAGGCCGAACAGGAGCCACGCCCCCGCGAGGACGTATCGCGCGTGCTCACGGGCGCGCAACTCGAGCAGGCTGCCGCCGACGAACGCCACCACGACCAGCCACGCCAGCGGGTCCGACAGCCCTCCGAGGGCGGCGAGCGCCGACAGGACGGCCTCGACTGGCCCGGTCATCGACCCACCGTTGGGCAATTCCACCTATAGGTCTTGCCCGGGGCGCTCTCCGGACCGGGTGACGGTCTCACGGAAAGTGGCGAGCACCGGAACGCGGCGAATACCGGAATCGCAGGTCGAGGAAGGACGAGAGCCATCAGTCGTCGTCGGAGGGGCCGACGGGGCCCGAGTCGCCTCTGGAAGCGGTCCCGGGAGCGGCGGGCTCCTCGGCGCCACGCTCCAGGCCGAGTGCCTCGGCGATGTGGAACTCCCGGTAGGTGACGACGTACAGCGCGTCGTCGAGGACGGACGCCAGTTCGGGGAGGAGCCGCACGACCGGGTACGTGATGAGGACGAGCGCGACGACGGAGGCCGACTGCGCGATGACCTTGTCGGCGAGGTAAAAGGAGACCAGCCCCTCCTGGCCCGACGGGATGGCAAACAGCGTCGACACCAGCGGGACGGCGACCTGGAACCACTGCTTGCCGAAGGCGACCGCGATGAACGCGTTCCGGACGAGGTTGAGCACCCAGATGACCGGCACGCTGACGGCGAAGGCGGCAAGCTTCCGCCGGAACGGCGCCCGGACGGCGGCGATGAGGCCCGCGAAGATGGCCATGCTCCCCAGGCCCGTACACGCGAGGATGATGAACGTCTCGTACTGGTGCCCGTCCGTGGTGAAGACGAAGGTGTTGCGCAGGCCGCTCTCGCCGGTCTCGATGGTCGGGTCGTAGCCGGCGAACTGGATGACGGCGTTCACCTGTGCGGTCGTCGTCTCGACGAGCGGGCCGTAAATCCACGGGACGGTCGTGGCGGGCAGGTAGATGACCCCCATCACGGCGACCCCACGCGTGAGGACGAGCAGCGACTCGCGGCCTCGGTAGAGGAGGTACGCCGCAGACAGACAGGCGGGGACGGCGAGCGCGCTGAGGACGCCCTCGATCGCGCTCTTCTCGACGAGGAGGAACTGCGGGATGAGCGCCAGCCAGAAGACGGCGAACAGGCTCCACGCGCCCGCCGCGAGGTAGCTCGCCGCCCGGCGGTCCCACAGTTCGGCGAGCGCCGCGACCGCGAACGCGGCGACGGCGACCCAGGCCAGAGCGTCGGTCAGCGCCTGCGACACGTTCGAGTGGTCGTCGTGCCGGGATATACCGCTTGCGGCTGGGTCCGAGGGGTACTCACGACCGACGGGCGGGAAGTGGTCGGCGGCCGGTCAGTCGGCCCCGCACCGGTAGGTTCCGAGGTCGACCCGGCGCGTCGGGGCGGACGCTGCCGCCTCGTCCAGCCGGACGGGCCGCTCGACGTAGACGACGGAGACGTTCGTCAGCCGCGAGTCATGGCGAGCGGCCCAGCGGTCACAGAGGTACGCGCCGAACTCGTCGCGGAGGGGCGCGCCGCCCGGCCGCTGCAGGTCGAGCAGGTAGACCAGCCAGCGGTGTGTCGGGAACGTCGACGCCGTGTCGGCCGGCGGCGTCCAGGAGACGGCGCCGCCGTTCCACGCGTCGACGCGGCCGCCCGAGGCGAGCGTCGCGGGCGCGACGTACCAGCCGTCCGTGCTTCGCGGCTCCGGAGCGAACATGTCCCAGCGGTACTCCTCGCTCGCGGCCCTGACCTCGGGCGGCGCGGGCGCAAGGCCGACCGAGACGGCGTTCCACAGCAGAACCGCCGCGAGGAGCGCGGCAGCGACGACCCGCGCGGCGCGACCGGCCGTCACGCGGGCGTTGGTGGGCAGGACCGGTCCACGGGGAAGTCGACCGGCGAGCGCCCGGGCTTGGCGCGCTGCTCGGGTGCGGATACGCGGCTCGGTGACCCGTCGAAAGCGGCGCTCCGCGGCGTCCCAGACCCGCGACGGGAGAAACGAGAGGAGCGCCGCGATGGAGACGAACGGGAACGGCCCCAGCCGGAGGGTGAACGCCATCCCGAGGTGGCCGAGCGCGAACGCGCCGGCCAGCAGCGCCCGCGGCCAGCCCGTCAGCAGGATCAAAAGCGGTGAGAGCACCAACAGCGCGAGCCACGCGTGCGCCAGCGGCGCCAGTATCGCCGGATGGCCCGCGAGAGCGTCCCCGAGGAGAATCGTCAGGTGATCGATGCCGAAAACGTACCTGACCGCGGTCCCCTCGAGCCACGCCTCGCCCCGGAGTTTGATGACCGCGTTGACGGCGTAGACGAGGACGACCTGAATGAGTATCGCGGCGGTCGCGACGGTCAGAGCGCCGCGCTCGCGTTCCTCGTCGTCGCCGCTATTTTCGATGGACTCGTCCCGTTCGCGCGCGAGTGCGTCGAGCGACCACGCACTCCCGAGTGGGAGGAACAGCCCCCAGAACAGCAGCCGCCGGAGGAGCGAGTCGCCGGCATTCAACACCAGCGGGTTGCGGGCGTGCAGCGAGACGAGCAGCAGCCACGAGACGGCGGCCGCGAGGCGGGTCCGGTAGCCGGCCGCGAGCGCGAGCGCGGCGAGGCCGGCGACGGAGAAGAGCGCGACCTGGAGCGCGACGCCACCCGAGAGCGCGTGGAGCGAGAGGTCCGCGAGCGGGCCGTGCGTCGCCCGGAGCGCCGACCGCGGCAGGACGCCGCTGTCGGTGTAGTGCGCGGCCAGCGCTCGCGAGCGAAGGAGGAGGTCCGCGAACAACAGGAGGCCGAGGGCGACGCGGAGCGCCGCCAGCGCCCGGCGGTCGACGGAGAGTCGGCGCTCGAGTGCGGACGCGCCGGTCGCGCGCAGGCGATCCAGCCTGCCTCGGACGCCCGAGCGAGTCACGTCACGCCGTCCCGCCCGCGCGGACAAGTATCTTCTATTTCGATTCAGCGAGCGGATCCCGAATCTGCGATCTCGATTCAGCGAGCGGGTCCCGAATCTGCGATCTCCACCGTGGCCGCCGGCCGCGATCCGCCGCGCGCGACCCGCCCGTTTTTGCGGCGCGGCCCCGTCGACTACGGTATGAGCGACCTACACGAGGACGGGTTCAAAGAGGTAACCCGGGTTGCGGCCGCGCGTGAGCGACTCCGCGAGGCCGTGACGCCCGTCGACCGGACGGACACGGTGCCACTCTCGACCGCGGAGGGACGCGCGCTGGCCGAACCGGTCGACGCCCGGCGCGCAGTGCCGGACTACCGGCGCGCCGCGATGGACGGGTTCGCGGTCCGGGCAGCGGACACGTTCGGCGCCAGCGACCGCACACCGGAGGTCCTTCGCGAGGTCGGAGAGGACGCCGACCCCGAGGACGTGCGCGTCGGCCCCGACGAGGCGACCCGGGTCCACACCGGGAGCGCGCTCCCCGACGGCGCCGACGCCGTGGTGATGGTCGAGCACGCCGACACCTTCGCGGGGGACGTCGAGGTGTTCGACGCGGTCGCGGCCGGCGAGAACGTCGCGCCGCCGGGCGAGGACGTCGAGGCGGGCGAGCGACTCTACGAGCCCGGCCACCAGATCCGGCCCTCCGACATGGGGCTGCTGAAATCCTGTGGCGTCCGCCGCGTGCAGGTCTACGACCGCCCGACCGTCGGGGTCGTCCCGACGGGAGAGGAACTCGTCGAGCGCGACCCCGGCCCCGGCGAGGTCGTCGAGACAAACGGCCTCACCGTCTCACGCTACGTCGAACGGTGGGGTGGCGCAGCGACCTACCGGAACACCGTCATAGACGACGCGGAGGCCCTGCGCGCGGCCATCGAGCGCGACCTCACGAAGGACATCGTCGTCACCACCGGCGGGTCGTCGGTCGGCGAGCGCGACCTCATGCCGGAGGTCGTCGACCGCCTCGGCGACGTGCTGGTCCACGGCGTCGCCCTGAAGCCGGGCCACCCGTTCGGCTTCGGCGTCGTCCGCGAGACGCCCGTGCTGATGCTGCCCGGCTATCCGGTCGCCTGTATCGTCAACGCCGTCCAGTTCCTCCGCCCGGCACTCAAGTGGACCGGCCACCTCCCGCTTCGCGAGCACCCGACGCGCGAGGCGACGCTGACGCGGAAGATTCCGAGCGAACCGGGCGTCAAGACGTTCGCCCGGGTGACGGTCGAGGAGTCGGAGGACGGACCCGCGGCGACGCCGACGCGGGCCTCCGGGTCCGGCGTGCTGTCCTCGGTGGCGCTCGCGGATGGGTGG
>JBDGSA010000021.1:0-7460 GCA_042217755.1 Haloglomus sp. | reverse complement strand
CGAGGAGCGCAGCGACTCCCGGATGGTCGAGAGCGCGAGGGCTTCGTAGGAGTCCCCGCCGTCGTGGTCGTCGGCAGAGTCCTGAGAGAGCGCGAGGGCTTCGGAGGCGATTCCGCCGTCGGCAGAGTCTTGAGAGAGCGCAAGGGCTTCGCGGGCTGGTTCGTTGTAGTCGATGACCAGTAGCGGGGCCGCCATCTCGCACCCATCTTACAACCCCTGTCTCCCGTGCCACATGTCCACCAACCTTTATCAACCCGTCAACCAACGACGAGACTGTGGTTTACGAGACAGGCAACCGGACGATCGACGACGCCGTCGAGCGCGTACTCTCGGGCGAGCGCCTCGACCGCCGCGATGGACTGGCGCTCATCGCCCAGCCCGTCGACGAACTCGCCGCGGCCGCCGACATGGTGCGCCGCGAATTCTCCGACGGGACGGTCGACGCCTGTTCCATCGTGAACGCGAAGGCAGGCAACTGCGCGGAGGACTGTGGCTTCTGTGCCCAGTCGGCCCACTTCGACACCGGCATCGATACCTACGGCTTCCTCGAACCGGAGGAGATTCTCGAAGCGGCCAAACGAGCAGAGGCCGACGGCGCCCAGCGCTTTGGCATCGTGGTCGCCGAGAAGGGCGTCTCGAAGGAGCAACGCCCCGACGAGTGGGAGAAGGTCATCCGGGCCATCCGACTCGTCCGCGACGAGACGGACGTGGAGGCGGACGCCTCACTGGGGATCCTCACGGAGGAGGAGGCCGAGATCCTCGTCGAGGAGGGACTCAACCACTACAATCACAACATCGAGACCTCCCGGCGGTACTTCCCGGAGATCGTCCAGTCCCACACGTTCGAGGACCGGCTCCACACCCTGCGCGTCGCCAAGGAGGCGGGCATGGACCTGTGTGCGGGCGTCATCCTCGGGATGGGCGAGTCCCCGACCGACCGGGTCGACGCCGCTATCGAACTCCAGGACATCGGCGTCTCCTCGCTCCCAGTCAACATCCTCAACCCCGTCGCGGGGACGCCGCTGGGCGAGGACCACGACACCGCGCTCATCTCGACGGAGGAGGTCATCGAGACCATCGCGGTCTACCGGCTGCTCCACCCGCAGGCTCGCGTCCGGCTCACGGGCGGACGCGAGGTGAACCTGAAGGGAGACGAACAGCACCTCCCGTTCGAGGCCGGCGCCGACGGCATCCTCACCGGCGACTACCTCACCACCGAGGGCCAGGACCCGGCCGACGACATCGAGATCATGCGCAAGGCCGGACTGGAGCCGAACAGGTCGGTCAACGACTTCGACGAGGAGGCGCTCCGGGCGCGCCACCGCGACGACGCTCCGCAGACCGCCGCCGGAACGGCGACCAGCAACGCGGAGCTCGACGATTAACGGCCAGATTATCGTTCGAAACGACAGTTAACTGCACAATTCGACTACTTCACGACAGAAACACCAGATTACACAGCTATGGACGACACGACGTTCGCGGTACTCGGCACCGGCGGCATCGGACGGCGAGCACTCGAGGTCTCGAAGCACAAAGACGACCTGACGCCTGTCGCGGCGTGTGACCGGCACGGCGTCGCCGTCGATCACTCGGGGCTGGATGTCGACGAACTCCTCGCGGCGACCGAGGGCAACATCGCCAGCGAGGCACAACGCGCCTCGGACGAAGTGCGCGGCGACCAGCCGCGAACAGACGGTGGCGCGGCGGTCGAAGAGGACAGCAGCGGCGTCAAGCAGGCCGGCGCCGACCAGGGCGTCGCCGCCTCCATGCAGGCCGAGCCGACCGAGACGCCCATCGACGACGTCATCGACGAATCGGACGCCATCGACGCGGTGCTCATCGCGCTCCCGAACCTCGAACACGACTTCATCCCGCGGGTGGCCGAGCGCTTCGCCGAGGCGGACTACGAGGGCGTCCTCGTTGACGTCCTCAAGCGGAGTCGAGTCATCGGGATGCTGGACGAGCGCGAGGAGACGCTCGTCGAGTCGGGCATCACGTTCGTCTGCGGCGCGGGGGCGACGCCCGGCTTCCTCACGGGCGCCGCGGCGCTCGCCGCGCAGTCGTTCGTCGAGGTCCACGAGGTGGACATCTGGTGGGGCGTCGGCCTCAAGTCCGGCTACGAGGACAACCGCGGCACCGTCCGCGAGGACATCGCCCACCTCGACGGCTACGACATCGAGACCGCCCGCGCGATGAGCGACGCGGAGATCGAGGAACTCGTCGACGAGCACGACGGCGTGCTGGAGTTCCACGACATGGAGCACGCCGACGACGTCCTGCTGGAACGCGCCGGCATCTGCGACGCCGAGGACGTCACCGTCGGCGGCATCCTCGACCTCCGCAACGACGAGAAACCAACCACGACCACGGTAACGGTCACGGGCGAGACGTTCGACGGCGCGGTCGCCACCAACACGTTCGAACTCGGGGACGACACGAGCATGGAGGCCAACGTCAACGGCCCCGCACTGGGCTATCTGAAGGCGGCCGTCCGGCACAATCGCGCCGGCGACTACGGCGTCTTCGGCCCGGCCGAACTGATGCCCGGCTTCTGAACTCGAACCGCCTCGATGAGTTCCGAATCACGAGAGCGACCGACCGAAGACACCGACGAGACGGCCGTCGACGACCCGCATGACCGCGGGTTCGACCTCGAGGGGCGCCTCGCCAGCCGGGAAGCCGCCGACCTGCGGCGCGACCTCGCGCCCGTCGACCGCGTCGGCCCGCGTGCCCGCACCGCGTCCGACCCCCGCGGCGACGAACCCGAGTGGGACACAGAGCGCGTCGTCCTCGCGTCGAACGACTACCTCGGCCTCGCGGGCGACCCGCGACTGGCCGAGGCCGCCGCCGAGACCGCCCGCGAGGTCGGCGTCGGCGCCGGTGCCTCACGCCTGGTGGTCGGCGACACCCCCCCACACCGCGCACTTGAGCGTGATCTCGCCGCCACCAAGGACACCGAGCGGGCGCTGGTCTTCTCGTCTGGCTACGCGGCCAACGTCGGCACGATCACCGCGCTCGATCCGGACGCCGTCTTTTCGGACGAACTCAACCACGCCTCGATAATCGACGGCTGCCGCCTGTCGGGCGCCGACGTGGAGATCTACGACCACCGCGACCCCGCGGCCCTTCGCGCGGCGATGCGCGAGCGGCTCCGGGACGGCCACGCGGACGTGAGCGCGAGCGCAGACACGGACGACGCCGACGAGTCGTGGCTGGTCGTCACGGACACCGTCTTCTCGATGGACGGCGACGTGGCGCCCCTCGCCGAACTCTGTGCCGCGGCCGACGACTTCGGCGCGTGGACGATGGTCGACGAGGCCCACGCGACCGGACTCTACGAGGGCGGGGGCGGCATCGTCCAGCGCGATGACCTCGGTGACCGCGTCGACGTCCAACTCGGGACGCTCTCGAAAGCGCTCGGCGCACAGGGCGGCTACGTCGCCGGGAGCGAACCGCTCGTCGAGCACCTGCTCAACGCCGCGCGCGCGTTCGTCTTCTCGACGGGACTCGCGCCGCCGGCCGCGAGCGCCGCTCGCGAGGCACTCTCCATCGCCCGCGAGGACGACCGCCGCGACCGCCTGTGGGAGGTGGTCGAGCGGACCCGCGAGGGCCTCGAATC
This sequence comes from Haloglomus sp., assembly GCA_042217755.1. Taxonomy (GTDB): domain Archaea; phylum Halobacteriota; class Halobacteria; order Halobacteriales; family Haloarculaceae; genus Haloglomus. The sequence continues at coordinate 3,838 of JBDGSA010000021.1, read as the reverse complement.
GATGGGCTACGAGGTGCTCGGCGAGACGCAGATCCTCCCGGTACTGGTCGGCGACCGCGCCGACGCCGTGGCGCTGGCCGACCGCCTCCACGAGGCGAGCGTGGTCGCGCCGGCCATCCGCCCGCCGACCGTTCCGGAGGGAACCTCGCGGATCCGGCTCGCGCCGACGGCCGCACACACCCCGGACGACATCGACCGGTGTCTCGCGGCGTTCGAGGCGGCCGGCGCCGACCTGGGCCTGCTGTAGCGGCCGCCCTCCCACCACCCGGTGACCGGCGTACCGACCCGGGGGGTTTCAATATCCGTGACTCGCATTCCGAACCCATGTCGAACATCGCCGTCGTCGGGACGGACACGGGCGTCGGGAAGACGGTCGTCACCGCCGGCCTCGTCGGCCGTCTCCGGCGCGAAGGGGTCGACGCGGTCGGGGTAAAGCCCTGCCAGACGGGCCACCCGCCGGACGACGACGCCGGCTTCGTCCGCGAGGCCTGCGGCGACGACGCGGCGGCGGTCTGTGGCCGCTATCTCGAACCCGCGCTGGCGCCGGCAGTGGCCGCCGCCGAATCGGACACAGAGCTCTCGTATGCCGCCATCCGCGAGTTCTGCGCGGACGCACTGGCAGACGCCGAGGTGGGTGTGCTCGAGGGCATCGGCGGCTTGCGCGTCCCGCTCGCCGAGGGGACGGAGGTCGTCGATCTCGTCGCGGCCCTCGACCTGCCCGCCGTCGTCGTGAGTCGGTCGGGACTCGGGACGCTCAACCACACCGCGCTGACGGTCGAGGCACTGGAACGACGCGGCGTCCCCGTCGAGGGCATCGTCCTCAACGAGTACGACGGCGCAACCATCGCCGAGCGGACCAATCCGGCCGTCCTCAAGCGGATGACCGGGCTGGAGATTTCGACGCTCCCGACGGCCGACCTCTCGGACCCGGCGGCGGCCGTGGACCTGGTCGCGGACCTGCCGTGGTACGCCGACACTGACGCCGGCGCCGACGGGACAGAGGACCGCGGACCGGAGCCGGGGGACTGACTCGAACTGCTCACAACCCGACGGACGCGCCGGTGAGGGTGGTGAGACAGGGAGCAGGAGACAGCGGGTCAGACGCGGTCGGGACGCGGGGGTGTGTGCCCCGCGTGTGACACTACGGAGCCGGTTGGCTCCGTACCCGTATAGCGCGGAATCGGTGATAAATTCCGGGGGCGACGGTGGCCGCGGCGCACGACGGGCGCGGAGCGGCGTCCGCCGGATGGAGAACGGGCGCCGCCGGATGCGGAGCAACGCACGACGGGCGCAAAAACGGCGTCCACCGGGCGCGGAGCAACGCACGAGCGTGCGAAGGCTCATATCGGCCCGGGTTCTGCCCGCCGTCATGTACGACCCAATCCTCGTCCCCGTCGACGGGAGCGACACGGCAGCGCGGGCCGCGGCAGAGGGATTCCGTATCGCCGAGGAACTCGGGTCGACGGTCCACCTGCTGTTCGTGGTGGACGAGTCGGCGGCCGCGATGCTCCTCACCTCCGAGACGATGGCCGACCGGCTCGAACGGCTCCGGGGCGAGGCCCACGAGTTCCTGGCGGAACTCGCCGACACGACCGACGTGCCGGTCGAGACCGCCGTCGTCAGAGGGATGAAAGTCCATCGAGCCATCATCGACTACGCGGAGACCGAAGGCATCGGGCTCATCGTGATGGGTTCGCGAGGGCGCAGTGGCCCGGGCGGCATCCTCGGGAGCACGAGCGAACGCGTCGCCGCGAACACCGCGATTCCGGTCCTGCTCGTCTCGGACCCAGCAAGCGAGGACAACGACTCGAACGAGGACGGCGACGCGAGCGCGGACAGCGACGGGGGGCGGGTCGGGAGCGACGAGCGCGTCGACGCCGGCGCGGACGAGGAACGCGACGACGCGACCTGACCGGAGGTCAGTCGTCGGCGCCGAGGAGCATCGCGTCCACGTCGGCGTACTCGGCCAGCAGGTCGCGCATCCCCTCGACCGTTTCGGCGTCGCGGGCGCGCCCCGACCGGATGACGTGCTCCAGGCGTTCGACCGCGGTGGTGGTGTCGGACTGCACGAGCAGGACGGGGACGCCCGCCTCCTCCGCGCGGCCGAGAACCGCGGCCGGCGGCCGGAACCCACCGGCCAGGAGGACGGCCTCGACCCCGGAGGCGTCGAGCGCGGCGGTGACGATCTCCGAGCGGTCGCCCCCACAGACCAGCACCGCAGAGCGGGTCCGCCGGAGCGCCGGCAGCGCCTCGCCCGCACTCATGGCGCCGACGACGAACCGCTCCAGGACGGCGTCGGTCGGCGCGTCGCTCGTCAGCGTCTCCGCGCCCAGTTCCGCGCCCAGGTCGGCGACGGAGACGCCCGCGAGTTCCGGAACGCGGGGAAGCGTCCCGAAGGTGCGGACGCCTCGCCCGGAGAGGAACGGCACCACGTCGCTCGCGAGGTCGTCGAACGCCGCGTCGCCGACGGCGTTGAACAACACGCCCAGCAGCCGGTCGCCGAAGCGCTCGCTCGCCACGAGCACGTCGTCGACGTCCTCGGGACTCTCGTAGGGAGAGACGAGGAGGACCCGCGCGTCGAGCAGGTCGGCCAGCGCGGGGTCAGTCAGGCCGACCGTGGCACCGCTGTTCAGTCCGCCCCCCTCGACGACGAGGAGGTCGCGGTCGGCCGCGAGACTCACGAACGCCTCCCGGACGGTCTCGCGAAGGGCCTCAGAGGTTTCGCGGCCACGGACGGCCTCGCGCACGAACGTCGGCGAGTACACCACCGGCTCCAGTTCGTGCATCGGGGCGTCGAGGTCGAGCAACTCGCGAGCCAGCATCGGGTCGGCGTCGAGCGTCTTGCCGACGTTGCTCTCGAGGCGCGTCCCCTTCGGCTTCATGTAGCCGACCGACCGCCCCTCGTCGCGGGCGGCCAGTGCCAGCGCCAGTGCGACCGCCGTCTTCCCGGTCGCGTCGGCGGTCGACGCGACCAGCAGCACGTCTGCCGCCGCGTCCACGGCCGTCTCGCGGTCGCTCGCGGCTACCGCAGTCGGCTCGTCGGCCGCCGCCGGTGACGTTTTGATCGCTCCCGGGGGCGCCGCGTCGGTCGTCTCGAACTCGGTTCCGTCGTCGGGTGTGTCGTCCTGATCGCTCATCTGTCCGTCTCCGTGGTCGCTCGGCCGGCGCGTCGTGGGTCGCGTCGGTGAACGACGCGAGGTCGAGGTCGCTGTCGCCGACGGCGTCGGCCGCTGGCATCCCGAGTGCCTCGTCCGTGGACGGATTGCCCGGGACGATCTCGCCCTGGCAGGAGTCCTGCAGGTTCGCCGTCAGGGCCCGGCCCACACTGTCCTCGCGCTCGGTAGCGCCGACCACGGCCACTCCCTCCGGCTCGAACAGCCCCGTCAGCGAGCCTGGGCGAGGTCGGTCAGGCCGTCGGAACTCGCGTCAAACCGGCCTCCCTCGCCGGCTCCGTGGCCGTCGCCGCCGGCACCGTCGCGCTCGCCCACTGTATGTCACCTTCGACTCGACCGGACAGGTTGACATCCTCCTCCGCGTGAACGCGGAGGAATCCCGACCGCAGTTGGGATATTACGGTTTGCAGTCCACCACCTCTCGTTGCGGTTGGAATCCGCAGGAGAGGTCATACAGGTGGACTGCTGGCTGTGCCAACCAGCCGGTACTCCTATCTCCACCCAAATCGGGTGCAGACTCAGAGTTACTTTCGTTGATGTCGAGACGGATGTTCTCTGCCCCATTCACGTCAGCGTTGAACGCCGCATCACAGTCCTCGCACACATACAGACCGCGTTCGACACGCTGACTGTCGTCTTCTCTACCGCAGACGCAACACGTCTTG
>JBDGSA010000156.1:0-7502 GCA_042217755.1 Haloglomus sp. | reverse complement strand
ACGGTCTGCAGAATCTCGTCGGTGGTCGCCGCGCGGGGGAACGACACGGATACGCGGTCGACAGCGTCCATCCCCTCCCACTCGGCAACCCGCTCCCGGCACTCCTCGGGCGTCCCGCCGACGGCGAGCGTGTCCAGGAGGTCGTCGTCGACCCGTGCCATCGCGGACTCGCGGTCACCCGCCTGCCAGTCGTCGTAGATTCCGTGGGCCAGTTCCTCGTAGCCCTGCCGGGCGAGATTGTCACGGTAGTAGGTCCCCATCGCACCGACGTAGAAGCAGACGTGCTGTTTCACGGCCTCTCGCGCTCGCTCTCGGTCGTCGAGTGCCAGGCACGTCAACGAGAGCGTGACCTGGCCGCCGTCGGGGTCCTTGTCGGCCAGTTCCCGACCGCGCTGGAAGTCCTCGTAGCGCTTGGCGAGGCCGTCCTCGGTGAGCATCAGCGCGTGCCAGCCGTCGGCGAAGCGACCGGCGAGTTCGACCGCCTTCGGGCCCATGCCGGCGGCGTCGATGTGCGGTTCCGGGTCCGGCGGGTCACAGCGCAGCCGGAACCCGTCGAGGTCGAAGTACTTCCCGTCGTACGATACCTCCTCGCCCGAGAGCACCTGCTTGACGACGTCGACGGTCTCGCGGGTGCGCCGGAGCGGGTTGCCAAAGTCCATCCCGTGCCAGTTCTCGATGACGATGGGGCCCGAGGGACCGACGCCGAGGCGGAGGCGACCCTCCGAGACCTCCTGCAGAGTGGCGGCGGTCATCCCGATGAGCGCGGGCGAGCGGGAGTAGACCGGCATGATGGAGGTGCCGATGCCGATGTCCTCGGTGCGCTCGGCGATGCTGGTGAGGACGACCGCCGCGTTCCGGCCCCACGACTCGGGGAGCCACGCGCGGTCGTAGCCGAGTTCCTCGCCCCGCTGGGCCTGTTCGACCAGCGCGTCGACGGAGGGTTGTGCGGCGACGGGCAGGAAGACGTCGCGTTTCGTGTCGGCGTCGGTCATCGTCGATCAGACCTCCGGTGACTCCTCGATGTCCGGGACGCCCTTCGCGGTGATGGTCTCACCGACGATGTACGAGGACGCGTCGCTGGCGAGGAACTGGACGATGTCGGCGATCTCCTCGGAGAGGCCCATCCGGCGTTCGACCTCGTCACGGTCCACATCGTCGGCGGAGATGCCCATCTGCGTCTCGACGCCGGGCGTGGCCACGAAGCCGGGCGCGATGCAGTTGACGCGGATGTCGTGAGGCGCGTACTCGTAGGCGAGCGTCGTGGTGAGGTTGACGACCGCCGCCTTCGCGGCGCCGTAGTGGCTCATGTACGGTGATCCGTCCGTTCCCGCGACGGAGGCGAAGTTGATGATCGCGCCGCCGTCGTCCTGTTCCTGCATCTGCTGGCCGGCGACCTGCGAGCAGTGGAAGGTGCCGTGCAGGTTGATGTCGACGATGGTCTTCCAGCCGTTCTCGGAGATGTCGTCGAACCCCGCCATGAACGACGCCCCCGCGTTGTTGACCATCGAGTCGACGCTGCCGAACGCCTCGACCGTGGCCTCGACGAGCGCCTCGACGGCGTCGCGTTCCCGCACGTCACACTCCACCGCGATGGCCCGCCCGGGTGCGTCCGAGTCCTCGATGCCGTCGACGACCGCGCCGATCTTCTCCTCGGAGCGCGAGGTGACGACGACGTTCGCGCCCTCGCGAGCGAACTGCTCGGCCGTCTCCCGTCCGATGCCCTGACTCGACCCGGTGATGATGACGTTCTGTCCCTCGACGGAGAACCGCTCGTTGACGCTTACCATCGGTAACGACTGTCGGCGGGTTTGCTCCAGTCGTAAATAAAGATGTGCCATCTTCACCCCGTCGCTGGCGGCGGAATCACCCTCCGAGACGGACCCAGGGCGCACTCTCCGCCCAATAACGTCGGAGAACGAAGGCTTATCAGAACGAACCGTCAGTTTCCGACGGATGAACGAGAGCCGGTTGCGTGCTGGAACAGAGTCCGTCGGACGCGTCGAGTTCGAGGTGGAGTTCCCGCCCGGCCACGTCGCGTGCTACGTCGTCGACGCCGGAGCGCCCGTGCTCGTCGACGCGGGGATGCCCGACGAGCGTGGACTCGGCGGCCACGACGAGACCTTCCGCGAGGGGCTGGCGCAGTACGGATACGAGGTCGCCGACATCGAGCATCTCGTCGTCACGCATCCACACGTCGATCACATCGGCCAGGTGCCCGCGGTGCTGGAGGCGGCCGACCCCACCGTCCACGCGCCGGTCGGCGTCCGCGAACGGTTCGCCCGCGACGCGGACGCGCTCGCGGAGCGCGTTCGCGAGAACGCCGCGACCGCGGGCCTCGCCGGCGAACAGCTCGAAAACGCCGTCGAGATGGCTCGCGAGTCGCTGGAGCGCGACCGCTCGCTGCTGCCACCCGACGCGGTCGACCACTGGGTCGACCCCGGCGAGAGCTTCCCGGCCGGCGATCTCCAGTTGGCCGCCACACACATCCCCGGCCACCAGGCCGACCACCTCGTCTATGCGGCCGATATCGACGGGGAACGGGCACTCCTCTCGGGCGACGCTGCCATCCAGCCGTTCCGCCCGGTCGTCATCCACGACGGACTCGACGACGGCCACAGCGAGGCGTTCGCCGCCTTCTTCCGCGGACTCGACCGGCTGGAGGCGCTCGACCCGATACCAGACCGCATCTACCCGGGCCACGGACCCGTCCACGACGACCTCACCGGCGTCACAGAGCGCGATCGTGGCTCGCTGGAGCGGCGCCTCGACGGCGTCCGGAAGCAGGTTGTGGAGGGCATCCGTACCGTTCCCGGCATCGTGACGGCCATCGCGGATGACGCCCGGAGCGTCTACTACCTCCTTCCAGAGACGATGAGCGCGCTCGCCCATCTCGAGACCACTGGCGAGGTCGTCGCCACCGTCGAGGACGGCGTCCGCCACTACGACCCAGCCTGAGTCAACCCCGGCGCTGTGCGGGCCCGAATCCACGGACGTTAATCCGCCGGGCGCCGGACGCCGAGTATGGTCGCCGTCCCACCGCTGGTCTGGCACCTCGCGATTGCGGTCACCGCGCTCGTCTCCGGAGGTGTACTCTACGCGCTCGCCCGGCCGCGCGGTCGCTGGGGCCGTCAACTCCGCTCCCGGTTCGTCATGGGCGTCCCGTGGGGGACACTCACCGTCGCGGCGCTCGTCGTGCTGTTCTACCTCGTCCCGCAGGACGGGTTGACACACTGGTATCGTCCGCTGGTCATCCCGTACCGCGCGTGGTCGTACTTCTATCCGCTCGGCATCCTCACGAGTGGGTTCGCCCACTCCGGCCCCGGCCACCTCATCGGCAACCTCATCGGGACGTTCACCTTCGGCACCCTGGCGGAGTTCGCGTGGAGCCACTTTCCGACCGAACGGGGGAGCCAGACGTTCCGGTCGCTCCGGGAGGACCCGCGGGCCCGCATCGCCGCGTTCGTCTGTGGTACGCTGCTGGCGGGCGTGCTGATGGGTGCGTTCTCGCTCGGACCGATCATCGGATTCTCCGGCGTCGTCTTCGCCTACGCCGGGTTCGCGATCGTCCGCTACCCGGTCGCTACCATCGGCCTCCTCCTGGCCAGTGACTTCATCGACCTGCTCTACAGCGCGTTGCGCCGGCCGACCCTGACGGCCAGGCCGAAACCGACGTTCTCGACGCCCTGGTGGGCTGAGGTCGCCATCCAGGGGCACGCGGTCGGCTTCTTCCTGGGCGTCCTGCTGGGAGCGCTCGTACTCGCTCGACGCGAGGAGCGCGCCTCGCCCGCGCTCGTCTGGGTCGCCGCGCTCCTGTTTGCCCTCGAACAGGGGCTCTGGGCCGTCTACACCTACGGCGAAGGGGGGAGCTTCGTGCTGTATCGGGCTGGCGGCGTGGCGCTCCTCCTCCTCGTCGCGGCGCTGGTGGCGAGCGGGGCGGGCAGCACGGCGCGCGACCTCGTCGCGAGGATCGACCTCTCGCGCCGCGAGGCCGCGCTCGGCCTGATCGCCTGTGTCCTGCTCGCGCTCTCGGTCGTGGCCGTTCCGTACAATCTCCTCACTGTCGCCGACAACGAGAACCTGGACGAGGCAACCGGCGTCGAAGCCGGCGACTACACCGTCTACTACGCGGAGGAGGTCCCCAATCGGTTTGTCAGCGCGTTCGACGTGCCCGGGATGCAGACCTCGAACGTCACCGTCTCGGGCGTCATCGTCACGAGCGAGCAGCGCAACATCTGGTGGGAGGTCGTGAACAAACGCCGCCTGGCGTTCACCGGGACGCGACGCGTCCAGGTTGGTGGCCTCGCCTACCGGCGGACGGTCGTGGTCAACCGGACCGGCTGGTCAGCCGTCGGGGGCGGGCGAGCCTACCGCATCCGACTCCGGGTCGCCGGCGAGCCCTGGCAGTTCGCCTACCGCTCCGAGCCGGCCCGCGCCGGCCCGACGGTCGCCGGTCGGAACGTGAGCATCGACCCGCTTCCCGGTCGCCCGGACGACGCGAACGCCTTCGCCGTCAACGTCACGCGGCACAACCGCACCCTGGAGCGCCAGCCCATCCCGCCGAACGGGACGCGCATCCGGGTAGGCGGACTCCAGGTCGTCCGCAGGGAGCGTGCACTGTACGTCGTGCGCAACGACACGCGGGTCAAAGTGGCCAAGCGGGAGACCTACAGATGATCCGGGCTCGTCGCGCACAGCGTTCCGCGGGCACACCCGGAGTCCGGGTGCGAGTCACTCGGCATCGAGCCACCGAATCCGGAACACTTCGGCGTCGACGACACCCGACTCCGCGTCGTGGTGGTCGAACTGATGGGGAAGTTCCAGTTCCGCCTGGAACGCGTGGGTGATCTCGCCGGCGTTGTCGTCGGCGAAGGACTCGACGAACGACTGGCTGCCGGCGTTGTGGACCGAGTACGAGACCCGCGCGACCGCGGCGGCCGTCTCGAGGAACGCGCGGTCTGCGTGTTCGTTGCCGTCCTGTGCGCCGAAGGGCGGGTTCGTCAGGACCGTACACGACGGCGGACGAAGCGGGAGGCGGGTCGCGTCGCCGCGAACCCACCCCGCGTCCGCGCGGGCACCCACTCGGCGCTCGTTCTCGCGGGCAGTGCCGAGCGCGTCCGCGTCGAGTTCGACGCCGACAACGCGCGCCGGTGACCGAAGCGCCGCTGCCAGCGCCAGCATCCCCGTCCCGCACCCGAGGTCGAGGACGGTCTCGTCCTCGATGTCACCCTGCAGGTCGGCGACGTGGACGATGTGAGCGGCGAGGTCGGGCGGCGTGTGGTACTGTTCCAGCGCCGCGACGGGGTCCTCGAAGCCCGTGACGACGCCGAGTTCCTGGGCCAGCCGCCGACGCGTCTCGGTCACGCTCGCCACCCGCCCGGTGTGGGGCGCATAGTCGTTCGGCAATTCCTGCCAGAAATACAAATACGTTGTCGTATTTTCGCTGTGCATCTATCGGCGCCACCATTTCGAATGACCAGTCGGTGCCACGAACTCCAGTGACCAGTCGGTGCCATGAAATCCGGACGGCCGATCGACGCCACGAAACCCGGACGGCCAGTCAGCGCCCGGACCGGATAGTCGGTCGGCGCCGCGATTCCCACGACTAGGATATTATCGCACGTTTTTATATGGCCGCCGCGAGTTGGGTCGACGTATGACGCGCTATCTGGTCGGCGTTGACACCGAAGCGACGGCTGAACGACTGGTCGAGTATCTCGAGGGCAAACTGGAAGACGGCGACGAGGTGTTCGCCGTCAACTCCCTCCCCGGCGGCGAGTCGACGAGCGACGACGACGTCGTCTCGGGACGGGAGGCCACGGAGTACGTCGAGGAGCACCTCAAGAACGTCGAGACCCACCAGCTCGTTCGGGGGAACAGTCCCCAGGAGGACCTCCTCGAATTCGCCGACGACCACGATGTGGACGAACTCGTCATCGGCATCCGAAAGCGGTCCCCGACCGGTAAACTCGTCTTCGGCTCGACGGCCCAGGACCTTCTGCTGGAGACGGAACTGCCGACCGTAGTCGTCCCGCTGACGAAGCCGGCCTGATACGGTTTAGTGTAACAGTTTACCGGTGCGTCGGCCGACCGGGGCGCCGATGCGCCGGGAACGATTTACAGTAAACCGTATGATACGGACCGTCGCGAGCCAGTCCCGGCTGTCGCCGACCGCGGAGCCGGTGGAGCCCGGCAACCGGTCACCACGGTCGGTACGAGACGAGCGACAGTGTTTTGCGTTCATCCACGGAACCATCGCACATGAGCGACGACAGCCGCGACCACCTGCGCACCGCCAGCGACCTGCTCGCAGACGCCGCCGCGGGCACGGACGGCGACACCGCCGACCGACTGTCGGGCTTTGCCGACCGCGTCGCCGGCTGGGCCGACGGGAAGAACGACCCGGACCACGGCGCCCTCGCCAACGTCCTGCTCAAACTCGACGATCTGGCGGACGACGTCGACGACGAAACCGCCGAGACCATCCAGACGGCTCGCTCCGAGATCACCGAGTTCCGCAAGACCGTCGAGGGTGTGTGACGCCGCGAGGGTAACGCCGCTCGGAGGCGAGTCAGAGACGGGGCCGTCCACCGACTGCCTGGGCCCGCGACGAGTCGACATTCGTGCAAGAAGTAGCTAAGAAGAAAATTATCCGTATATTTCCGTATTTACGTCTACAATTCGATAATCAATTCCGCAGTATCGTTATTGCGACGCGTTCACTGCCTCCAGCACGGCCTCGTAGTCCGGTTCGTTCGTCGGGTCGTCGGCCGCCCACGCGTAGGTGACGGTGCCCGCCTCGTCGAGGACGAAGACGGCCCGGTTCGCGATGCCGTGGAGGCCGAGGTCGCCGATGTCGATCTCGAGGTCGTACGCGTCGATGGCCTCGCGGTCCATGTCGCTGACGAGGTCGAACTCCAGGTCGTACTCGTCGCGGAACGCGCCCAGCGAGAAGGGCGAGTCGGCGCTGATACCGAGCAGCGTCGCGCCGGCGTCCTCGAACGCGGCGAGGTGGTCCTGGAGCGCGACCATCTCGTTTTTGCACGGCGGCGTGAACGCGCCGGGGAAGAATGCGAGCACGACGGGTCCGTCGCCGAGAACCGCCTCGAGATCGAACGGTTCGTGCTCGCTCGTCCCGTACGTCGCCGTGAACGTCGGTGCGGTGTCTCCTTCTGAGAGCATCACTCGGACCGAGACACGACGGCAGCATAAGTCTGACCGGGAACATTTTCCGAGGCCCCCAATCGCTGCCAGTGGTCGGCCGTGCGGTCCCTGTGAGGGTCGGCGACACTCGGAGGACGACCGCTACTCCTCGTCGAGAATCTTCTCTGCGAGGATGGGGACGAACGTCCCGATGTCGGTGACCATTCCGACGGCCTGTGCCGAGCCCCGGTCGAGCAACTGGGTGACGGTGGCGGGGTTGATGTCGACGCAGACGACGCGTGTGGTGGAGGGGAGGCAGTTCCCGACGGCGACCGAGTGCAGGAGCGTCGAGAGCATCAACA